>CAZEJG010000003.1:75859-125384 GCA_964511625.1 uncultured Hoeflea sp.
GCGCCGGGCCGCCTTCATGATGCGCTGCGACGATGTGGATCATTCGTTCATCCCGCTTCGGCGACGGCCGCTGCGCCGCATCGCTCGAAGCCGTGTCATGGAGGCAATGATGTTGAAGCTCTTCCCGGTCATGTACCTGCTCGCAGCCCCGGTCCTCGCGGGCATTCTCGTCACCGCGGCGCTCGCGGCAGGACGCGTCGATACCGTCAGCATGAGCGTTGCCGCGGCTCTCGGTGCGGTGCTGGCGCTGCCGGTGGCCTATGTGCTTGCCGTTCGGCTGCTCCGTTTCAGGCAGGTGAAGTCGTAGGCGGGCGCGCGCGATCACGGGACGGGGCGCAAAAATTTGTACGGCTGTTTGAGCTATGTCAAAGCAGCCCCGTCCGGGATCGTTATTGTCGAAAGCGTCGGACGGATGTGGTGTACCCGGGAGCGCATCAAGGCGGGAGCCTCCTGCTGGAGCCACCCGTCCGACGACTCCCCGAATTCCCTTTATCTGTCGTCTGCAGTCGTGCCCGGCGCTCCGCGTTAGGAGTCTGCTTACCAGTCTGTTTAGGCCAATTTTCAGCCTTGCTTGTCATCCTGTGCCCATGACTTCTTAGGGGGAAAAGATGCAACGGGCGGCAGGCCGCAAAGTCACACGGATCATCACCAAGCGCATCTATCTGGTGTGCCTTGCGATTGGTGTGCTTTTTGCCGCCTCCAACATCCACCTGCTGGTGGCCGCGGGCAAGTTCGTCGATGCTCACCAGAAGGAGACCGAGCGACACCTCGTGGAAGGCGAGGTCGAACAGCTCAAGCTGCTGACCGCCCGTGACCAGTCCCAGATATCGAGGTGGGACAAGACCGTCCAGGCGGTCTACCATGGAGGCGATCTCGAAGCCTTCGCCGGCGAGGAGTTCGTCAGCTGGTTCTGGAACGACTTCGGCATCAACATGAACGCGATCGTCGATGCGGACGGGACCGTCGAGCTTGGCGTGAAGGAAGGCCGTCTCGTCAATGCCGAGGAGGTTCAGGCGACAGTCGTTGCGAATGCCGACCTGCTGCGGCGCGCACAGGCCCGGTTCGACCTGATGAAGGTGCGTTTGGACGACGGCTATACCGTTCGCGCCGACGCTCTGGATCGCAACGATCCTCTCTACGTTGCCGAATTGCGTCGTTACGAGGGGCAGCCGGCCGTCATCGTCGCGCAGGCCATTATCCCCGACGGTGCCGCGGTCATTCCCTTCGGACCGCCCAGGATCATGCTGACCGCGAAGATCATCACTCCGGCGACCATCGAACAGTCGCGTCGCTTCCTCGGTCTCGACACGTTTACGCTTGGCGGATCGACCGAGGTTCACGGCAACGAGACCATGCACACGATGTGGCTCAACGAGCGAGCGGGTGAAAGGCCCATCCGCCTGACCTGGACGTCCGAACCGGATTCGCAGGCCATGTGGGAAGGCGTGATGCCGGTCCTGGCAGCTATCTTCGTCGTCATGGTCAGCTGCCTGGTTTTCGTTGCCCGCGGGCAGGATCGTGCCAACAAGGCTTTGGCCGAACGCGACGAAGAGAACCGGTTTCTCGCCTTCCACGATCCGTTAACGGGCCTGGCCAACCGTCTGAAGTTCGACAGCACGGTCGAGGATCTGCTCGAGGACCGTACCATGTCCTCCTGGGCTATCGCCTGTATCGATCTCGACGAGTTCAAGGCCGTCAACGACACCTTCGGCCATCATGCCGGCGATGCCGTCTTGTGCAAGGCGGCGGAGATCATGCGCGAGACGGCTGCAGAAACCGGTTTGGCGGCGCGTATCGGTGGTGACGAGTTCATGGTCCTGTTCAAGGGCGACACCGGCAGAACGCATCTGCGCTGCCTCTGCGACACGATGATCGCTCGTCTCTCGCAGGAGATGTATTTCGAGGGCGGCAAGGCGCGCATCGGCGCTTCGATCGGCGTGGCCTGGTATGGCGAGCATGGCAACACGGTGAAAGAAGTCATCCGTGCCGCCGACGCCGCACTCTATCGCGCCAAGCAGGCCGGGCGCGGCGCCACATACTTCGCTACCGAGCGGGAGCGCGCGAACACGGTTTCCCCCCGACCGTCGGAGGGCAGGGCCGCCTGACCGGTACACGACTTGACCGACGCGCAAGAAAAAAAGGCCCGGCAGCATGGCGGCCGGGCCTTCGCGTTCCGATGTAATCTTTGACCTGAGTTTTGGCGAAAAGCCTCAGACGAACTGGCTCAGCCCGGGAATCGAGTTCACGATGTCGTCGACGGCATCGCCAGCACCGTTCTCGCGGGCAAAGCCCACGGTTTCCTTGGAGACCGACGAAATCTGGCCCATGTCGAGGCCCATGCCCATCAGCTTGGAGCCGAGGCCCATGACGCCGCCGCCCATAAGGCCGCCGAGCATGCCGCCCTTCTCGCCTTCAGCCATTTCCATGAAGACTTCCGCGCCGGGCATCTTGGCGAGCATTTCCGCCACCTTGCCGTCCGGCCCCTCGGACTTGAGGAAGTTGAGGATGGCGCCGACCGCCTTCTGGGCGGTTTCGGCGTCGAGTCCAGTTGCGGCTTCGATGCGCTTGATGAGTTCTTCCATGGGGTGCTCCTTCTCCCGAAAATAGTTACGTAACGCCTAGCGAGGGTAAGCTTTGGATGCAAGCGCTGCATGTCAAATTTAAGTCGGCCCGCAGCGCTTTCGACCTCAGAACGACAGTTTGCCGCAATAGCCGCCAATCAGTTCGGCGCTGTTGCGCAGCCCCTCCGCCTCCTCGGTGTCGAGCGACGGCATGATGGCCGCCGCCACCCCGCCGGCGCCGACGATGTGCGGAAGGGAAAGCGCCACGTCGCTGACGTCGGCGATCTCGGAGGTGACCTGCGTGACGGTAAGCACCGCACGCTCGTCTGCGAGAATGGCCCGGACGATGCGCGCCAGTCCCGCGCCGATCCCGTAATAGGTCGAGCCCTTGCCCGCGATGATCGTGTAGGCCGCATCGCGGACCTCGACGGCGATGCGCCGGCGGGTGTCGGCGTCGAGCGGCCTGCCGACCTCTTCGGCAAATGCGGTGATCGGCATCGATCCGGCCGTCGCCGAGGACCAGATCGCGACCTCGCTGTCGCCGTGCTCCCCGAGAATGTCGGCATGCACCGAACGCGGGGCCACGCCCAGATGATGGCCGAGCAGGCTGCGGAACCGGGCCGTGTCGAGTATGGTGCCGGAGCCGATCACCCGGGCGGCCGGTAGTCCCGATAGTTTCTGCGCCGCGAAGGTCATCACGTCGACCGGATTGGTCGCTATCAGGAGAATGGTGTCGGCGGCGTCTGACATGATCCCGTCGATCACGCTGCGAAAGACGGCCACGTTGCGGTCGAGCAGCGACAGCCTGTCCTCGCCCGGCTTCTGGCTGACGCCAGCGGCTATGATGACGACGGCTGCCCCGGCCAGGTCGGCATAGGTTCCGGCCCTCACGGAGGCGGTCGAGGCAAAGGGGATGGCGTGGGAGATGTCCTGGGCCTGGGCCAGCGCCAGTTTCACGTCGGCGTCGACCAGCACGATCTCGTTCCCGACGCCGAGCAGCGCCATCGCATAAGCGGCAGAACTGCCGACCATGCCCGTCCCGACAATTCCGACCTTCATCGCAAGCCCCGTTCCTGATGGCGACCGGGTGCTTTCGCACCGCAACACAGACAGCATAGGCGGGCATGGCGACAGGTCAATGTCAGGGGCGGGCACACCATTGTTCGCCCCGGCCAACCTGCCTATAAGAATTCATCAACGTTTTGCCGCAGGCACGTATGACCGTGTTCGAGAAGACGGCGCAAGGCAGGGGATACACAGGTGGGAATGCTTGAAGACGGCAAGATCTATATCGGTACCAGCCGCAAACCCGATGATTCCATCAACAAGGGCGAGTATCTCGACCTCAAATATGCCAACCGCCACGGTCTGGTGACCGGTGCGACCGGAACGGGCAAGACGGTGACGCTGCAGATCCTAGCCGAAGGCTTTTCCAATGCCGGTGTCCCGGTGTTCTGCGCCGACGTGAAGGGCGATCTCTCCGGGATCGCGGCCATGGGCGAACGCAAGGATTTTCTCGACAAGCGCGCAGCCCAGATCGGCCTCGATCCCTACGAGATGCAGGAGTTTCCGGTGATTTTCTGGGATCTCTTCGGCGAGAAGGGGCACCGAATCCGCACCACTGTCTCGGAGATGGGTCCCCTGCTGCTCTCGCGACTGATGGACGCCACAGACGCGCAGGAAGGGGTGATCAACATCGCCTTCAAGATCGCCGACGAGGGCGGGCTGCCGATCCTCGACATGAAGGATCTGCGCTCGATGCTGACCTACATGTCCGAGCAGTCGGAGGAACTCTCCCGCATCTACGGCAATATCTCGCCGCAGTCAGTCGCCGCCATCCAGCGCGATCTGCTGGTGCTCGAACAGCAGGGCGCCGAGCAGTTCTTCGGCGAGCCGGCGCTCAAGATTTCCGACATCATGCGCACCACGAACGACGGCCGCGGTGCGATTTCGGTGCTGGCCGCCGACAAGCTGATGATGAACCCGCGGCTCTACGCGACCTTCCTGCTCTGGCTGCTCTCCGAACTGTTCGAGGAACTGCCCGAAGTCGGAGATCCCGACAAGCCGCGGCTCGTATTCTTCTTCGACGAGGCGCACCTGTTGTTCGACAACGCGCCGCAGATCCTCATCCAGCGCGTCGAGCAGGTGGTTCGGCTGATCCGCTCCAAGGGCGTCGGCGTATTCTTCGTCACGCAGAACCCGCTCGATGTGCCCGAAACCGTGCTCTCCCAGCTCGGAAACCGCATCCAGCATGCCCTTCGCGCCTATACGCCGCGCGAGCAGAAGGCGGTCAAGGTGGCGGCAGAAACATTTCGGCCCAACCCCGAATTCGATTGCTACGAGGCGATCACCCAGCTCGGGGTGGGCGAAGCGCTGGTCTCGACGCTCGAATCCAAGGGCGTGCCCTCTATGGTGGAACGCACACTGGTCCGTCCCCCGGCCTCGCGCCTTGGCCCCATCACCGAGGCCGAGCGGCAGAAGGTCATGGCGGTCAGTCCCGTGGCCAGTCAGTACGACCAGGATATCGATCGCGAGAGCGCCTACGAGATCCTCGCCAAGCGCGCCGAGCAGGCGGCCAAGGAAGAGGAAGAGCGCCGTCGCAAGGAAGAGGAAAGCGACAAGGACATCCCGGAGAACCGTCGCTGGACGCTGCCAGGTTTCGGCGGCGACGATGATGACGATGACCGTGACGATCGCGGCCGGCGCAAGACCTCGACCCGCACCCGTTCGCGGTCCGGTTACCAGCGCCAGACGGTGACCGAGGTCGTCATCAAGCAGGTAGCGCGCACGGCCGCCAGCCAGATCGGCCGGGCTCTTGTGCGCGGCATTCTCGGTTCGCTGAAAAAGGGACTTTAGCTAGCGGCAGGCGACCGGATAGGTCAGCGCGCTCGACGGCGGCTGATCGGTCGCCTCCGGCTGGAAGCAGGTGACACGGCCGACGCCGTTAGCCCAGAACAGGTGCGGATCGTTGGGGGTAAGTGTTCCGCTGCCGGCGTTCGCTTCCCTGTGAACCTCGAAATGAAGATGCGGGATGCCGCCGGCCAAGGCACCGGTGTTGCCCAGGAGCGCAATCTCTTCGCCGCGCCGCACCTGTGCGCCGGGCTTGGCGATGCGGGATTTGAGATGCTTGTAGATGGTGACGATCCGCCGGCCGGCCGCATCGGGGCCGTGGTCGATCACCAGCCGGTTGCCGTACATCGGCTCGAAGAGCGAGTTCCGCACCACGCCATCGGCCGCCGCGATCACCGGCGTGCCGATCGGAGCGACGACGTCGATCCCCTCATGGCCGGCGATGTTCTCGTTGTAGCGGAATTCCTGCGAGATCGAGGGGGCGTCGGCGGGCATGACGACGGGTATTTTCGGGTTCTGGTCGGCGAGATAGGCCGCCGACCAGCCATGGTCGCTCGGCACGCAGCCGGAAAGGACGACCGACCCGACGGCGACCGCGGCTGCAGACAAGAATGCATGCCATTCCCGCGCCATGCAGACCCCCCGTCCAAGCGCCAACCCCTCAAGCCACCTACCACCAAAGCGGGAACACTCTCAAGCTGCAAAAAGACGAAGGCCCGGCAACGATCCCGGGCCTTCATGGCATGTCATTGTAAACGAGGGTCAGATGACCACGATCGGCGTCTTCGCCGGGACGCGGTCGTAAAGGTCACAGATGTCCTGGTTGATCAGACGCACACAGCCGGATGAGACGGCCTTGCCGATGGACTTGTATTCGGGGCTGCCGTGGAGCCGATAAAGCGTGTCTTCGCCGCCCTGGAAAATGTAGAGCGCACGCGCGCCAAGCGGGTTCATCAGACCCGGCTGCATGCCGCCGTTCTCGGCCGAATACTGTTCCAGTTCGGGCTGGCGGGCGATCATCTCGGCGGGCGGGGTCCAGGTCGGCCAGCGCTGCTTCCACTGCACGATGGCACGGCCCGACCAGGAGAAGCCGTCGCGGCCGATACCGACGCCGTAGCGCATCGCCCGGCCGCCTTCGCGGACGAGATAGAGGAAGCGCTCCTGGGTGTTGACGACGATGGTGCCGGGGCGCTCGCCGGTCGGGTCGGCCACTTCCTGGCGCAGATATTGCGGCTCGATCTCCCAATAGGGAATGGCAGGAAGCGGAAATTCCTCGTCGGGCTTGGGACCGTAGATTTCCTCATAGAACGGGTCGCGGCGCGTCAGACCGCGCTGCGGCTGATCCGGAGAACGATAGGTCGGCGATGTCTGCTCGCGGAAATTGGCGGTGGTCTGCGGGCCCGCGCAGGCGGCCAAAAGGCTCGCAGCGGCGGTGCCTGCCCCCATCCGCAGGAGATTGCGGCGCGAAAGGCCGGTGGGGGACGCTTGGTTACGCTTGGTATCTGTCATTTCATCTTCCGTCATGGCCGTGTCTTTCGCACTGGCGCGCGATTGTGGTTTTCCCACGGCCGGCTTGTGGCGGGCTGGTCACACCCATGCTGCTCGTTCATGACGAAAGCGTGATGATTGCCCCCTCGCAAAAACCGCCGGGCGGCGCTTTAGTTCCATCTGGAATGTGCGGCAGGGGCAAGGGACATCCGGCGCCGAGAGGCGCCGGAGAATTGCGCGGCGGATTGAGGCTCTTGCCTACTGGCCGGCGTGAAACGGAATGTCGCGCGTGCGCATGGCGGGCCGTCCGGCGGCTAGAACACCGGCAGGCTTTTCGAGCCGGCGCAAAAATTCCGCGCTCCATTTCGAAACGTCGTTCTCCGAAAGTCGCTTGAACAGGGCGTTGTGCCGCTCCTGGCGTTCGGCGAGCGGCATGTCGAGCGCCTGCTTGATGGCTTTCGACAGTCCGTGTGGATCGTGCGGATTGATGATGATGGCTTCCTTCATCTCCTCCGCCGCACCGGCGAACTGCGAGAGGAGCAGCACGCCCGGATCCTCGGGATCCTGCGCGGCGACGAATTCCTTGGCCACAAGGTTCATGCCGTCGAAGAGGGGGGTGACCAGGCAGATGTAGGAATAGCGGTAGAGGACTGCGAGCTCGTCGCGAGGCAATGCGCGGTGCATGTATTGCACCGGCACCCAGTCGACGGTGCCGAAACGACCATTGATGCGACCCGAGGTCAGTTCCATTTCCTCGCGGATGTCCTGGTAGGCCTCGACATTGTCGCGAGTGGGCGGCGCGATCTGCAGGAGAGAAACCTTGCCGCAATAGTCAGGATAGTCCTCGAGAAACTGTTCGTAGCCAGCCAGTCGCTGCGGCAGGCCCTTGGAATAGTCGAGGCGGTCGACGCCGATGAGACGGGGCAGGCGGGCCGGTTCGATGGTCTGCGACTTCTCGGCCGCCATCTCGGCAAATCCCTTCACGTCGATCGAGATCGGGAAACAGCCGAGCGAAATCTCCCGGCCCTGGACGTCGATATTTCCGTTGAAACGCAGTTCGCCGCGCATCGTCTGGCGGAAGATGTCGATCATGTGCGCCAGGTCGCGCCGGGTCTGGAAGCCGACCATGTCGTAGGCGGCGAACCATTCCGCCAGTTCCTTCCAGTCGGGAATGGCCTTGAAGGTCTGGAAATCGGGCAGCGGGATATGCAGGAAGAAGCCCATCCGGTTGGTCACGCCGAGCTTCTTGAGCTCGAAGGCGAGCGGGATGAGCTGGTAGTCGTGGATCCAGAGGATGTCGTCTTCGGTGATCACCTTGGCGATCATCGCGGCCAGGCGGCGGGAGACTTCCTTGTAGGCCTCGGCATAATGGACCTGGATATCGAGAAGGTCGACGCGGCCGTGAAAGGCCGGCCAGAGCACGGAGTTGGAATAGCCGAGATAGTAGTCGCGCTGCAGCTGCGGCTCGAGCTCGAAAAGGCCAATGTCGAAATCCGGCCGTTCATGCATGAGGATGGTGGGCGAGGGGTCTTCGGATGCGGCGGGAGCCCCGCCGATCCAGAGGCCGCCGCGAGACTTCAGCGCGTCCTTCAGGGCGACGACCAGTCCCCCCGAATCACCCGCTCCGTCGAGCGAAGGGGCGCGGTTGGAAACGATCACCAGTCTGGGCACTTTAGTCTCTCCGTTTTTTCATTTGCCCGGAGAGCCATTTCTTGAAGCTCGCCGGACTGTCGGTTCGGTAGCGGGCCGCAGTGGGCCCGTCTCCGATCTTGATTGAAATTCCGTCCTGCTCGTTGACGTAGGCGAAAGCGGTTTCGTCGGTTGCGTCGTCGCCGACATAGATCGGCGTGCGTCCGAAGAACTGGGGCGCCAGCATGATCTTCTCGATCGCGCCGGCCTTCGAAATGTTTTTGGGCTTGATCTCGAGCGCCATCTTGGCCGGCTGAATCTCGAAATCCTCACTGCCCTCGAGCAGGCATTCGGCGAATTTGCGAGCCTTGAACTCCATTTCGGGGTTCTGGCGGAAATGCATGACCACGCCGTAAGTCTTTTCTTCCAGGATCACCCGCGGATCGATCACGACAAACTCCGCGACGGCGGCCTTGATATGCTCCAGCCGTTCGGGGTCGGGGAGTTCGTGCCGGTCTATCTTGCCCTCAATGCGCAATTCGGTGCCGTGGCCACCGGATATGACGCCTTTGAAATCGCCGACATAGTGGGCGACGTCATCGAGGTTGCGACCTGAAACGATGGCGACGGCGCCGCCGAAAGTCTTCATCGCCGTTGCGAAGAGATCGGCGTCGTCACCCGTATATTCGATGGCGTCCGGCCGGGAGGCGATCTCCACGATCGTCCCGTCGAAATCGGAGAAGAGGGCATAGTTCGAAGGATCGATGGTGAGCTCTTCGAGTCCGCCAGTGTCCGAGGCCTGGGGAGGCTGAAAGCCGACGAATTCATAAAAGCTTGTGGTGTGTTCCATTGTGTCCTGCTCCCGCTGCGCTACACCGATCAACCTCGGAGCCGCGGGAAAGTTCCATCACTTTCTGAAAGTTATTTAGCAGTCGCAGTATACAGAATGCTGCGCTGCATGCAAATTTTGGAGGCAGATGAGGTGATCTGCTCGTCCGGTGTGCAGTGGCGATATTTGAGAAAACGCTGTCAGACGAGGGCGTTGAGGTCCGGCAGGATCAGCGCAGGACGCAGATCGGAATATTCGTCCGGCATCTGCGCGCGGTTGATCCACACGGTGCGGAACCCGAATTTCGTCGCGCCGGCGATATCCCAGCGATTCGACGACTGAAACGAGACGGCCTCCGGATAGAGCCGGTAGGCGGTTGTCACCATGTCGTAGACGTCCGGCGCGGTCTTGAACCGCTCGAGCGGATCGACCGAGAAGACGTCGTCGATGACGGTGTCGAGTGCTGCGTTCTTCACTGCCGAGGCGAGCATGGCCGGAGAGCCGTTCGACAGGATCGCGACCTTCGATCCCGTCTCCTTCAGCGACTTGAGGACGGCGGGGACCTCGGGATAGCAGTCGAGCCTGAAATAGGCGTCGAGGAGGTCGGCTCGCAGCGAGCGATCGGCCGATGGAACCCGCTCGAAGGCATAGTCGAGCGCTTCCTCGGTGAGGACCCAGAAATCGCGATAGGCGCCCATAAGGGTGCGCGTCCAGGAATATTCGAGCTGCTTGGCGCGCCAGATTTCCGACAGGAGCTGGCCGTCCGGCCCCACCCGGTCGGCATGTTTGCGTACCGCCGCGTGAACGTCGAAGAGAGTGCCGTAGGCATCGAAAACAAACGCGGCATGCGACATGAGAGGCTCCCGGGCTCCTCGCGCCCATTGGTATTGAAAACGCCGGGGACGATGCTCACGGAGCGCGCGCCGCGTCAAGACCGGCGATAGTGCCCGGCCGGAAGCACCTCAGGGGCGTGAGGCGCCGCCGGCCGGACCCGGGGCGTTGCAGGCGCAACCGGGATCTATCCTGCTGCTGCCGGTCCCCAGGCTGGGAAGGGATCGGCAAGGCTGCGGAAGGCGGATGGGTCGAAGCGGGTCACCTCTTCCACCAGGCAATCGTCGAGCGCTTCGGTGATCGCGCGCCGGTCCATGCCGCGGCCGATGAAGACGATTTCCTGGCGTCGGTCACCCCAGATAGGGTCCCAGACGTCGTCGATGACGGCCCGCCATTCGCGGTTGTCGGGCCAGCGGCTCTTCGGCACCGCGCTCCACCACCGGCCCATGGCCGAGGTCCGGGCCTGCGCGCCGGCGAGCGAGAAGTCGCCGACCCAGTCGGGACGGGTGGCGAGCCAGAAATGACCCTTGGCGCGGATGAGGCCCGCCCACGTCGCCTTGGTGAAACGGTCGAACCGTGGTGGATCGAACGGCCGCCGCGCGCGATAGACGAAGCTCGATATGCCGTACTCCTCGGTCTCCGGCACGTGATCGGCGAAACCGTAGAGCTCCTTGGCCCAGAGCGGGTGCATCTCGGCGCGACGCTCGTCGAACAGCCTGGTGTCGAGAATGTCGGACGGCTCGACAACGCCGAAATCCGTCTCGATGATGCGCGCATCGGCATTCAGCGCCCGGACGACGCTCCGCACCTGCTCACGCATCTCCGGAGAAACAGCGGACACCTTGTTGACCACCACGACGTCGGCAAACTCGATCTGCTCGACATGGAGATCAATGAGCGTGCGCTCGTCTCCCTCTCCGGCGGACTGCCCGCGCATGCGCAGGAAGTCGTTCGAGCCGTATTCGCGCATCAGGTTCGCTGCGTCCACGACGGTGACCATGGTGTCGAGCCGTGCCAGATCGGACAAGCTTTCCCCATTCTCGTCACGGAAGGAGAATGTTGCGGCGATGGGCAATGGTTCGGCGATGCCGGTGCCCTCAATCAGCAGATAGTCGAAGCGGTTCTCGAGGCAGAGGCGGCGGACCTCGGAGAGAAGGTCGTCGCGCAGTGTGCAGCAGATGCAGCCATTGGTCATCTCGACAAGCTTCTCCTCCGTCTGGGAGAGGTCGGCGCCGCTGTCGCGTACCAGATCGGCATCGATGTTGATCTCGCCCATGTCGTTGACGATCACCGCCACTCGCAGACCCTGACGATTGTTGAGCAAATGATTGAGCAGGGTCGTCTTGCCGGCTCCGAGAAAGCCGGAGAGGACGGTGACCGGGAGCTTCGGACGGGGGATGGGTTTCATACGGATCTCCATTGATATGTTATAAAGTAACATTTGCCATCGGAATCGAATCCGGTCAAGGCTGCGTGGAGATATTCCTCAGCAGGCTGTGGAGAGGCGCATGCCAACCCTCCGCTCAGGCCAGCGTCCAAGCACGACCGACTGATTCATGCGCGGTTGCGTCGCGGCGCGAAACGATGCTGCGTGGAGGACCAAACAGGAGCCGGTGGTGTTCATTTCGGCTTGACGCGGGTCTGTTCGAGGGGTTGGCTGCGCGACCTGTACTTGCCTTCGAGGAGACTGCCATGGCCGGCCACGCCACACCCCCCACCCAGACCTGGACTTTCATCGACGGCGAATGGGTCGAGGGCAATCCGCCGCTCCTTGGTCCGCGAACGCACGCAATGTGGCTCGCTTCGGTGGTCTTCGACGGCGCGCGCTGGTTTGACGGGGTCTCGCCCGATCTCGATCTGCACTGCCAGCGGATCAACCGTTCCGCCGTGGCGCTCGGTCTCGAAGCGACCGTCAGCGCCGAGGAGATCGAGACGCTTGCCGGCGAGGGGATTAAGAAATTCGACGGCGATACCGCCATCTACATCAAGCCGATGTACTGGGCCGAGCAAGGCGGCTACATGGGCGTACCGGCGGATCCGGATTCAACCCGCTTCTGCCTATGCCTCTACGAGGCGCCGATGCTGCCGCCGACGGGATTTTCGCTGACGGTCTCGCCGTTCCGCCGGCCGAGTATCGAGGTGGCGCCGACCGACGCCAAGGCCGCCTGCCTTTATCCCAACAGCGGCCGGGCGATGCGGGAAGCCCAGTCGCGCGGTTATGACAACGCCTTGATGCTCGACATGAACGGCAACGTCGCCGAGACCGCGGCGTCAAACATCTTCATGGTCAGGGACGGTGTGGTCTTCACCCCGATCCCCAATGGCACCTTCCTGTCGGGCATCACCCGCACCCGCGCCATCAAGCTGATGCGCGAGGCCGGGCGCGAGGTGGTCGAGAAGTCGCTCTCGGTGAAGGATTTCCTCGAGGCCGACGAGATCTTCTCGACCGGCAACCACTCCAAGGTGGTGCCGGTCACGAAGTTCGAGGACCGGGAATTCCAGGCAGGCCCCGTCGCGCGGCTGGCGCGCGAGGCCTACATGGACTGGGCGCATTCGTAAGCGCCCTGGCCTGACGGCTACTTCCGCGGCGGGATATTGACCGCCTTCTTGCTCGCCGGGCGCGCCTTGCAGGCCTGAAGCCAGCGGCCGACATTCTTGTAGCTGTCGAGTTCGAGATGGTCGGCCGCGCCGTAGAAGCCGCCGAGTACGTCGATCCAGGGCCAGATCGCAATATCTGCGATCGAATAGGCGTCGCCCACCATCACGTCGCGCCCTTCAAGATGGCCGTCGAGGACCTTGAGGAGCCGTTTGCTTTCCTTGGTGAACCGCTCGAGCGGTCGTTTGTCCTCGATCTCCTTGCCGCCCATCTTGAAGAAGTAGCCGAACTGCCCGAACATCGGACCGGCGCCACCCATCTGCCACATCAGCCACTGGATGGCGTGGTAGCGTTCGGCCGGATCCTCGGAGAGGAATTGGCCGGTCTTGTCCGCCAGATAAATCAGGATGGCGCCGGTCTCGAACAGGCCGAGCGGCTTTCCGCCAGGACCGTCGGGATCGATGATCGCCGGGATCTTGTTGTTGGGATTGAGCGACAGGAACTCCGGCGTCATCTGGTCGTCGTCCATGATCGAGACGCGATGCGCCTCGTAGGCGAGTCCCGTTTCCTCGAGCATTGCCGAAACCTTGATGCCGTTGGGTGTGGGAAAGGAATAGAGCTGCAGGACCGAGGGGTCGGCGGCGGGCCAGCGTTTGGTGATGGGAAAATCGTCGAGGGTCATGCAAAAGCTCCGGTTGTCTAAATGGACTGTGAGCCCGTTCAGTTAGGTGTTGCTATGCGTGCTGCAAGCCCCGGAGCGCATCACTTGCCTGGTTGGTAATAGAAGCCGGTATCGAAACCACTGTTTCACCGGGCTGCCCGCGCGGCCTCTCGTCGTAGTTCCGCAAGAGAACGCTCCGCCGCTGTTTCCTCGATAAGGCCGGTTTCGACCGAATAGAGAGCCGCCGACACCGTCAACGTATCAGGCAGTATCTTTGCATCGCGCAGCCGCTCCATGTCGGTCGCGAGATTATCATGATTGTCGGTGATCGCGCTCGGTGACACGTCGATGCTCATGCGCGCTCTCGCGAGTTCCTGAAACCGGGAGTCCGCGAATGCCATCGCACCGCATTTCGTGTGCTGCATGAGCATGATGTGAAAATGCGCGCTTTCCGCTCCCGTCAGTCTCTCGACGAGGAGGCAAAGCGCTGCGATTTCCTCGATGAAGGCGGCGGTCACCCGTCCACCGTTGTTGCGGAAGACGACCGCCTCGCCAAGCTCCAACCCGACCACGTGCGCGGGATCGACCCGGGCATCGATGCAGGCGAGAATGACCATGCGCAATTTCGGCAATGCCGGCATGTCACCGGCATCGAAATCCTCGGCAAAGACGCGATTGCGTTGAACAAGCAGCGATTTTGGCGTCATGAAACTCTCCGGAAAGTTCGAAAGGCGTCAGGCCAGCTTGGCCGGCGAGACGACGGGAGGGAGATCGGGGCCGTCGAGAAGAAGCAGGCGCCCGTGGCCTGCCGTTTCTTTCCAATCGGCGTTGTCGTGGGCGGCGAGCGGTCGAACGATGGTGGCACCGCCCTCCGATGCGATTTCACGTCTGAAGCCGGGGGCAGGTGTGAGAAGCATCTTCAGCATGAAGAGCACGGCGCCCAGCACCGAGGCGTCTTCGACATTGGGCGCAAGGCGGCGCACGTCTTTCGCGTAATGGCGCGCCGTATCGGCGAAAGTCTCGGGCGGTTTCCCCGTGAGGCGGAGCACATGATCGGTGGGAGCGCCGATCGCGAAGGCTCCGCGCGCGATCTCCCCGGCATAGTGACGCAGATTGTAGCTGTCGAAATCGGCGAATCCCATGGCGCGCGCCGCTTTTGAGAACATTCGGAACGAGATCGGCCTGTAATTCACGCGCCGCTGGAGAACGTCGCTCAGAATGTCGGCCGCGTCGGTTCCGGTCAGAAGCGCAGGCCCGGTCGGGCGCCAGGACGTGCCGGCATGGGGCACCGGATTTTCCAGCAGGGCAGTCGCGCACCGCGCGATGTCGCGTTCCGAAACCGGCGCGTTGGGGCTTTCTCCGAACGGAAGCGGCAGGACCCCGAGTTTCCTGGTGACCGGAAGGGTGAGCAGGTAGGTAAAGGCGAAAATACCTGGATTGAGGTGGATCACGTCCACGTCCGGCATCCATCGCGCGACATTGTTGGCGATCCAGTGCTCGCGGGTCAGCATAGAGGGATGGACGGGGCTCGGGTTCCATGCCGACAACAGGACGAGCGCTTCGATCCTCGCCGCCTGCGCCGCCAGACACATGAGCATCGTGTTGTGGAGGAGGTGCGGAGCGAAGGGCGGAATGTGAAAGGCCCGCTGCACCCCTCTCATGGCGGCTTCGACATCCCGATAGTCGAAGAGATTGCCGACGAAGATCTCGGCGCCCAGCTTTTCGAGTTCATCCGCCCGCTCATCCTTGCGATGCACGAAGGCCCGAACCTCGTGCCCGTTGCGGCGCAGACGCCTGACCGTATCGCGACCGATCCGGCCCGCAGCTGACGTCACGAGACATTTGACACGTGTCATGAGAGGAGCGCCTTTTAGATGTTGATTGTAATCTGTAATTATTGATGATATATGTAATCTAAATTGTCAACCCCCTGTATGAGGCGCACATGGCACGCGTTTCCGACGCCGAAAAAAGGAAATCACACGACCGCATTCTCGATGCGGCCGCGTCGCTGTTCCGGGAGAGGGGGGTTGGCGAAACGAGCGTCGCCCAGGTGATGGAAGCGGCAGGCATGACCCATGGCGGCTTCTATCGGCATTTCGCCGACAAGGACGAGTTGACGGCCGCCGCATTCAGCCGCGCCGCCGAAAAAGTTGTCGCAGATTTGGAAGGTGCGGACGTTGAAAGGGCAGAAGCAGCCCTGGCGGAGTATGTTTCCACCTATCTCTCGCTCGATCATGTGGGAAACCCCGGAAAAGGGTGTCCGATAGCGGCTCTCGGAACGGAGATCGGACGCTCGTCGGCCGCGATCCGTCGCCAGGGCGAAGGCGTTGTCCGTCAAGTCGCTTCGCTTCTGGCTGGGAAGGCCGACCAAGGCGGCTATGCGCGGCTGGCGCTACTGGTGGGGGCGGTCACACTTGCCCGGATGACGAAGGACGAAGGCCAAGCCGCGGTGATCCTTCAGGAAGCCCGGGCGGCTTTCGATGCTATGGCCTGAACGCAAACAAAAAAACGCCGGCCACGGGGGCCGGCGTGATTGGCGTATGGTGGTCGTCGTGATCAGTAAACCAGCCGGGGCATGGTGGTCGCCGAGTTGAGAAGCTCTTTCATCGCGTCAGGGATCGAGTCCCCGAAGCCGACTTCGGAAAACAGGCCGGGCGTGGCGCATTTGGCCAGCGTCGCGGGGATGTCGGCCTGGAACGGCGCCACCCAGTTGCGATAGAAGGAGTTCGTCGGCAGCGGCAGGTAGGTCGTGTAGAGCACCGCCAACTTGTAGCCCTTCTTCTTGATTAACTCGCACGCCTTGATGTCGAGCGGCTCGATGCAGCGGGTTCCGTTCACCTTGTTCTTGGTGCAGGTATAGGGCTTGTTGGCGTCGCCCACGCCGTCGGTAACCACGAAGACGATCTTTTCGGAATCGTCGCCCTTGGCTTCGTCCGTCTTGATCTTGTTGCGCAACGCTTTCAGCGTGTTGTCGAAATCGGTCTGCTGGTCGTCGTCGTACCCCTGGTAAGGGATCGTCATCAGATCAAGTCCGGCGGTCAGCGTCTTCTGGGTGTCGAAATCGCTCGAAGGCGCCGCGACTTCCGTCAATTCGAGTTTCTCCGCCTTCTGACCGAAGGAATAGACGCCGACCTTGAACTGTCCCGGATAGAACTGCTTGTGCTTGATCTCGTCCATCAGTTTCTCGGTCGCATTGCGCACGATGTCGATGCGCATGTTCACCCCGATCGCCTTGGCGAGATTGTAGTAGTTGTCGCCGTCATTGTCCGAGTGACAAGCAAATGCGCAGTTGTCGTCCGTAGCGCCGATCATCTTCGTGATATCTGCTTGCGTTGCCGCGACACCCATCGACGGCGTGTTGTCGAGGAGCATGTAGATGCTCATCTTCTGGTCGATGCGCGAGCTGGCGAGAACTTCGTTCGCGATCTTGACCTGATTGCGGTTGAACACGTGCATGATGGTCGTCTCGACGTCCGCATCGTAAACGGCATGAGCTTCCAGCGCGCCGCCTGTATTGGTGACCTTGACGCTGAAGGAATTGAGCTTGATGCCGTACTCCTGCTCGATATTGGCGACCATCATCGCGTTTCCGAACAGCTCCGACGCCGGATACGTCTTGGTTTCGCCGGTGATCTTGAGTTCGGTCTTCGCGCTCTGCAAGGCTGCAAGGACTGCGGAATCGGCCGCGTCGTCGAGCTTCGTTCGCGCCGAGTAGGCGTTGGTGAGATCGAGACCGAGGCCGGCCGCCGCAAACAGCGGCAAGATCGCGATGGCTGCCGTGATCGCGAAATTTCCTCGATTGTCGCGTTTGAACTTCTTGAGCAGGGCACGCATGCGCTTTCTCCGTGATCGTTTCCTGAAAGATAGCGTCAAAACGTTATGAATTTTTGCGTAACTCCGGTCGAATCCGTGGTCTGTGGTTCACCTTCCGGTAAGCATGAACAGGCGGCACCGGCGCGCGGTAATGTGCAGCGTCAACCGCATGCTCCCCTGATCGGAACAAAAGCGCCCCTCCTCGCGTTGCCAGAGCAGGGGTGCGACACTATGTTGGGCTCAAGACGTTGAAAAAGCTATTTCCCGAAGCGGGCCTTCCGCCGCCCGCCGCATTGAAGTTCAAGGTGCGCACCGCACGATTTTTCCAAAAGGCGCAAACGGCGCCGAAAACCTGAAAAGGGAGAAAAAACCATGGCTCTCGAACTGCCTTCCCTGCCATACGACTACGAGGCACTCGCCCCCTACATGTCGAAGGAAACCCTCGAGTTTCACCACGACAAGCACCACCAGGCCTATGTCACCAAGGGCAACGAGCTGATTTCCGGCTCTCCCTATGAAGGCAAGTCGATCGAGGAGATCTGCAAGGCCGCCTACAAGGACGGAAATGCGGGCCTGATCAACAATGTCGGCCAGCATTACAACCACGTTCATTTCTGGCAGTGGATGAAGAAGGGCGGCGGCGGCAACAAGCTGCCGGGCGCCCTGCAGAAGGCGATCGACAGCGATCTGGGCGGTTTCGACAAGTTCAAGGCGGATTTCGTCGCCGCCGGCGTCGGCCAGTTCGGTTCCGGTTGGGCATGGCTGGCCGTCAAGGACGGCAAGGTCCAGATCATGAAGACCCCGAACGGCGAGAACCCGCTGATGCACGGCGCAAGCCCGATTCTCGGCGTCGACGTGTGGGAGCACTCCTACTACATCGACTACCGCAACGCGCGCCCGAAGTACCTCGAGGCCTTCGTCGACAATCTCATCAACTGGGATCATGTCCTGGAAATGTACGAGGCCGCAGTCTGATCGCAGGCTGTGCCGATCCGGGACGGTGCTGTGCCGGAATGATACACCGTCCTTCGGGGTTTCTGACCCCGGAGGACTTTTTGTTTCAGGGCTGACAGTGACCGATTTTTACAAGCGTGTCGGCCTGTTCACGCGGATGTGACTTCCCGCTTCGCGTTCATGCCGCGATCATGGGGCGGTCCATCCAAGCCCAACCCGACCAGTTCATCCACGGAGACATACATGAAAGTCAGAACCCTGATCACCACTGCCGCCTTCGGTCTCGCGGCCGTCGCGGCAGCCTATGCCGCCGAACCGCAGGAAATGCGCCAGGAGATGATGAAGAAGGTGGGCGGCGCGACCGGCGCCATGGCGAAGATGGTCAAGGGCGAGGCGGATTTCGACCAGGCCAAAGTCATCGAGGCCCTGACGACGATTTCCGAGACGATGGCCGGATTCCCGGCGCAGTTCCCGGAAGGTTCTGAAACCGGCATGGACACGGAAGCCGCGCCGGCGATCTGGACCAACATGGATGACTTCAAGAAGAAGTCGATGGCGCTGAAGACGGACGCCGACGCGGCCATCGCCAATCCGCCCGCAGACCTCGATGGACTGAAGACCGTGTTCGGTCCGCTGACCAAGAATTGCGGCGCCTGCCACGAAACCTACAGGCTGAAGAAAGAGGGATGACATCCCCGTCCGGTAAGCATGAGCAGCCCGCCTCGAAAGGGGCGGGTCGTTTTATCATTGGCGGATTGCTGGTGGCGGCCGTCGTCGGAGCTGGCGTTTTCTGGTTCGTGACCGCGCCGCGTCCGCTTGACCAGGAACGTCTTGTCGCGATCGAAGCAGTAGATGCCGACCCCGGCCGCGGCGAAACGATATTCTGGGCGGGCGGTTGCGCTTCCTGCCACGCCGCTGACGGCGCTGAAGGCGAGGACCGCAAGGTCCTGTCGGGCGGTCATCGGCTGACCAGCGACTTCGGCACTTTCGTGGTGCCCAACATCTCGCCGGACCCGGATGCCGGCATCGGCAGATGGTCGCTCGCCGATTTCTCCAATGCCATGCTCGCCGGCGTCAGCCCGTCGGGCGGGCATTTCTATCCGTCCTTTCCCTACGGTTCTTATGTCCGGATGACCGATCAGGACGTTGCGGACCTCTTTGCCTATCTCGGTACGCTGCCGCCCAGCGATCAGGCCAACGCCGCCCACGAACTGAAGTTTCCTTTCTCGATCCGCCGCCTGGTGGGTGGATGGAAGTTTCTGTTCTTCAACGACGCTCCCCGGGTGGAACTCGCCGATGGCGATGACCAGCTCAAGCGCGGCCAGTATCTGGTCGAAGGTCCGGGCCACTGCGGCGAGTGCCACACGCCGCGCAATTTCCTCGGCGGCTTCCGATCGAACGAATGGCTGGCGGGAGCGCCCAATCCGGAAGGCAAGGGCGTGGTGCCCAACATCACGCCGGGCGGTCCGGACGTGTCGGGCTGGAGCGCGTCCGACATCGCCTACTATCTCGAAAGCGGCTTCACGCCGGATTTCGACAGCGTCGGCGGATCCATGGTCGACGTTCAGAAGAACATGGCGGAGCTGGAAGCCTCCGACCGCGAGGCGATCGCCGCCTATCTCAAGGCCGTTCCCTCAAGGCCGAACGGCTACTGATCGCCGAACACACGGTCGCAAAATGGAAAGCGCCGGGCGCAAGACGCCCGGCGCTCGCTCGCGAGTTACTGGGTCAGTTGGACAGCAAGCGCTGCCGAATTTTCGCCGATTGTCTCGAAGGCATTGATTAGATCCGAGGCATTCTGGGCGTCGAAGTAGTAGCTGTCGCCCGACGCGCAATATTTCAGCAGTTTCTTTCCTCGATTGGGTGCCTGGAAGGCGACCGAGAAAATCTCGATGCCCTTCTTCTTGGCGGCATCGCAGGTCGCTCTTGTCTCCGCATCGGCTCTGGCACGATTGTTGTCACCGTCCGTCATCAGGAGCATGAATTTCTGTGGACTGTCGTGCTTGTTGCGTGACTTGTGTTCGTTGATCTCGGTCGGGCTGTCGAGTTCTTCAAAGGCCCACTGAGCCGCGTCGGAGGAGTCGGTATGTCCGTCGGCGACCAGGCTGTTGGTGAATTCCGTGACGGTATTCTTGTGCCAAGAGACCTTTTTCTTGTCTTCTTCGGCAACCTTGTCGTTGTAGGCGACTGCGCCCAGACGGACATAGAGTTCCTTCGGATCTAGGACTTCGAGTTTTCCGACCAGGCTCGCGACGGCGTCCTTGAGGGCTTCAATCTTGGTCGGGTCCTGACATTTGGGATGCGACTTGAATGAGGGGTGCTTGCAATAACCCGGTATCTTTCCGTTTCCGTTCGCGCTTTCGTTCATGGAGCCGGACTTGTCGAGAACCAGTGCCATCGAGAACGGAGCGGCGGCCTCGGAACTCGATCGGGATATCCCGACGACATCGACGTCGACCTTGGTCTGACCGAGAAACCGCCCCATGGGCGTCAACTCGTGGCTGCCGATCGCTTCGACCTTGACCTGCCAGACATGGACTTGGGAACCCGACAGCTGTGTGATGGTAGGCGTCGCATCGGCCGAGAAATTCGCGAAGTAGCTCGAATCCTCCGCCACCAGTCCCTGGAAGAAGTTCTTCGCGTAGGCCTCGGCATCCGCCTCGGAGATTTTTTCCTGCGCAAGCTGGCTGGATGTAGCCAGCGCCGCGCCGTCGGCCGCATTTTGCAGCCGGATCTTCATCGACAGAACGCTGACAATGTCGACAGAGAAGCTACCGGCGGCGATGGCCAAGGGAACGAGCAACGCGGCGACAATCGCAAAGTTCCCACCCTCCGCGCCGGGAAACGCGCGTATGGAATTGAAGAATTTTAGGTATTTCACTGCTGTTGCCTTTCGCGGGATTGTATAACGGGGCGGGTCCCGTCAATGCCTTACCCATAAGGCCAGCACGTTAGAATCGTATTAAAACGAAAGTTCGGGTTTTCAAGAAAGTATGTAAAGTCAATAACTTGCGCGCAGCTTGAGGTAGATGTGGCGAGTGTCAAGCCGTTGAATGCGCGAGTCTGACACCGTTTCCACAGAACTCTCCGGCCGGGTCATGTGCCGGGCGGCAATGAGGGCGCGGCCCTGCAGTTGCCCGGCGTCGTCAATTGTTGACTTGAACGAAAGACGCCGGGCGCGAGACGCCCGGCGTATTCTGCTTTCTCGCTCCGACCGGAAACCTACATGGTCAGCCGGTTCGACAGTTTCGTCGCCTGCTCTCCGATTTCCTTGAAGGCCGCGATCAATTCGTCAGCGCTGTTGGCGTCGTAGTAGTAAGTGAGGCTGGACGCGCAGGCCTGCAGTAGCTTCTTTCCGCGATCAGGCGCCTGAAAGGCGACGGTGAAAATCGTCACATCCTTGTCTTTCGCCTGCGTGCAGTAATACTCTGTCTGCTTGTCCGCATAGTCATTGCCGGAACTCGAACCCGTGTCGTTCTCACCGTCGGTCATGAAGACGATGAACTTGGATGGTTTGTTCGATCCGTTCTTGGAGAAGTGAGCGTTCACTTCGGTCGAGGCCGTGACCTTTTCGTAGGCCCACTTCATCGCGTTCCAGGAATTGGTGCCGCCGGTGGCCACGAGAGCGTTGGTGAACGTGGTGACCCGATCCTTGCTCCAGTCGGCAGCTAGCTTGTCGGTTTCATAGGTCGCCGAGTTGTAGCTTACGGCGCCCATCCGAGAATATTTGTCCTCAGGGTCGGATTCCTTGATGTCGACGACGAGGTCTTTTACGGCCGACTTCAGGACATCGATCTTCGGAATGGCCTGCGTATAGCTCCTTTTGCACCTGTACCAGCCCTGCCACCGGCTCCAGCACCAGTCCTCATATTCGACGGTGGTCGTCTGGCCCGAATCCCACGCCATCGAGCCGGAATGGTCGAGGACGAGATACATCGACAGCGGGTTGGTGGTTTCCGAGCTGGACTGGGAAACGCCCGTCACCGTGACGTCAACCTTGTCCTGACCGACCATCGCGGCCATCGGGGTAAGCTGCTGGGTACCGACCGACTTGACCTCGACCTTCCAGATGGTCGCCGGGCCATTGGGGATCGCGGTGATCGTGGCGGTCGGCGTGGCGGAGAAAGCGGAAAAGGCATTCGCATCTTCCGAGACGGCGCCGCGGAAGAAGTTTTCGGCATACTCCTTTGCATCCGCTTGTGCGATCAGTTTCTGCGCGAGTTGGCTCGACGTGGCAAGCGCTGCGCCATCCGCCGCATTCTGCAGGCGGGTCTTCATCGAGATGATGCTTGCGAAGTCAACGGCAAAGCTGCCGGCCGCGAAAGTCAGCGGAATCAGCGTTGCTGCGAGCATCGCGAAATTTCCGTCTTCCTTCTTCATGAAGGCACGACAGGTGTGTGCAAACTGTCGAATATTCATGTTCGACCCTCTTAAGTGAGATTACTTAATGGGGCTGACATTATCGGGAGCAGGTAAGAAACGGCCTAAGATTGTCGGTAAATTTTTAATGAAGTTACGGATTTATCCCGGTAACGCGGGCTTTGTAGAGAATCCTGATTCAAGACAGGTCGGAGTTGCCCGACAACGACCAGAGCACCGTCCGCGCTGTTTCCAAACAGGACAGCGCGGAGGAGCTGGCGCCTTCCGTCATCCCGAACCGGGACAAGGTCGTCAAGCCTTGCCGACAACCTTGAGCGCGAAGGCGTATTCGAAGGCGATTTCCTCGAGACGCTGAAAGCGTCCTGCGGCCCCGCCGTGCCCGGCCGACATGTTGGTGCGCAGCAGAACCGGTTCGCCGCTTGTCGAGAATTCCCTCACACGCGCCACCCACTTGGCGGGCTCCCAGTAGGTCACGCGCGGATCGGTCAGCCCGGCGAGCGCCAGGATCGGCGGATAGGCCTGTCGCGAGACGTTGTCGTAGGGCGAGTAGGCGGCAATGGTGCGGTAATCGCGCTCCGAGGCCGCCGGATTGCCCCACTCGGGCCATTCCGGCGGGGTGAGCGGGAGCGTGTCGTCGAGCATGGTGTTGAGCACGTCGACGAAGGGAACGGCCGCGATGATGCCGCCGAAGCAGGACGGCGCCATGTTGACCACCGCGCCCATGAGCATGCCGCCGGCCGAACCGCCTTGGGCGACGATTTTCTCGTGGTTGGTGAAACCCTTGTCGACGAGAGCGCGGGAAGCGGCGATGAAATCGCGGAAGGTGTTGGCCTTCTTCTCGCGCTTGCCGTTCTCGTACCAGGCAAATCCCTTGTCCTTGCCGCCGCGGATATGGGCGATGGCGTAGACGAAGCCGCGGTCGACGAGCGACAGGCAGTTGGTGTTGAAGCTCGCGGGGATGGCGATGCCGTAGGAGCCGTAGCCGTAGAGAAGGCAGGGTGCCGTGCCGTCGAGCGGCGTGTCCTTGCGGTAGAGCAGCGTGACAGGCACCTGTTCCCCGTCATGGGCCGGAGCCATGATGCGGCGGGTGACATAGTCATCCGGATTGTGGCCGGTGGGAACCTCGTCCTGCTTGAGCAATGTACGGTCACGGGAGCGCATGTTGTATTCGAACAGCTGACCCGGCGTGGTCATTGAGGAATAGGTGAAGCGGACGGTTTCGGTGTCGTATTCCATCGAGCCCTGGAACCCGAGCGAATAGGCCTCCTCGTCAAACGCGATGGCATGGTCCTCGCCGGTCTTGCGATCGCGTACGATCAGCCGCGGCAGACCGTCCTTGCGTTCGAGCCATACGAGATGACCGGCATAGGCCGAGACCGCCAGGATCAGCCGGCCGGGTTCGTGGCCGACGACTTCGGTCCAGTTTTCGGGCTCCGGCGAGGTGACCGGGGCGGACATGATCTTGAAGTCCTTGGCACCGTCGGCATTGGTCAGGATGAAGAAAACGTCGCCGCCTTCCTCGAGCGAGTATTCGACGCCGGTGCGCCGGGCGGCGACGAGGCGCGGCGCGGCCTTCGGGTCATCGGCGGGCAGGATCCAGCATTCGCTGGTCTCGTGGTCGTTGACTTCGATGAAGATGAAGTCGTCCAGCCGGCTCCCGCCGACGCTCATGAAGAAACCGGGATCGGTCTCCTCGCGCACCACGACATCTTCGGTCTGGCTGGTGCCGAGCCGGTGATAGTAGATGTGGGTGGGACGATGGTTGTCGTCGACCGCGGTGTAGAAGAAGCCCTGGCTATCCGCACCCCAGGCAGCCCCGCCGCCGGTGTTCTCGATCGTGTCGGACAGGTCCTTGCCGGTCGCGGTGTCGCGCACCCTCAGCGTGAAGAACTCCGAGCCCTTGTCGTCCGCCGCCCAGCCGAGACTTGCGTGGTCGGGCGAATGCGAGTTTCCGGCGAGGCGGAAGTAATCCTTGCCCTCGGCTTCCTTGTCGCCGTCGAGCAGGACGCTTTCCTCACCGCCCTCGCGCGGCAGGCGGAAATAGATCGGCTGTTCGCCGCCGGTGACGTAGCGCACGCCGTATCGCCACGGGCCATCGGGAGAGGGGACGGAACTGTCGTCTTCCTTGATGCGGCCGCGCATTTCCGCAAACAGCGTCTTCTGCAGCTCATCCGTGTCGGCCATCGCCGCCTTCTGGTAGTCGTTCTCGGCTTCCAGATGGGCGCGGATGGCCGGATCGAGAATGGTCGTGTCCTTGAAGACGGCCTGCCAGTTGTCGGCCCTGAGCCAGGCATAGGGATCGTTGCGGGTGATGCCGTGGCGGGTGTCGCTCGCGGGACGGGCTTCGGCCCGGGGGGCGGCGGGCAGGTTCTGGAAAGCGGACAAAGGGCGACTCCGGGGTCGGATTGCGGGAGGCCCCGATTTACTTGGTGGTCCCGACTCGATCAAGTCGCCGCGCACGGGATGGCCGGAACGAAAACGCCGCCCGCTGGGGCCGGGCGGCGGAGGAGTGGCGATCGACGACGCGGTCAGTCGTGCTTCGGCTCGAAGGTCATGGCCTGGCCGTTCATGCAGTAGCGCAAGCCGGTGGGCTGCGGGCCGTCCTTGAAGACGTGACCCAGATGGGCGTCGCAATCGGCGCAGCGCACCTCGGTCCGGACCATCAGGAAGGAGCGGTCGCGGTGAAGCGTGACGGCGTCGTCCTCGACGGGTGCGTAGAAGCTCGGCCATCCGGTCCCGGATTCGTATTTGGTCTGCGAACTGAACAAGGGCTTGTCGCAACAGACGCAGCGATAGAGACCTTCCTCCTTATTGTCCCAGTTGGGGCCGGTGAAGGCGCGCTCCGTGCCGTGCTCGCGGGTGACGTGATACTGTTCGGGTGTGAGCTGCTCACGCCACTCTTCCTTGGTCTTCTCGACCTTGAGATGTTTTGTCTCGCTCATGATTGATCCCTGTCCTGTTTAGCCGGGACATAGTGTCGCGCGATGCTCGAGGCAAGGATGATGACGCCGAGTTGAACGAAGTGTGGCGGGGCAGGGGTTTCCGGGGTCGAAAGACGTGAAATCGGGCCGCCTTGGGGCTCGAAACGGTGCCGTAAGGGTCGATTTTCCCCGGGATCGCGACCGGTTCGACTTGCGGAGGGGGCACGCAGAATTTACATGTCTTCGGGATCCGCCACCCCGCCGCCCGCGCGGCTCGAACCCATGGAGAACAGATGGCTGCCCCAGATGGCATGACGATGATTGCTCTCGCCTTGCCTTTTGTCGCGGCCCTGGTCGCTCCGGCCCTCGTCCGGCGTCTCGGGCACAATGCGGCCTGGGTGCTGGCGCTCTTCCCCTTTTTCGTGGTCCTGCGCCTTCTTGAATTCCTGCCCGTTATCGCCGATGGCGGCGTGGTGACCGGCGGCTTCAACTGGATCCCGTCCTACAATGTCAGCTTCTCGTGGTTCCTCGACGGCCTGTCGCTGACATTCGCGCTGCTGATCTCGGCGATCGGCACTTTGATCGTGTTCTATACTGGCGGATATCTGAAGGGGCACGCGCAGCTCGGCCGCTTCTATTCCTTCATCTTCCTGTTCATGGGCTCGATGCTGGGACTGGTGGTCTCCGACAGTTTCCTGATGCTCTTCGTCTATTGGGAACTGACCTCGATCACATCGTTCCTGCTGATCGGTTTCGACCACGGCCGTGAAGCCTCGCGCCGCGCGGCGCTGCAGGCGCTGGTGGTCACCGGGCTCGGCGGACTGGCGCTGATGGCGGGCCTTCTGGTGACCTGGAACATCACCGGCGTCACCCAGCTCTCGCTGCTCGTCAACATGGGCGAGGAGGTGCGCGCAAGCCCCTTCTACCTGATGGCACTGACCCTGCTGCTCGGCGGGGCCTTCACCAAGTCGGCTCAGTTTCCGTTCCATTTCTGGCTGCCGAACGCCATGGAAGCGCCGACGCCTGTTTCGGCCTATCTGCACTCGGCCACCATGGTGAAGGCCGGCGTCTATCTGGTCATGCGGCTCAACCCGGCCTTCGGCGAGACGGTGGCCTGGGAGACGATCCTGCCGGTCTTCGGCGGCACCACGCTGGTCATCGGCTCGCTGCTCGCCATCCGACAGACCGATCTCAAGCTGATGCTGGCCTATACCACCGTCTCCTCGCTGGGGCTGATGGTGATGATGACCGGTTTCGGAACCGAACACGCTGTGGCGGCCGGCGTGCTCTATCTGATCGCGCACTCGATGTTCAAAGGCGCGCTCTTCATGCTCGCCGGCAATATCGACCACGAGGCCGGCACCCGCGACATCACCAGGCTCGGCGGGCTGCGCAAGTTGATGCCGATCAGCTTCGTGGCCGCGATGGCCGCAGCCTTCTCGATGGGCGGGTTGCCGCCCTTCGTCGGCTTCCTGTCCAAGGAGGAAATTTATTACGGGCTTTGGGGCAGCGATCTGTGGTCGCTCCTCTTCGTGCTCGTCGCCATCGTCGGCAACGGCCTGATGTTCGTCGCCGGCTTCGCGATCGCCATCAAGCCGTTCCTTGGAAAAGAGGTCGAGACGCCGAAACACGCCCACGAAGCACCTGTGCTTATGTGGCTTGGCCCGGCGACGCTCGCCACCGGTGGCCTGCTGGCTGCCCTGTTCTCGCCGGTCTTCCACCGCTATGTCTCTTCGCCGATGGTGTCCGCCGTGAAGGGGGAGGCCGAAGAGGTGACCATCTCGCTGATCCCGCATATCGGCATGCCGCTGCTTCTGTCTGTTGTCACCATCGTCTTCGCGGTGGTCGTCTACCGCAATCTCGACGCCAGCCGCGGCGCCGTCGCCCGCACGCTGACTGCGATTGGCTGGGGACCCGACAAGGGCTTCGACCAGTTCATCTCCGGCGTCGTGCGCCTGTCGCGCCGGATAACGCGCCTCGTCCAGCCGGGCCAGCTCGATATCTACATGACCGCGACCTTCGCCGTGGTGGCACTCACCTTGCTGGCGCCGATGATCATCTTCGACGAACTGCCGTCGATGCCGGTCTGGCCGGCCGATGCGGAGATCCATGAACTCGCCGTCATCCTGATCGCCTTTGTCGGCCTCGGCGCCGTCATCGCGGCCAAGGACCGGCTGACGGCGATCGTCTCGCTCGGAATCCAGGGCTTTGCCGTGGCTCTGATCTTCATGCTGTTCGGCGCGCCGGACCTCTCCTTCACCCAGTTCATGGTGGAGACGCTGTCGGTGGTCATTCTCGCGCTGGTGATGACGCGGCTGCGGCTGACGCCCACCGATCATCGCCCGACCGGACAGAAGATCGTCGACGCGACTGTGGCCACAGCCTGTGGCGTGGGCTTCATGCTCTATCTGATGGCGGTCACCGAGGTGCCGTTCCGCAGCTACCTCACCGACTTCTTCATCGCCTATTCGAAGGTGATCGCCCACGGCGCCAACGTCGTCAACGTCATCATCGTCGACTTCCGCGGCACCGACACCCTGGGTGAAATCGCCGTCGTCATGGTGACCGGTCTTGCCATCCTGTCGCTGATCCGCGTGCGCCCCGGCTGGAAGCCCGGCATGCTCGCCGAGAACGATCCGGACGCGCCGCGCCGGGAGGAGAAGTGATGCGAACGGTCATTTTCCGCACTGTCGCCCCTTATCTGACCAGCTTGATGGTTCTGTTTTCCATCTTCGTGCTCTTGCGCGGCCACAACGAGCCCGGCGGCGGCTTCATCGGCGGTCTGATCGCCGCGTCGGCCTTTGCCATCTACGGCATTGCCTGCGGTGTGGCGCCCGTGCGCCGGGCGATCTATTTCCATCCGATGGCGCTGTCGGCCTTCGGGCTGTTCATGTCCTCGATCGCCGGCATGATCTCGCTGCCGCTGTCGGTGCCGTTCATGACCGGCAACTGGACGAAACTCTATTTCTTCGGCGTGGATATCGACCTGTCGAGCGTCCTGATCTTCGACATCGGCGTCTATTTCGTCGTCGTCGGTGCGATCACCTCGATCGCGCTCGCCCTCGAGGAAAGGGACCGCGACTGATGGAACCGCTTTTCGCCATTCTGGTGGGCGCGCTGTTTTCGGTGTCTATCTACCTCTTCCTCTCCAAGCACATCATCCGCGTGCTTTTGGGCGTGGCCATTCTCGG
The DNA here is from genome assembly GCA_964511625.1 of uncultured Hoeflea sp. Taxonomy (GTDB): domain Bacteria; phylum Pseudomonadota; class Alphaproteobacteria; order Rhizobiales; family Rhizobiaceae; genus Pseudohoeflea. The sequence goes on from CAZEJG010000003.1 coordinate 104,567, forward strand.
CAACGCCGTCAACCTGCTGATCTTCACCAACGGGCGCCTTCTGCGCGAGGTGCCGCCGGTGATTCCGGCCGGGCAGGACACGCTCCAGCAAGCCGCCGCCAATCCGCTGCCGCAGGCGCTCATTCTGACGGCAATCGTCATTTCATTCTCGTTCTTCGCCTTCCTTCTGGTTCTGGGCTACCGCGCCTTCCAGGAGCTCGAGACCGACGACACCGACGAAATGCGTGTCGCCGAGCCGGTGGACGAAGAAGCCCCGCCGCAGGGCTATTAGGCAAGGAGACCCGCGCCCGATGGCCGCAACCTCAACCGCAAATGTCGATCTGTCACAGGCGATGAACCTGACGCCGACCGCGCTCGGCGACTGGCTGATCGTGATGCCCGCCGTGTGGTGCCTGCTGGCCGGCGCGGTGCTTCTGATGCTACGCAAGCGCACGGACCTGCAGGCCGCCATCGGCATTGCAGCACTCGTGGTGCTGGTTCTCTTCGATGCCGCGCTGTTGTGGCGGGTGATCACCCAGGGCCCCTTCACCATGGTGATGGGACGCTGGCTGCCGCCCTTCGGCATCGCGTTCACGGTCGACCTTCTCGGCGCTATCTTCACCATGACATCGGGACTGGTGGCGCTCGCAGCCGGAATCTTCGGCCGAGACGACGTCAATTCGACAGGCCGCCGCTACGGTTTCTATCCGTTCCTGCTCCTGCTGATGGCCGGCGTCTCCGGGGCCTTCCTGACCGGCGACGTCTTCAATCTCTATGTCTGGTTCGAGGTTCTGCTGATCGGTTCGTTCGGGCTTTTGGTCCTGGGCTCGGAGCGCGAGCAGATCGACGGGGCGACGAAATACGCCTTCCTCAACCTCGTCGGCACCACGCTGTTCCTGATCGCCACCGGCTATCTCTACGGCCTGTTCGGCACGCTCAACATGGCAGACATCCTCGTCAAGGCGCCGGAATTGCGCGAGACCGCGCCGCTGATGACGCTGATCTGCCTCTATCTTCTGGCCTTTGCGATGAAGGCGGCGGCCTTCCCGGTCAATTTCTGGCTTCCCGCATCCTACCACACGCCGAAACTGGTAGTCTCCGCCCTTTTCGGCGGCCTGCTGACCAAGATCGGCATCTATGCGCTTTTGCGCGTGCTGGTGATGATTTTCCCGGTCGAGCGCGGCGAACTCGGCTGGGTGATCGCGGTTCTTGCCGCTGCGACCATGCTGCTCGGGGTGATCGGCGCGCTGGCCCAGAACGACATCCGCCGCGCCGTCGGCTTCCTCGTCATCTCCGGCATCGGCATGATGTTGGCGGGCATCGCGCTTGCGAGCCCGAGCGGCCTTGCCGGCGCCATCCTATATTCGGTCCACTCGATGGTGGTCATGACAGCGATCTATTTTGCCTCGGGCATCGGGGGCGCGCTTGTCGGCAGCAATCTTCTGTCGCGATCGGGTGGCATCTACGCGGCAAATGCGACGCTCGCCTTCACGACGCTGGCCCTGTTCCTGTCGGTGGCCGGCCTGCCGCCTTTTTCGGGCCTCTGGCCCAAGGTGATGCTGGTCAAGGCGTCGCTCGATGTCGGTGAATGGTGGCTGGCAGCCTCGATCCTTCTGACCGGATTCCTGACCACGATCTGCGTCGGACGCATCTGGGCGCTCGCCTACTGGCGTCCCCGTCCGCCGGTCGAGGGAGACGAACAACCCACCGCGACCGCTGCCAAGATCGCACCCACGGCGGTGATCGGTCTTGGCGGGCTGACCGCGTTGACGGTTGTCTTCGGCCTCTGGCCAGAACCGCTGATCGCGCTGTCGCAGGATGCGGCACGCGGACTTCTCGATCCCTCCGCCTATGTGCTGTCGGTGTTTCCCGGGGAGGTGCCGCGATGAGCCTGTTTCTGGTCAATGTGCTGCTTGCGCTCGCCTGGGCGGCAGTGACGGGGTCGTTCACTTTCCTCAACCTCGCCTTCGGCTTCGTGCTGGCTATGGGAACCCTGTCGCTGATCCGCGAGCAGGTGGGGTCGGTCGGCTATTTCTCCCGCGCCCGCCGGGTGATCTCCCTTTTCCTTCTCTTCGTCTACGAGCTCATACTCTCGGCGTGGCGGGTGGCGGTTCTCGTGCTGTCGCCGCGCATGGACCTCAAGCCCGGTATCTTCGCCTATCCGCTGAAGGTCGACCGTGATTTCGAGATCGCGCTGCTCGCCAACCTGATCACGCTGACACCGGGAACGCTTTCGGTCGACGTGTCGGACGACCGGCGCACCCTCTATGTCCACGCCATCGACGCCTCCGATCCCGAACAGGCGCGCCGCGACATTGCCTCCGGCTTCGAGCGCAAGATCATGGAGGCGTTCCGATGAGCTTTGCGGAGACAATCCTCGACTATTCGGTCGATATCGCCCTGGTCATCCTCAGCATCACCTTCCTGCTGACGATCATCCGGATCGTCCGCGGACCGACGCTGCCGGATCGGATACTCGGTCTCGACATGCTGGTGGCCGCGGCTATCGGGTTCATCGCCGTGATCGGCATCAAGACCGGCTACATTCTCTACATCGACATTGCCATTGCGCTGGGTCTCGTGGGCTTTCTGGCGACCGTCGCCTTCGCCCGCTTCGTGCTGTCGCGTGGCAAGACCGAGGACGACATCCTGCGCGAGGCGCGCACCAAGGCCGAGGTTGCCCGCAAGAAGTCACGCGAGGAAAAACGGCGCGTTGCGCGCGCGCTCAAGCGCGAGAAGAAGATGGAACGATGAACGACATGCTGACACTCCTGTCTGCCGCCTTCGTGCTCATCGGCGCTTTCTTCGCGCTGGTCGCCTCCATCGGCCTGCTGAGGCTGCCGGATCTCTACAGCCGCATGCACGCCGCTTCAAAGGCGGGCACGATGGGCTCCGGACTGATGCTGATCGCGCTTGCCATTCATGCCGGCGACGCCGGTGTCTTTGCCCGCGCGCTGGCTGGGGTGGTCTTCTTCCTGCTCACCGCTCCGATATCCGCGCATCTTCTTGCCAAGGCCGCCTATACGGTCGGTTACCGCCTGGGACCGAGCGCGGTTCGCGACGAAATGTCCGCGCAGCACTCCGACACGAATCAATAAATGATTGTGCGGCTGCCGAGCCCTCTTAAACTACTGCTAAATTAACTGCCGCTCTGGCGCTGCGTCTTGCGTGGCCGGACGGATACTGCTTGATTTTACTGGGCAGAACTTAGGTTGTTTGCTATAGTCACGAAGTGTTTCAGATAAAAATACAATTACAGGTTTCATTTTTAACGGATTTTAAACGATAATATCAAGGTTTCGCCATAAAGGTGTGGGCTGTGTATTTAAAGCGAACACACGGATTGTAAATCTCTTGTGTTTTGAAGAAGACGTAGTAATAACCCACGTGATTCAATTCCGGGTCGGGGTGGGGGCATGGAATTGATTATCGCAAATTCGCACGGCAACGAATGTTTCGCGTATTTGCACCGCATGCCTGACGTAATAAGGAACAAGAAATGAGCGAACCTATCCAGGAGGACGGCAAGACCCTCCTTATCGAACTGACAGCTGACATCGTCGCCGCCTATGTGAGCAATAATGCAGTGGTCGCGGCGGATCTTCCCGCCCTGATCAACAACATTCACAACGCCCTTGGCGGTGTTTCCGTTGGCGACAAGGTCGAAGAGGCCGAAAAGCCGAAGCCGGCTGTGCCCGTTCGCCGGTCCGTCCAGAACGACTTCATCATCTGCTTGGAAGACGGCCAGAAATTCAAGTCGCTCAAGCGACACCTGATGACCCACTACAATCTCACGCCGGAACAATACCGTGAGAAGTGGGATCTGCCTGCTGATTATCCCATGGTCGCTCCGGCCTATGCCGAGGCGCGTTCGCGTCTCGCCAAGGAAATGGGGCTGGGCCAGAAGCGTCGCCGCGGCAAGTCCAAGGCGGCCTGATACGGCTCGCGCCGACTACGCAGAATTTGAGGGCCTCGGGGAAACCCGGGGCCTTTTCCGTCTGGATGCACCAAAGGCGCGAATGGGAGTGATGGAGGAAGAAAATCTTCGAAATTGTACTGCTTCGGCTCATAAACTCAATAAAAACAACGTCTGATTGTGATCCGGTTCTGGCTGCTCGTCCCCGCTTTCTGCTTATGTAGTAAGAATATATTCCTACATAGGAGGCGAGACGATGAGAACTGACGAAGCCGCCCCGGAAGGGATCAAGACACCAGGTAGCGGGTCCGGCCACCTATCACTGCGGCGTGCGGAAAGCGTGAGCACGCCTCGGGCGCTGGAGGCCGGTTCGAGGGTCCGGGTGGTGGAGAGACTGGTGGGCGAACTCTTCGACCTCGCCTGTCAGGGACCTTTGCCCTATGCGCTCGCCGAACGGCGACCCAAGTGCCATGCGCGGCAGATCACGATGTATCTCTGCCGGGTCGTCCTCTCGATGACCTATCAGCAGATTGCCTTGGCGGTCGGCCGTGACCGGTCGACGGTCATCCATGGCTGTGCCGCGGTGGAGGACCGGCGCGACGTCCTTGCCTATGACGGGTTCATCGAGCGCTGCGAACGCTGTGTCAGGGCGGTCTTCACGCCGGACGGGGAGGTGGGGCATGCAAGCCGCGCCTGACCGGACCAAGGCCCGTCTCATCCGAATGCTCGCCGCTGCGGGCAAGGAGGGATGTGTCATCCTGCCGGGTGAAGCCGATGTGGCTCATCTCGACCAGCCCGACGGCCGGCGGATGCGCGTCTCCACGGCGGTTCTTCTAGATCTCGAGCGGGCCGGTATCGCCATGCGCGCTTCTGGCAGGATCCGTCTGACCGATGCCGGCCGCGCCGCGTGCCGCCGTCTGGGCGCGGGCGAGGCGGGGTTTGCCGCCCAGCATCGCGAGACGACACTCGTTCACGATGCGGAGGGTGGTGCGCGCGAGGTCAATCTCGCCGAATCGCCTCTCGGAGCGCTCGCGCGCTTGAAACGGAGGGACGGGGAGCTCTGGTTTCCGCCGACACTGGTGGCTGCCGGCGATCGGTTGCGCGCGGACTACACGCGCGGCCAGTTCATGCCGACGATGGGCGTGCGCCTCGAGCCCTTGGCAAGCCGTGGAAATGCGGCACGCGGAGGCGGCATCGCGGAACTGACGGAAGCTGCGCTTTCGGCGCGGATGCGGGTGGAGCGCGCCATGGAGGCGGTCGGCCCGGAGACCGCCGGACTGCTGATTGACGTCTGCTGTCATCTGAAGGGCCTGGAGACGGTGGAGCGCGAACGGCAATGGCCGCAGCGGTCGGCGAAGCTCCTGCTGCGGGCCGGGCTCGAAATGCTGGCGCGCCACTATGTGCCGGAAGGCGGGAGGCGGAGTGGAGTGCGAAGTTGGGGCGGCGAGGGATTCAGACCCGATCTGGCCTTCGATACGGCCGGCACCCCGCGCTGAATGGTCAGCCCGCGGCGCGTGCGGCTTCGGCCTTGATGCGCTCGACCATCGAACGCAGCCCGTTGGCACGCTGCGCGGTCAGATGCTCGCCGAGGCCGAGTTCGTCGAGAAGCAGACCGGCATCGAGCGTGGAGAGGTCCGAGGCCTTGCGGCCCGAGGCTGCGGCGAGCAGGATCGCCACCAGGCCGCGCACGATATGGGCGTCGGAATCGCCGCGGAAGACCATCACCGGATCAGCGTCGTCGCCCGCGGCGGTCTCGGTGACCAGCCAGACCTGGCTGGCGCAGCCGCGTACCTTGTTGGCGTCAGTTCGGTCTTCCTCCGGCAGATCCGGCATCGCCTTGCCCAGTTCGATGACATAGCGGTAGCGATCTTCCCAGTCGTCGAGGAAGGCGAAATCGTCCTTGATGGTGTCGATATCGGTCATGTACGGCTCCGCTTCGGCGATCCCGAAAAACTTGGCTCCGGGTATGCCCCGATATACGCATTGCGGCAGCAATTGCCAGCCGTCTGGCGAAATTCGCGGCTCCGTGGACGCCCTCAGGCGCGCCGGCGAAGACGCCCCGCGGCTTCCAGTTCGTCGAAATAGGCGCGTTCAGCCTCCCATGCATGGCCGGCCCAGCCCTGATGGGTGAAGCCGTAGATATCAATGCGGTCGGCGCGCCGGCTCCGCGAGTATAGCAGGTCGTGCAAGGTAAGCGCGCCGATGCTGGCGACGGAACCGGCGGGTGCGCCGAGCCGGGCGAGATGAATCAGCAGACCGCGCCGGCTGGAGCGCGGTATGAAGTCGACAGGCCGGTCGCCGACGATCAGCGCACGTATCTCCGCGGTTACATCGTCTTCGCGGGCTTTGCGGCTCCAGCGCCCGGCGAGCAGGTCGGCCGGCTGCAGCGGCCTCGGAGCGATGGAGAAGCGGAAGGCGCGTGCGGCTTGGAAGACGGGGTTGCCGGCTTGCGCCGAAGCCATGATCTCACGAGCGGGTACGCCGATATTGCACAGGACGAGAAGGTCGGTTCGTGTACCTGTCGGCGCGCCGAAATACGGGCAGGCGTTGAAACGGACAACGCAGTCGGCGGCCTCGATCTCGGTGTGGAAATCCGCAGCCGGCGGTGCGTTTCCAATAATGGCGTAGCGCATGGGCACTCCGTCGTCCGGGCCTCGCGGGAGTGCATATCGGCCCGACCGGGCGGCAACATGCCATGGGCGGAGATTGCAAAAAAGGGTCCGAGAAGCGTCCGATACGAAGCCGGGCCGGCTCAGCGATAGAAGGTCGGCACCGGAACACTTGACGGATCGGGCAGTCCTGCCTGGTCATCCTTGCCCGGCAGAGAACCTGTGATGATCGCGGCGACATCATTATCGTCGATGCCGGCCTTTGCGAGTTCCGCGGCGACGGGAGCAAGTGCATCCTTCTCCTCGTCGGAGAGCTTGTCATCGATGAGGCGGTAGGCGATCAAGGCGCCGTCGCGGGCGCGAAGACCGAGGGCTTGCAGCGCCTCGCCGCCTTTCTCGCAGACGTCCGGGCGGCGGCTGCAGATGCGGCGAATATCGTCGAGCGCCGAGAACGCCACGCCGATGCTGTCGGTCATGCCGATGCTAGCCTCGGCCGTTTTCGGCGCATTGGTCGGCTCGACATCCGCCTTGACGAAGAAAGGCAGCGCGGCCAGCAGCAGCGTGAACCAGAAGGATGTCTTGATCAAAAACCACATCGTCGTGTCTTTCTGTCCCTGTCCCACCTTCGTCGAGCCGCTGTCAGAGCTGTCAGAGCCCGGCTTGTCCCCGCCGGTCGGCTCTCCGAAGACAGGGGCGATCATCAGGGAAATGTCCCAAAACGGGTTTGTGTTGCGCGCCGCATTTTGATTCAAATTTTAGCGAATTGCCGGAGAGCGGCGAAATGACCGGAGCCGGCGTCCCGTTTCGATACACGAGACAGGCGCCAAACCCCTGCAATTACGCGCAAGTCCGTGAGGAACGTCGGACCGGAGCAGCCGGCTGAACCCGGTGTTAACCATGTTCGGCGAAGTCTGGCCGAAACGACGGGAAAAGCCGGCGTTCCCTATTTCTTCCGGGGTCTTTCCTGTCCCAGCCTTATCCATTCCTTAAGTCGCCTTTGGCAGTGTTGTGCCAGCTAACAAGAAACTGCGGCGTGTACGGAATCGGCAGGAATGCGGAAGGCGAACTTCACCGGAAAACTTGAAGACCTGCTGGTTGAGGCCGCCGATGGCTGGCTCGCCAGCAGTCGGCTGTCCGGCGCCGATCGCCAGGAAGCGCTCCACCAGATCGTCGACTGGCTCGGCGCGGGCGTGCTGCTTCTCGTCGCCGCGGCCCCGGTGCTGTCGGCGAGCCTCGACCTGCCGCTGGCGATCGCCGGTGGGCTTTTCGCGGCTTCTGTTCCGCTTGCAGCTTCAGGACTGCTCGCCGCCACCGGCTCGTTGCGGGCGGGCCGTCTGACCGCCCTGGTGGCTTCGGTGACGGCGCTCGGCGTTCTGGTGGCCTCGACAGGCGGCCTTGCCTCTCCCTTTATCCTGCTGGCAGCCCTTCTGCCGCTCGAGGCGGTTTTCGCCAAGCCGAGTGCGAAAAGCGTTATCGCCGGTCTCTCCGGAGCCCTCGCCGTCGGCGTGATCGGTGGTCTGGGATCGGTGGCAGCGCCGGCGACCGCCGTTCCGCCGAATGCTGTCGCAGCGACGCTCGTCTTCCTGTTCGGCTACTGCGCGGCGCGCGCCTTGAGCCTGACGCGCTCGACCGCCACGGATACTGTAGAATTTGTCGAGCCCGATGCGGAGAAGAACGCTTTGGAGTTCGATCCCTCCGACATTTTCGACCGGCTTCCCGGTCTCGTCACGCTTCATGATCGCAACGGTAATGTCATCCGCGCCAGCGGTGCCGACAAGCAGGCCTTCATCACATGGATGGGCGAGCCCGCAGGCGGCGGCTTCCTCGCTCATATCCATGTCAGCGACCGCATTGCCTTTCTCGACGCCTTCGACGCCCTGCGCCGCGGCGAGCCGCGCCGCCGGGTGGAACTGCGCATGGAGCGTCGCGGCGATCCCGCACGACAATTCGCCCACGTCGCCGTTGACCTGATGGCCGAGCTGACCGCCGAAGGCGCCTTCCTCGGGGCCGTCGTCCAGAGCCGCGATGTCTCGGAACTGGTGGAAAACCGCACCCGGCTCGCCGACGCTGTCGAACAGGCCGAGAGCGCAAACGACGCCAAGAGCCGCTTCCTGGCCGCCGTGAGCCATGAACTGCGCACGCCGCTCAACGCCATCATCGGTTTTTCCGACATCCTTGAGCGTGAATTCTTCGGCGCGCTTCCCGATCAGCGCCAGCGCGAATATGTCGGTCTCATCCATCGTTCCGGCCATCATCTCCTGTCGCTGGTCAATACCATGCTGGACATGTCGAAGATCGAGGCGGGACGGTATGAACTGGTCGCCGAGACGTTCGCGGTGTCGGAATCAGTCGACAACTGCTCCGCCATGCTCGGCCTGCAGGCGAAGGAAAAGGGTGTGACCCTGACCCGCCGCGTGGCGCGTGATGCCGGAGAGATCGTTGCAGATCGCCGCGCGGTGCAGCAGATCCTAATCAACCTCGTCGGCAACGCTATCAAGTTCACCGAACCGGGCGGCGTGGTCACCACCGATGTCGACCGGTCGGGCGACATGCTCCGCATCGTCGTCTCCGACACCGGAATCGGCATTCCCGAAGACCAGCTCGCCCGTATCGGCGAACCTTTCGTCCAGGGCCAGAACTCGTTGTCGCGCAACTACGAGGGAACCGGCCTCGGACTGTCGCTGGTCAAGGGACTGGTGACCCTCCATGGCGGTCATTTCGCGATCTCCAGCCAGCCGGGCGAGGGGACCTGCATCACCATCGAGCTGCCTGCTGACGGCGCGGGCATATCCACCGGCGACGTGGTCCATGACAGGACGCTGGCCTTCCCGCCGCGGCTTTCGCCGGACTTGCCGGAACAGAATGAAGACAAACAGGAGTCCGAAGATGACGCGACAGCGCGCATTGCCTGATCCCTATCTCGACGAAGACGAGTTTCAGGGCGGCTTTTTCGGCGGCATCGCCGAACTGGTCGCCGCCTATCCGTCGATCGCGGGCGGCACGGCGGCCTTCTCGGTCATTTTCGGCTTCGTGGCCGTCAATGCGCTGTTCTATCAGCACGGCCGGCACCCGGCCCCGATCCTGCCGACGCGCGGTGCGGTGGCCGAGACACAGCAGGCGGCGGTGATGCCGGACGAGGATCTCGTGCGCCAGGCAATCCAGGCGTCGCCTGAACGCGAGGTGACGACCTACAAGATCGAGCGTCAGGAGGACAATCCTGCGACCGGCAGTATTCCGGTGCCGCGCCACAGGCCGGGCACGGAAATCGCGCCTGCGATCGAGACAGCCAGCCTTCCGGCCAAGCCCGCTGGGCGCGCGCTGCCGCAGCCCGACCCGGTGTTGACGGTCATCCAGGCCGAACTCAAGCGCAAGGGGTTTTACGGCGGCGAGGTGGACGGTCTGATGGGGCCCATGAGCTCAGCCGCGATTTCCAACTGGCAGAAGAAGGCCGGCATGACGATAGACGGCAAGCCGTCCGAGACCGTGCTCGAGAGCCTCAAGATCGGCGGGCGCCCCGAGCCGCTCGTCAAGCGCGTCGAACCCTCCGTGACCGTTCCGAGCGCGGCTCCCGCGCCGGCGCAGAAGCCCCGGACCGAACAGCGGGCAGACGTCAGGCCAAAGCCCTCGGTGGCTCCGGAACCGTCGTTGCGGGACCTGATCAATGCGTCTGCCGGCAATGTGGCCGCCGCGGTTCCCGCTGTCGGCGGAGACGAAACGGTGCGGCGCATCCAGTCGGGTCTCGCCAACATCGCCTATGCCGACATCGCGGTCGACGGCGTGGCGGGCGAGCAGACCAAGAACGCGATCCGCGCCTTTGAAAAGCACTATCGGCTTCCTGTGACCGGCGAGCCCAATCAGGCGGTTCTCAAGAAGCTTCAGGAAATCGGCGCGCTCTGAGGCGCGCGTGTGACGCTACCGGTGCTTGGGCCTTTGCGCCGGCGGCGGAAGCGGCCTATGAACTCATCATGAGTCGCCTGACCTCCGACATTTTCGTCTCCGCGCTGCTGCGCCGGCTGTTTGCCGAGGGCGGGTTGGCGGCGATCGAAAAACGCGGAGCGGCCGAAGCCGGTGCCATCCACATTCGCGTGCGCCATCGCGACGGCACAGAAAGCCTGCTGTCACCGGCGCCCCAAAGTTTCTTCGAGACCGACAAGCCGCAGGACCGCCTGTTCGAGACCCGCAAGACGCGTGTGCCGGAATGGGAGGTGACGGAAGCGCTGTCGCGCGAGAAAAGCTTTGACCCCGACATCTGGGTGGTCGAGATCGAGACCGACAGGCCTTCCGATTATCTGGACCTCGACGCGTCGGATAGCTGACGGGCGCCCGTCAGGCCGACTTGCGGCGCTCGGTGGTCAGACCGGTGTCGTTGGAAGCTTCCGGCATCTCGAAATCGTCCCAGTCGCTCCCGGTTTCCGCCACCAGGTCAGTCTGGTCCAGCGCCGGGCTCGACATATGCCGGGTATAAGCGTCGGCGCGCTGCCAGGCCCCGAGACGGGCGACGCATTCCTTCCTGTCGAGCGCTTCGATTTCGCCGAGTGCCCGCGAGCGGCCCGCCGTCACCGTGGCGAGATGCGGGAAGTAGGTTTCCAGAGCGGTCACGATCACGTCGCGCTGTGTGCCGAGGGCGAGCATGGCGGTGGCGAGCTGACGACCCGACAGGTCGAGCATGATGCGCTCGGCGAGCGCAAGGCTCGAGCCCATGGCGTCGGCCAGCGCCGTGGCGAACCAGTCCGGATTGCCGTCGGCGGCGAACCGGGCCATGCGGTCGAGATGGGCCTTGCGGTCGAGGCCGACGCGGACGCTGTCGGGCCCGAGGTCGCGCCACGCGTCACGCAGGTCGGACATGTGGTGGACGGCCGGTCGCGGGGTATTTCCTGCAAGCGTCTGCGCGTCCGACGCAACCATGTGCCGCAGCACGTCTCTCAAGCCCTCGGAAGCGGCGTCCGTGCCATTGAGCTCGTCGAGGCGGGCAAGCGGTGGGACGCGCTGCGAGGCCATCGCCTCCAGCGCATCAAGCGCCGGAATCTCGATCTCGGCCCCGAACAACGTATCGATCGTGAGGCCGCGCAGGGTCAGCGCGCGGTCGACGCTTGCGTCCTTGAGGCCCCAGAGTGCCACCAGCGCGGCATGGGAGAGATGGTCGCGTCGGGCGGCCGCGCGGGCGTGACCGGCTCCGTGGCGGGCGATGGCGCGTGCCAGAGAGGATTCTGGCAGCGCTTCATAGTGGCTGATGAAGGGAGCGGCGATCTCGATAGGCTGGTTGACCAGCATCTCGACGATCTCCGCGGGCAGGAAATCCAGCCGCGACAGAGCGGCGGCGGCGGTTCGCTGCGCTTCCTGGCTGGCATTCTGGAAGAGGCTGGGAAACAGCGCCGAAAAGCGGACGATATCTTCGCGGCAGGGGCGCGTCAGGCTTTCGAAACTGCTGACCGCTGCCATGAGGACGACGTCCTTCTTGCGTCCGGAAGAGGGATCTTCGAGTTCACGGAACCTGTTGGACACGGACACACCTGTTTACGCAGTACCAAATACCGATAAAATTACCGCCAAATCGTTAGCAAGCTGTTAACTATGTGATGGCTTGATACGACCTACCAGGGAGCATCAGGTTGCGCGTCATTCCCGGCCGGAAGTCGGATGACACCTGTCCCTCAGCATCCGCTTTCCGATCCGAATTCAGGCCGGAACGTCCCGAACGGGGCGCCGAGCAGGGACGATGGAGACCATTGATGGCGGAGATTATTCCCTTCGAACCCGAACCGCGCCGCATGGCGCCCCGCGGCGGCGCGACCAAAGGACCCGCGAAAGTGCTGTTCTTTACCGGCGTCCGCTACGAGCGTCGTGAAGAGGCAGTCCATGTCGCGGCAGACGGACCTCGCAAGCTCAGGCAGCGCCCCTCGATCAGCCGCACGCTGGCGCGCCGTGAACTGATGGGTGAAACGGGCAACTGAGCGACCGGCCGCAACGGTTTCGAGCGCCTCTCGGGGAGGGGCGGACGGGACGCGGTTCAGCCCATGACGAGTGGCAGGCAGACGGCCTCGGACAGGAAATTCCGGGCTGCCCTTTCGCCACTGGCTTCAGGCACTATGGCCCTGAGCACGACGAACCCTTCCATATCCGACAATTCGACGAGCACGGACTGCTCGAGCGCATCGGGCATGTTGCGCCTGAGCTGCAGCATCTGCGCCGGTGTGACGAGGGTGATGTCGACGCCTGCGCCGATGGCCGAGCGGTCGGTCATCGAATAGACCTCGTCGGAAGCGGTGTCGAAGACGGAGACCGTCCACAGCGGCACCGGGACACGGGCAATGATGCGGACCGGATTGGCGGCGAGATCGAACCGGCAGACCGCCGACCGGATATGCGGATCCTCGTTGGCGAGCCCCGTGGGGTTGGCCTCGTTGGCAAGAGTATAGAACTGGCCGGTCTCGCCGAGTGCAGCGACGCGGGTGAAGGCGTCGCGACCGGCCCAGCCGGGCAGCGCCAGCACGATGACGATATGCAGGAGGGCGGCCCCCACCAGACCGATCGCGATCGACAACAAGAGGCTACGCGTCATCGCAGGCTCCCCGGGTGATCTGCGGCAGGTGGACCTCGCCGAGGCTGACGGAAGCCGCGGTCGGCGTGTCGATCAGGGTGAGCACGAAGCGGACCTTGTCGTCTCCGCTCATGGAAATCCAGTTACCCGGATGAGGCGGTCCGCCGATCGTAGCGTGGAAGGTGCCGTCGCTGTCCTGGAGCAGGCGCCAGGACTGCAGGCTGCGCGGCGCGGTCGGCAGGCCCTTGACCGGAGTGCCGCTGCTGTCGGTCACCCGGAAGGTCCAGAAACGCGCTGGCGGGGTCAGTCCGTCGACCTTGTAGACGCAATCGGCCGATAGCGAGCGACCGTCCGAATCGCGCGAGGCGGTGAAGACGAGGCCCTCGGCGCGGCCGAACAGGAGGCGTCCGTCATCGGCGCGGTGGGCGCGCGCATAGGGATCGGCGTTGGCCGTCTGCAATTCGGGGAAGGCATCCCACGGGCCCACCGAGATGGCGCCGAAGCCCGATGTGGCCTTGAGGATGCGCATGGTTGCCCAGGTGCCGCCGCCGAATGCGATTGTCAGGGCGATCAGGACGTAAATCGGCAAACGGATCACGGCTCGGGACGGCTTTTCGGGCTTTTGCGCCGCCCCGTACAGGCCGAAGCCACGGGACGTCGATGACTGGGGTTGCCGGGGATCATGAAGCTCTGCGCGTTCCGGACCCCGCCCTCCGGAAAACGGTTTCGTCTATCACTGTTTGGCGGTTTGTGGAACCTGGCTTTCGGCGGCCGCGACCTTCTCCGGCGGGCGCTTGACGGGCTTGGCCGAGCGGAAGGTTTCGCGCATCTCGCGCAAAAGGGCGGTGGTCTGCGCGCCGAGCGTCCGGGGGCGAACGGCGGGCATGGTGCCGTCCTCGGCGTTGGCGGCGTTGGCCGCGATGGTGGCCTCGGCGGCGGCGTCCGGATCGGGCAGCGGGTCCTCAATGCCGGGGATCGGCTTCAGCTCGATGCCCTGATGGGCATATTCCATGATCCGCTTGAAGGTCATCGCCGGCAGCGAGCCGCCGGTCATCCGGTTGGTCGAGGTGTAGTCGTCATTGCCGAACCAGACCGTGGTGGTGAAGTTGCCGGTGTAGCCGCAGAACCAGGCGTCGCGATAGGCCTGGGTGGTGCCGGTCTTGCCGGCGGTCTTGATGCCGTCGAGCTTGGCGCGCCGGCCGGTGCCCCATTCGGGAACCTGGCTGAGGATCTGGTTCATCGAATCGGACGCCTGCTTGGTCAGCACGCGCTCGGCCGCGGGCTCGTCGCGCCAGAAATCGTACAGAAGGTCGCCATTGTAGTTGAGCATCTGGGTGATGCCGTGACGCCGCGACTGCATGCCGTCGGACATGAAGACGCCATAGGCTGTGGCCTGATCGAGAACGGTGACCTCCGAGGTGCCGAGCGCCATGGTCTTGTCGGTTCGGATCGGTGTCTCGACGCCCATCGCCTTGGCGGTGGCGGCGACGTTCTCGGTGCCGAGTTCACGCGACAGGCGGACCGGGACGGTGTTGATCGACTTCGCCAGCGCCGTCGTCAGGTTGACCCGGCCGGCATAGGAGCGGCCGTAGTTGCGCGGCGACCAGCCGCGCCAGGTGATCGGCGCATCCGAGATCGTCGATTGCGGCGTGTAGCCGTTTTCCATGGCTGTCGAATAGACATAGACCTTGAAGGAGGAGCCCGGCTGCCGCAATGCGCGGGTGGCGCGATTGAACTGGCTTTCGCCATAGTCGCGACCGCCGACCATGGCACGGACCGCGCCGCCGTTTTCCATGACGACGGCTGCGCCCTGGCCGGCATGCATGTTCTTGCCGAACTGCCGCAGACCGCTTTCGACAGCGCTTTCGGCGGCCTTCTGCAGCCCCATGTCGATGGTGGTGCGCACGATCAGCGAATGTTCGTCGATCCGGCGGGCCAAGGCCAGGCGCTTGACCTCGTCGAAGGCCCAGTCGAGGAAATAGTCCGGCGCCTCGATGGTGCCGCGGTCGATGACGTCGGCGGGGTTGCGCCGTGCGCCGATGACCTGGCCCTCGGTCATCAGGCCGCCCTGGACTAGGTTGGTGAGCACCTCGTTGGCGCGCGCACGGGCCGCCGGCAGGTTGATGTGCGGGGCGTAGCGGGCAGGGGCCTTGAAGAGGCCGGCAAGCATGGCGGCTTCGGCGAGCGAGACTTCCGTGACCGGCTTGCCGAAATAGAACTGCGAAGCGCCCGCCACCCCGAAGGTGCCGCCGCCCATATAGGCGCGGTCGAGATAGAGCGAGAGGATTTCCTTCTTCGACAGATTGGCCTCGAGCCAGAGCGCCAGGAAGGCTTCCTTGATCTTTCGCTCGATGGTGCGCTCGTTGGACAGGAACAGGTTCTTGGCGAGCTGCTGGGTGATGGTGGAGCCGCCCTGGACGACGCCGCCGGCACGCGCGTTCTCGCTCATGGCACGGATCAGACCCAGGAAGTCGATGCCGAAATGCTCGAAGAAACGCCGGTCCTCGGTGGCGAGCACCGACTTGACCAGATGGTCTGGCAACTGGTCGATGGGCGCGGAATCCTCGTGGATGATGCCGCGGTGGCCGATCTCGTTGCCGTAGCGGTCGAGGAAGGTGACGGCGAAATCGTCCCGCGCGCGCCAGTTCCCCGCGGTCTCCTCGAAGGCCGGGAGCGCCAGCGCCAGCATCAGGATCGAGCCGGCGACGCCGAGATTCATGCCCTCGCCGGCGATCTCGAAGAGGACCTTGAGCGGACCGCGGGTGCGGAAGCGGCGGAAGAAGATGGTGATGTCTTCCCAGCGCTGGGACGCGGAGAAACCGGCATTCCACATCGACGAGTCGATCCAGGAATCGATCCGCAAAAGAATGTTTGACCGCTTGCGCGGGCGGTTTTTTCCGTCAAAAGGATCTTGCAACGGCTCAAGCTCCCGTTTCGGCCCCCGTCGGGCCGGCGCGCCGGGCAATCACGCCGCGAAGCGGCCCGGACTGGAATATGGCCGGTTTTGGCGTATTTTGCACGCAACGACAAGTATGATGCACGCATGGGACGCGGCTCGCGCCGCCTCCGGAGAATTTCGATGAACGCAGTGCCATTCTGGCAACAAAAGACCCTCGACGAGATGACGCGCGCCGAGTGGGAGAGCCTGTGCGACGGCTGCGGCCGCTGCTGCCTGAACAAGCTGGAGGACTGGGACACGGGCGAGATCGCCTGGACGCACATCGCCTGCCGGCTGCTCGACGGCGAGAGCTGCCGCTGCTCAGACTACGAGCACCGGCAG
This sequence comes from uncultured Hoeflea sp., assembly GCA_964511625.1. GTDB lineage: Bacteria > Pseudomonadota > Alphaproteobacteria > Rhizobiales > Rhizobiaceae > Pseudohoeflea. Next base: position 120,889 of record CAZEJG010000003.1, read on the forward strand.
AAGCAGGTGCCCGACTGCATCGGCCTGACGCCGGACATGGTGCGCAAGATCACCTGGCTGCCGCCCACCTGCGCCTACCGGCTGATCGACGAGGGCGCCGACCTCTACTGGTGGCATTATCTCGTTTCCGGCGATCCGGAGACCGTGCACGAAGCAGGCGTTTCGGTGCGCGGCCGCACGGTGAGCGAGAAGGGCATCGACGTGGAGGACTACGAGGACCATCTCGCCGCCTGGCCGGGCGAGTTCCCTGACGGGGCCAAGTGAGGGTGCCTGTCGGCGCCCCCTGAAAAATGCCATGGCAATCCGGATCGCCTTTTCCACGTAAAGGGATCAGGCGACGCCGGTCGGATGCGGACGCCGGAAGGAGTTTGCCTTGGCCGAAGACCGCCCGTCCCTCGTTCTCGTTCTGGGCGACCAGCTGTCCCCCGACATCACCAGCCTGCAGGCCGCCGACAAGGACCGCGACATCATTCTGATGTGCGAGGTCGACGAGGAGACGACCTATGTGGGCCATCACAAGCAGAAGATAGCCTTCATCCTCTCGGCCATGCGGCACTTTGCGCAGGAGCTGGAAGACGACGGCTGGACGGTTGATTACGTCCGCCTGACCGACAAGGACAATTCGGGCAGTTTTTCGGGCGAGATGGAACGCGCGATCAAGCGCCACGAGCCCGACCGGATCGTCGTCACCGATGCCGGCGAATATCGCGTCCAGCAGATGATCGACGGCTGGGCGGACAAATTCGGCATCGACGTCGACTGCCTGCCGGACCAGCGTTTCATCTGCTCCAAATCAGAATTCGAGGACTGGGCCGAGGGTCGCAAGAGCTTGCGGATGGAGTATTTCTACCGGGAGATGCGCAAGAAGACCGGGCTGTTGATGACGAAGGACGACAAGCCCGCCGGCGGCGAGTGGAATTTCGACAAGGAGAACCGCAAGCCCGCCGAGAACGACCTGTTTCTCCCCGACCGCATGCGCTTCGAACCGGACGAGATCACGAAAGAGGTGCTGGATCTCGTGGCGGAGAGGTTCGCCGACAATTTCGGCGAACTCGAAAAATTCGGCTGGGCGGTGACGCGCAAGGACGCCGAGAAGGCGTTCGCGCATTTCCTAAAGGAGGCGGCGGAGGATTTCGGCGCCTATCAGGACGCGATGCTGGAGGGAAAACCCTTCCTCTGGCACTCGCTGATCTCGCCCTATCTCAATGTCGGCCTGCTCGATCCTCTCGAGGTGTGCAAACAGGTGGCCGAGGCCTATGACGACGGCAAGATCCCGCTCAATTCGGCCGAAGGTTTTATCCGCCAGATCATCGGCTGGCGCGAATATGTGCGTGGCATCTACTGGCGGGAAATGCCGAAATACCGCGAGCGCAACGCGCTGAGGGCTGAGCGCGATCTGCCCTGGTTCTACTGGTCGGGCGAGACCGACATGGCCTGCCTGAAGGATGCGATAGGCCAGACGCGCGAGCACGCCTATGCCCACCACATCCAGCGGCTGATGATCACCGGCACCTTCGCGCTGCTCTACGGCGTCGAGCCGCGCCAGGTGCACGAATGGTATCTCGCCGTCTATATCGACGCCTTCGAATGGGTGGAACTGCCCAACACGCTCGGCATGAGCCAGTTCGGCGACGGCGGGCTCTTGGGTTCAAAGCCCTATGCCGCGTCGGGCGCCTATATCGACCGCATGTCGGACTATTGCGGCAATTGCCGCTACGACGTGAAGAAGCGCACCGAGGACGACGCCTGCCCGTTCAATTCCCTCTACTGGGACTTCATCGCCCGCCACGAAAAGACGCTGAAGGGCAACCCGCGCATGGGGCGCATCTATTCCAACTGGGAGCGGATGGACGAGGAGACGCAGAAGGCGCTGAGGAAACGGGCGCGGGATGTGATTGAGGGGGTGGGGTGAGGGGCGAGCCAATCGCGCCCGAACAAAGCGCGAGAAAGTAAAAATCGGAAACGCAAGATAAGGTTGTGAATCTCGTGGAGTACTCAATTTCGCTCGAGACTCCAACAGCGCGAATCGCCAATAGTAGCGGATGGTGCCGACTCACCTCCTACAGATCATCGGCACCATCACTTCAACCAAGCCGCTAGGGCTCGATTTAGAATGTGCGTGCAGCTTTAGGCGTTGCGTCAGTCTGGTCAAGGCTCCTGTGGTGAACATACAGGAAACAACAAGTGACCTCCTTTTTACTCGCATACGATCTTCGGAATGAATCCGATTCCCACGACTATCAACCTCTCTGGGATGAATTGGAGCGCCTTGGGGCGCATCGAACGCAATATTCGCTCTGGCTTGTCGCCGCAGACAATACAGCGAAAGAGCTTCATGACCACTTTAAGCGATTTCTCGATGATGACGACCGGCTATGGATCAACGAGATCGTAAAGAACAAGCATTACTCGAACGCTATGGCAGGAACCAACGCTTGGCTGGATGCGAATCCTCCAAGGCGGTGAGCAAATAGTTAAAATAGAAGCTTCAACTATTAGTTTGCGATTAGCAGCAACTATAATAAGAGCTACTTTTTTGCCGAGTAATGGTCGATCATCCCCTCCCGTCCTTAAGGTCGGGAGGGGCTCTGCATCACATCAAAGGCGTTGTTTTATTTTCTTTCGGAGGTCTTGAGGTGTCTGGTGTGGACGAATTGCCTGAAGAAGATAAGCGCTGGTATATGCATGTCGGCTTTTTGGCTGAGAATTGGGCCGGCGCAGAAGCAATGCTTGATTTCATAGTCGCAACCCTACACGCAAAGTATGACGGCGATGCGATTGAGGCGTCCCCGCCAGAAGCTTTGAATCGAAAAATCAAGTTCGTTAGGAAGGTTTTTTCTCGTCATCCTGACCTGATCGCCCATTCGGGTCCAATGAACGAACTTCTCGAGCAAGCTACGGAACTTGCGCAGATTCGCCATTGGGCGCTTCACGGCAATCGTGTCGATAACTCGGAGAAGACTGCTACACTATCCAGGCTTGTGAAGGGCGACCGAAAGAAATTAGAGCGGGTACGCATATCGACAGAGCAACTGTATCATGCCGCGATGGACAGCGGCGGCTTAGGAATTGGCCTCCACCTCACGTCATCCATTGCGTTCGGCCGCATAAAGGCTGAAGATTTAGAGGATCTCTTCCGCCAGTTCGCGTGTAAATTGTGACTTGCCTTCGCATGCGGAAATACTGCGGGAGACCTTCGGTCCCCCTTCTACCCTGTTATCGTGTCGGCCTGCTCTCATTCATTGCAAAAGCTCATTCTCGGCTGTCAGATAAATAAAATTGCTAGGAAAAAATTCCTTGACAGCGTAACGGTGGTTTGCTAGGGTTCTGTCATCGTCAGGAAAGTGCGTCCGGATCGGGTGATCGGGGCGGCTGAATTTGCCTCTTGGCGGGACAGTTTCGGGCCGGTGCGCCGGTCGATCGTACGGACATTTTTGGTTGGGTGGACGCTCGCGGGTTTCGCGGGCGTTTTTGTTTTGGGCTCTTGAGGAGACGCGCGATGGGCGAGCAGATGCCTGAGGCGGGCGGGTTTGAGGACCGGGCCGAGGACAAGATGGCGCCGGTCGCGCGCATTCTCGAGATCAAACAGGTGCTCGAGGTGAGTGTCGAGGAGGGCGCGGGGCGGGCCGATCCGTCCGGCACCGCGCGGATGCTGGCGCAGATGCGCGGCGTGCTGTCCCGCGAGCTGGACCGGTTCGCCGGCGCCGCCAGCGGTCCCGACGGCGAGGGGATCGACGGCAAGGCGGCGGTGGATCTGGTCTCGCTGATCGCCCGCACGCTCGAAAAGGTCGACCAGCTCGAACGCCAGATCGCCGAGGTGGATGCCGAGCGCAACCGGATGACGCCGGAGGATCGCGCCGCCCTGCGCCAGACGGTGGCGGATCTGATCGACACGCTGGCGGAAAGGAAGGTTGCTCGGATGAGGGACGAAGGTGACGGACAAGCCTCTCTCCCTCCTTGCGGGGGAGATGTCACCGGAGGTGACAGAGGGGGGTGAAGCGGCTGGGTTCGAATGTGGCGGGGGTCACCCCCTCTGTCCGTTGGCGCGGACATCTCCCCCACAAGGGGGGAATGCGCGGCATTTCCGAGTAGTGGACGGAAAGTTCCCAGTCCGGCGCGACATCACGGTATGGATGCCCGGATCAAGTCCGGGCATGACGAAGGAAAGTGTGTCAGCTCTCGGGAGATCTTGGGTGGAGCGCAAATCCCTCCACTCGTCATCCTCGGGCTTGACCCGAGGATCCAGGGCGGCAAGCGAAACGGTCTCTCGCGATCATGGACATGATCGCTGCTGGGTCCCCGGGTCTCGCTGCGCTCGCCCGAGGATGACGAAGAGAGAGGGGCGCTCCCAGGGATGATGGAGGCGGGGCACGGTTCAGAACAGTGGACGCAGAACTCCGGGTGTGCGGCGACATCACGGTATGGATGCCCGGATCAAGTGCGGGCATGACGAAGGAAAGTGTGTCAGCTCTCGGGAGATCTTGGGTGGAGCGCAA
>CAZEJG010000003.1:125484-218497 GCA_964511625.1 uncultured Hoeflea sp.
GAGGATCCAGGGCGGCAAGCGAAACGGTCTCTCGCGATCATGGACATGATCGCTGGTGGATCCCCGGGTCTCGCTCCGCTCGCCCGAGGATGACGAAGAAAAAGGGGCGCTCGCCCGAGGATGACGAAGAAAGAGGGGCGCTCCCCGGAGGATGACGAGAGAGGGCGCTCGCCGCTCCCTCCATTCGTAATCCCCGGACTTGATCCGGGGATCCATGCCTGAAGACCATCCACGCATTGATCTCACGAGGTGATGTAACACATGCCGCCGAGTGCTGACCTCGACCGCGCCTGGCTTCTGTCCCAGCTCGAGGTCTTCGACGACCGGGAGGCGGCGGCGATGGCCGGCGACTGGCGATTCATTGGCCGGCCGGAGCAGATGCCCCCCGAGGGCGACTGGCGGATCTGGGTGCTGATGGGCGGGCGCGGGTCGGGCAAGACGCGGGCCGGGGCGGAATGGGTGCACGGGCTGGCGACCGGATTGTTCGAGGGCTTGTCGGGCGACGGGCGTATCGCCTTGGTGGGCGAGACCTTTGCCGATGCGCGCGAGGTGATGATCGACGGCGTGTCGGGCATCTGCGCGGTTGCGCGGCACGACCGGCCGCAGTTCGAGGCGACGCGGCGGCGGCTGGTCTGGTCGTCGGGCGCGGTGGCGCAGCTGTTTTCCTCGGAAGATCCCGAGGGGTTGCGCGGGCCACAGTTTCACATGGCCTGGTGCGACGAACTGGGCAAATGGCGCCACCAGCGCGAGACCTGGGACATGCTGCAGTTCGGGTTGCGGCTCGGGCGCGATCCCCGGCAACTGGTGACGACGACGCCGCGGCCGACGCCTTTGATGAAGGCGATTGTCGCCGATCCCGGCACCCGGCTTGCGCGGATTGCGACGGCGGCGAATGCCAAGAACCTGGCGCGCGGCTTTATCGGCGCGCTCACGGCGCGCTATGGCGGCACTCGGCTGGGGCGGCAGGAACTCGACGGCGAACTGATCGAGGACCGCGAGGACGGGCTGTGGCGGCGCGAGCAGATCGAGGCGCTGACGGTGCGCCGTCCCGGACCTCTCGGGCGGATCGTGGTGGCCGTCGACCCGCCGGCGAGCAGCGCCGCGCGCGACAGCTGCTGCGGCATCGTGGTGGCGGGGCTGGATGGCGAGGGCCGCGCGGTGGTGGTCCACGACGGGTCGGTGGAGAACGCCCGGCCGCAGCAATGGGCGCAGAAGGCGACGGCGCTCTACCGGCGTTACGATGCCGACTGCGTCGTCGCCGAGATCAACCAGGGCGGCGACATGGTGGAGGCGGTGCTCAGGACCGTCGATGCGAGGCTGCCGATCCGCAAGGTGCGGGCTAGCCGCGGCAAGTGGCTGCGCGCCGAACCGGTGGCGGCCCTCTACGAGCAGGGCCGCGTGGTCCATGCCGGCCACTTTCCGGCGCTCGAGGATCAGATGTGCGACTTCGGGCCGGACGGACTGAGTTCGGGACGCTCGCCCGACCGGCTCGATGCGCTGGTCTGGGCGCTGACCGAACTGGTGCTCAACCGCCGGGGCGAACCGGGGGTGCGGCAATTGTGAGGGGGCGGGCGGCCTTTACCGGCGGCGCGGCATCAGCTAGGCGGGAGCGATCGAACAGACCGGGAATTTTTCATATGCTGCGCCACATCGTCTTCTTCAGCGTCGCCGCCGAGGAGAACCGCGACACGGTCCGCCAGGGCCTCGAACTGCTGAAGACCAACCCGCACAAGCGGCATCTGGAAGTGGGCTGTGTGGACAAGAAGCTCGACGCGATTTCCGCCGAGGTGGACTTCGTGGTCTATGGCGAGTTCGACGACGCCGAGCAGCTCGCCGCCTACAAGGCGCACCCGGTCTACCAGCAGTCGATCGACCTGGTGCGGCCGCTGCGCGAGATGCGGGTGGCGGCGGACTATGTGGTGCCGGAAGTAAACTGAACTCGTCATGCCCGGACTTGATCCGGGCATCCATGCCAAGGAGCGGTCGGCGAGTTTGATCGTGCGTGAGCCCAGTACGCGCGTCACGGTTACTCACACTTCAATGCTCCACCAACGTCGCGAGATCACGGCATGGATGCCCGGATCAAGTCCGGGCATGACGAGATAAAGAGACACCAAGCCCGCCATCCGGCGGGCTTTCTTGTTGGAGGACAGATCATGGTCTGGTCATTGCGGCTGCCGTTCGGTGGCGCGCGCGCCCGGCCGCGTGCCGGGAACCCGGAAACACGCGCTGGCGCGCCGGAAGGCAAGGCGGGGGCGGCGAACCCGGCGGTGCTGGCTGCCCTCGGCGGGGCGACGGGCGCGGCGTGGTCGGGGCGCGGCTATGCGGCGCTGGCCCGCGAGGGGTTCATGAAGAACCCGGTGGCTCACCGCGCGGTACGGATGATTTCCGAGACGGCGGCCGCGGCCCCCTGGCTGCTCTATGACGGGGCGAACGAACTGGATGAGCATCCGCTGCTCGATCTGCTGACGCGGCCCAATGCGCAGGCCTCGGGCACCGAATTTCTCGAAACGCTCTACGGGCATCTGCTGATTGCCGGCAATGCCTGGATCGAGGCGGTGGAGGGATCGGACGGGCCGATCGGGCTCAATCTGCTCAGGCCCGACCGGGTGCGGGTGATCGAGGGCGCGGACGGCTGGCCGGTGGCCCATGACTATCAGGTCGGGCAGGCGCGGCGGCGCTACCCGGTCGATCCGGTGGCGGGCCGGGGGCTGTTGCACCTGAGGCTCTTCCATCCGCTCGACGACCATGCCGGTTTTCCGCCGCTCGGCGCCGCGCAGATGGCGCTCGACATGCACAACCAAGCGATGACCTGGAACAAGGCGCTGCTCGACAATTCGGCCCGGCCGTCTGGCGCGCTCGTCTACCAGCCGAAGGACGGCGGCAATCTGACCGAGGAACAGTTCGACCGGCTGAAGGCGCAACTCGAGGAGGGCTATCAGGGCGCAAGCCGCGCCGGCCGGCCGATGCTGCTCGAAGGCGGGCTCGACTGGAAGGCGATGGGGCTGACGCCGAAGGACATGGATTTCTCTCAGGCGCGAAACGGAGCGGCGCGCGACATCGCGCTGGCCCTCGGCGTGCCGCCGATGCTGATCGGCATTCCGGGCGACCTGACCTATGCCAACTATCAGGAAGCCAACCGCGCCTTCTGCCGCCACACGGTGATGCCTTTGGTGGCGCGCACGGCGGAAGCCATGAGCGGCTGGCTGGCGCCCGCCTATGACGGAAAGCTGCGGCTCTCCTTCGATGTCGACCAGTTGCCGGGGCTGGCCGCCGAACGCGAGGCGCTGTGGAAACGGCTCGGAGAGGCGGATTTCCTCACCCCCGACGAGAAGCGGGAAGCCGTGGGATATCAATCGCTTGGCGCGGCGGGCGGAATCACCTCCGCAGACAGTTGAATCAAACTTGCAGGACGGAATGAGAGGAAGGAGCGGGCGGTGAGTTCGATCGACCCCGATCCGGCGATGCTGGCCGCGCGTGTGTGCGGCTCGGTGGCGGGCGCGCTGGTTTCGCTCGCCTATCTGATGCCGAAGAGCACGCGGGAAGCGGGCGCACGGGCGCTGGCGAGCCTCGCCTCGGGTCTCGTCTTCGGCGCGCCGGTGGGCGCGGCGCTGGCCGAAAAATTCGCGATCACGGCTCAAGTGGGGCCGCCGGAAATCCTGCTGATGGGATCGGCGGCGGCGAGCATGAGCGTCTGGTGGATCCTCGGCGCGCTGGTGCGCATCGCCGACAAGGTGGGCCGTGATGACGGCAAGACCGACAAGGGTTCAGGCGGCTGAGGCCGAGCGGCAGTTTCACGATCAGCATCGAAAGGACAAACCATGACGACAGGCGCGCGACCGGGCGGCTGGCAGAAGAAGCGTGTCGATCTCGAACTCGACACGGTGGCGGGCGACGGCCGGTTCTCCGGCTATGCGAGCATTTTCGGCGCGGTCGATCTCGGCCGCGACGTCATCGAACCGGGCGCATTTGCGGAAAGCCTCGGCAAGCGCCGGCCGGGCGAGATCCGGATGTTGTTCCAGCACGATCCGGACCAGCCGATCGGCCGGTGGACCAACATCCGCGAGGACGGACGCGGGCTCTTCGTCGAGGGCAAGCTGGCGCTTGCCACGGCGCGTGGCCGCGAGGTGCACGAGCTGATGAAGTCGGGCGCCGTCGACGGTCTGTCGATCGGCTTCCGCACCGTGCGCGCCTCCCGCAAGGGAAGCGACGGCATCCGCCGCATCCTGTCGGCGGACCTCTGGGAGATCTCCGTCGTCACTTTCCCGATGCAGCCCGGCGCGCGGGTGACCAGCGTCAAGCATCTGGCCAGCGCCGAGCTTCAAACCCGGGCGCGGCTCGCGGCCCGGATCCGCCGGGCGGCGCGCCGGATTGCATCGAGCCACTGACCCATCATCAACCGAAAGGACCAAGCACATGGACATGACCCGTGAGGCGGGCGGCCGCCCGGCCGCAGGCGCAATCGAGACCAAGGGGCAGAAGGCGCCGGAACTCGAAACCAAGGTGGCCGATGGCGACATCGCCGCCGCCTTCGACGAGTTCATGGAAACCTTCCAGGATTTCCGCGAGGCCAATGACCGCCGTCTCGATGAAATCGAGCGGCGCTCCGCTCCGGACGTGATCTCGGTCGAGAAGGTCGACCGCATCAACCGCGCCATCGACGAGCACAAGCGGGTGCTCGACGATCTGGTCCTGAAGCGCGCGCGCCCGCCGCTCGGCCGTGCGCGGCAGGATGTGGGCGCGAGTGAGCACAAGGAGGCCTTCTCCGCCTATATCCGCCGCGGCGACGAGCACGAGTTGCGCCAGGTTGAGGCCAAGGCGATGTCGACCGGCAGCGATCCGAACGGCGGCTATCTGGTGCCCGACGAACTCGACACCGAGATCGGCCGCAGGCTGGCGACGCTCTCGCCCATGCGCGCGATCGCCACTGTCCGGCAGGTCTCGGGCGCGGTGCTCAAGAAGCCCTTCGCCATCTCCGGCATGGCGACCGGCTGGGTGGGCGAGACCGACGCCCGGCCGCAGACGAACACCGCGCAGCTCGCCGAGCTGCAGTTCCCGACCATGGAACTCTATGCCATGCCGGCGGCGACCGCCTCGCTGCTAGACGACGCGGCGATCGACGTCGAGGCCTGGATTGCCTCGGAAGTGGAAGCGGCCTTCGCCGAACAGGAGGCAACCGCCTTCATCACCGGCGACGGGACGAACCAGCCGCGCGGTCTCGTCGACTACGAGACCATCGCCGACGGGTCCTGGGAATGGGGCAAGCTCGGCCATGTGGCGAGCGGGGTGGACGGGGCCTTCGGTTCGAACCCGTCCGACAAGCTGATCGACCTGATCTATGCGCTCAAGGCCGGCTATCGCCAGAACGGGCGCTTCCTGATGAACCGCTCGACCCAGGCCGAGATCCGCAAGTTCAAGGACAATGACGGCGCCTATCTCTGGATGCCGCCGGCGGCCGCAGGCGGCGAGGCCTCGCTGATGGGCTTTCCGGTGACCGAGGCCGAGGCGATGCCGGATATCGATTCCGATGCACTGGCGATCGCCTTCGGCGACTTCCGCCGCGGCTATCTGGTGGTCGACCGGGTGGGGGTGCGGGTGCTGCGCGACCCCTATTCGGTCAAGCCCTACGTGCTCTTCTACACCACCAAGCGCGTGGGCGGCGGGGTGCAGAATTTCGAGGCGATCAAGCTGATGAAATTCGCCGAGGCATAAGCCGCCGGCGAACCGCAAACTTCCTCGCGCGAGCACGCGCAGGTAGGCCGGGATGCCGTCCCGGATCGTCCGACCTCCCGCGAACCGGGACGGCATCTGTTTCTCTCATTTCCGGAGATGTCCATGACCCTCATCCTCACCGGGCCCGCGCTCGGCGAGCCGCTGACGCTCGCCGAAACCAAGGCACATCTGCGCCTGGATACGAATGCCGAGGACGACCTCGTCACGGGCCTGATTTCTGCCGCGCGCGCCCATTGCGAGGCTGAGACGGGGCTGGCGCTGATGACCCAGAGCTTCCGGCTCTTTCTCGACGACTGGCCGGACGCGCCGGTGATTCAGATCCCCAAGTCTCCGGTTGAAAGCATTGATTCGGTGACGGTTTTCGATTCCGGCGGAGACCCCGTCGAACTCGATCTCAGCGGAATGACGCTCGATGGCCGGGCGCGGCCGGCGCGGCTTTTGCTGCCCGGTCGGCCTTCGACGTCGTGCGCGATCAACGGCATCGAGATCGATTTTACCGCCGGATTCGGCACCGCCGCCGACATTCCGCCCGAACTCCGCCGCGCCATGCTTCTGCATGTGGCGCTGATGTACGAGTTCCGCGGCGCCGTCAGCCCCGACATGCAGCCTGCCGCGATCCCGCAGGGCTACCGGACGCTGATCGCGCCTTGGGTGCGGAGAGCAATCTGATGCGCCGGGCGTTCAACGATCCGGGCTGGCTCGATGCGCGGCTGACGCTCGAAGCGCGCGTGGAGACATCCGACGGGCAAGGTGGTGCAACGACCGCCTGGACGGCTGTGACCGGCCTTTGGGGCGCAATCGAATCCGTTTCGGTCCGCCCTGGCGAGGAGGCGGCGGTGGAGGCCGCCACGTTGACACACTCGGTGACCATCCGGGCGCGCGACGACGTCGAGCGCGGCATGCGCTTCGTCTGGCAAGGGCGGGCCTTCTCGATCCGCGCGGTATCAGATCCGGACGAGAGCGGCGCCTATCTGAACTGTCTTTGCGAGGAGATGGCGCCATGAGCGCGAACGCTTTGCAGGCCGCCGTCTTCGAACGGCTGGATACGGACGCTGCGATCATCGCGCTGGCCGGCGTCGGCAAGGTCTTCGATGGAAGGCCGGTGCGGATGGAGCCGCCCTATCTCGCCTTTGGCGACTGGCGGGTGGACGATTTTTCGACCGGAACGGAAGAGGGTGCCGAGCATCGCTTCGAGATCGAGGTCTGGTCCGACGAGGGCGGGCGCAAGCAGGCGGCGGCCCTCGCCGAGGCGGTGCGTGACGCACTTCACGATGTGGCGCTGACCATCCCTGGATTTCACCTGATCAATCTGCGGCATCTGAGAACCCGGACGGGGCGGGAGGCGAAGACGCGCCACATCCGCTCACGCCTCGAATTCCGCGCGGTTCTCGAACCTGCCGCATCCTGACATCCATTCTCGAAGGGAGACGCCAATGAGCGCGCAGAAGGGCAAGGATCTGCTTCTCAAGATCGACGACGGCAGCGGCTATGTGACCGTGGCCGGGCTGAGGACGCGGCGGCTGGCGTTCAACGCGGCCGCCGTCGACGTGACCGACGCCGAATCCGCCGGGCGCTGGCGCGAACTCCTCGCCGGTGCCGGTGTGCAGCGCGCGAGCCTCTCTGGCGGCGGATTGTTCAAGGACGCGACCAGCGACGCGCTGGTGCGCCAGGCCTTCTTCTCCGGCGAAATCCGCGCCTGGCAGGTGATCATCCCCGATTTCGGGACCGTCACCGGCCCGTTCCAGATCGTGGCGCTCGAATATGCCGGCCGCCATGATGGCGAGGTGACCTTCGAGATCGCACTCGAATCCGCGGGCGAACTGATCTTCGGAGCGGCCTGATGGTCGGCTTCGCGCGTCCGCCCAACCGCCTGCGCGGCGAGGTGGCGGCACGGATCGACGGCGAGACGCGAATTCTGTGCCTGACCCTTGGCGCGCTCGCCGAACTCGAAAGCGCCTACGCGGCCGACGGGCTCGATGCGCTTTGCAACCGTCTGGCTTCGGGCAATTTCTCGGCCACCGATCTGATCCGCATTCTTGCCGCCGGGCTGCGCGGCGGTGGCAACGTCGCCGACGATGCGGACGTGGCCGCAATGAGCTTCGAGGGAGGGGTGCCCGAAATGGCCCGAATTGCGGCCGAGCTGCTCGTCGCGGCTTTCGGCGCGGAGACGCCGCCGGACCCCTCCGGGCCGCAGGGGTGAGAGAACCCGTCGAAGCCCGCTCGCCGATCCCCTGGGAGCGGCTGATCGGTTTCGGCCTCTCACGCCTGCGGCTGTCCTCGACGAATTTCTGGGCGCTGAGCCTGCGCGAACTCAACCTGATGGCGGCACCCTTTGTCGCGCCTTCCGCACTGCCCGGACGCGCCGACCTGGAGGCGCTGGTCCGCCGCTACCCCGATGGAGAGAGAGATGGCTGAGGACGATCTTTACCTGCCGGACTACGATATCGAGGCGACCGAGCGCGGCCTCGCGGAACTCGAACGACGGGCCAATTCCTTCGGCGCGGCGCTGACCGGGGCGCTTCAGCAGGCGGTGGTCGACGGCCGCAGCCTCGACGACGTACTGCGCGGACTGGCGGCGCGCATGTCGGCGATCGCGCTCGATGCCGGACTGGCCCCGCTCGAGAACCTCCTTTCCGGTGCGGCTTCCAGTCTGACATCGCGACTGACCTCCGGGTTTTCCAGCCTGCTGCCGTTCGAACGCGGCGGCGTACCGGGCCGGACCATTCCGTTTGCCGATGGCGGGATCGTCGGCGGGCCGACGTTCTTCCCGATGGCCGGCGGCGAGATCGGGCTCATGGGCGAGGCGGGGACGGAAGCGATCCTGCCGCTCGCTCGCGGGTCCGACGGACGACTGGGCGTCGCCGGCGGGCAGGGCGCGCCCCAGGTGCATGTGACCTTCAACGTGACGAGCCCGGACGCGGCGAGCTTTCGGAAGTCCGAGGCGCAGGTGACGGCCATGCTGGCGCGCGCCGTCGGCCGCGGCAGGCGCGGCCTGTGAGCGGGAGGACGCTATGACCCAAGGCTTTCACGAGGTGTCGCTGCCGTTGCGGCTCGCACTCGGCGCGACCGGCGGCCCGGCACGGCGGACAGACATCGTGGCGCTGTCGAACGGCGGTGAGGCACGCAACGCCCGCTGGGCCGATTCCCGCCGGCGCTATGACGTCGGCACCGGGCTGCGCTCGATCGAGGATCTCTACCAGCTCACCGCCTTCTTCGAAGCGCGCCGCGGCCAGCTCTACGGATTCCGCTTCCGCGATCCCGTCGACCATGCCAGTGCGCCGCCCGGAACGGCAATCACGGCGACGGATCAGGAGATCGGAGTTGGCGACGGCGAAACCGCCAGCTTCCAGTTGATCAAGGCCTATGGCGAAACGGTTCGGACGATTCTCAAGCCCGTGGCGGAAACGGTGGTAGTAGCAGTGGACGGCGTAGCCGTCGATCCGGCCGATATCTCGGTGGATGACACCAGCGGCGAGATCCTGTTCGAGGACGCAGCCATTCCCGCGCCGGGTGCGGTGATCACTGCTGGCTACCTGTTCGATATCCCTGTGCGCTTCGACGCCGACCGGATCGAGGTCAATCTCGCCGCCTTCCGCGCCGGTTCGGCGCCGACCGTGCCCTTGGTGGAGATCCGGCCATGAGACAGATCCCAGAGGCGCTGGCCGCCCATCTGGCCGGCGAAGTGACCACCACATGTCATGCCTGGCGGCTGACGCGCCGCGACGGTGTGGTGATGGGCTTCACCGAGCACGACCGCGATCTCGCCTTCGACGGCACGCTCTTTGCCGCCATGACCGGCTTCGCTGACGGCGGCGAGGTCGAGAGCGGGCTGGGGCTCGCGGCGGACGCGGCCGAGGTGGTCGGCGCTTTCTCGGCCGACGCGATCACCCGCGCTGATCTGGTCACCGGCCGTTATGACGGCGCGCTGGTGGAGACCTTTCTCGTTAACTGGCAGAGCCCCGACGATTATCTGCTGCGCTCGACCCGCGAACTCGGCGAGGTCCGCAACGGGCCCGATGCCTTCCGCGCGGAACTCAGGAGCCTCGCCGCCCGGCTTGACCGGCCGATGGGGCGCATCTATGCGCGCGGCTGCGACGCCGAACTGGGCGACAGCCGCTGCACCGTCGATCTCGACGACCCCGCCTATCTGGGCGAGGGGGCGATCGGGACGGAGAGTTCCGCCGACGCCTTCGACGTGACAGGCCTTGCCGGACAGGCCGACGGCTGGTTTCGTCAGGGACGGATCGTCTTTACGTCCGGTGCGCTCGACGGCCTGTCCTTCACGGTCGCCGAGCACAGGCGTGAGCCGGGCGTCACGCGGCTGACACTGTGGTCGCCGGCTTTCACAGCCCCCGCGCCCGGCGACACGTTCACAGTTACGGCCGGGTGCGACAAGCGCCGCGAAACCTGTCGAGACAAGTTCGCCAACATCTTGAACTTCCAGGGCTTCCCGTTCATGCCGGGCAGCGACTTCGCCTATGGCTACGCCGATGGCGAAACCGTGCATGACGGCCGCCCGCTCATCCCCTGAGGAGCTTTCATGACAAGGACTGAAGACGCGGCGCGCGGCGAGGAGATCGTCGCCGCGGCCCGCCGCTGGATCGGCACGCCCTATCGCCACCAGGCGAGCCGTATCCGGGTGGGCGCGGACTGTCTGGGGCTGATCCGCGGCCTGTACGAGGAAGTGACCGGCCGGCCTGCGGACGCGCCGCACCCCTATGCCGCAGACTGGGCCGAACATGCCGGCGAGGAGCGGCTGCTGGAGGCGGCGGAGACCCATTGCGGACCGCCGCTCGCCTTTGCCGATGCGCTTGCCGGCGACATCCTCGTCTTCCGCTGGCGCGAGGAGGCCGCCGCGAAACATGCCGGCATCCTCTCCGCGCCCCGCCGCTTCATCCACGCCTATGAGCAGGCCGGCGTCATCGAATCGCCGCTGACGCCCGGCTGGGCGCGCCGCATCGTCGGCGTCTTCCGTTTTCCTCAGCGCGCGGAGTGATCCGACATGGCGGTGATCCTTCTCCAGGCGGCTGGCGCGGCCCTCGGCGGCGTCTTCGGCCCCGTGGGCGCGGCGCTGGGACAGGCCGCGGGTGCGCTGGCCGGCAGCCTGATCGATTCCTCGCTTTTCGGCGCGAGCCGCACGGTCAGCGCACGCGGGCTTTCCTCGGTGCGCATTCCCTCGGCCGACGAGGGGACACCGATCGCCCGCGTGCAGGGGACGGCGCGCGTCAACGGCACGCTGATCTGGGCGACGCGTTTCGAGGAGAGTGTCACGGTCGAGCGCACCGGCGGCAAGGGCGGCGGCGGCACCAAGGTCGAAAGCCGCTCCTACGCGGGCAATTTTGCCTTCGGTCTCTGCGAGGGACCGGTGGCGCTGGTCCGAAGGGTCTGGGCCGACGGGCGGGAGCTCGACCTCTCGACGATCGAGATGCGTCTGCATCGGGGTACCGCGGACCAGTTGCCCGATCCGCTGATCGAGACAAAACAGGGCGTCGGCGAGACACCGGCCTGGCGCGGGCTCGCCTATGTGGTCTTCGAGCGCCTGCCGCTCGCCGATTTCGGCAACCGCATCCCGGTGTTCAATTTCGAGGTGGTCCGCCCTGTCGGCGATCTGGAAGCGCGTATCGAGGCGGTCACCTGCATTCCTGGCGGCACCGAGCACGGCTACGCGCTGACCGTGGTGTCCGAACAGCCGGGCGCGGGCGAGAAGCGCCTGATCAACCGCAACAGCCGACGCCAGGGATCGGACTGGACCGTCTCGATCGATGAATTGCAGGCGCTGTGTCCGAACCTTAAGACGGTCGCTTTGGTCACCGCATGGATGGGGACCGATCTGCGCGCCGGATATTGTGCCTTCGTCCCCGGCGTCGAGGAGGCCTCGCGCAAGGCCGAGAGCCGGCCCTGGAAGGTCGGCAATTATTCTCGAGCGAGTGCGCGGCTCATCAGCCGCAGCGACGGCCATCCGGCCTATGGCGGCACCCCCGACGATGCCTCGGTGATCGAGGCCATCGCCGATCTCAAGGCGCGCGGGCTCGAGGTGGTGCTCTATCCCTTCGTGCTGATGGACATCCCCGAGGGCAACGGCTTGCCCGATCCGGAGGGCGACGACGAACAGCCGCCGTTGCCCTGGCGCGGCCGCATCACCTGCATCCCGGCCCCGGGCCGGGACGGCTCCCCGAACGGCAGCGCCGCTATCCGCGACGACATCGACGCGCTCTGCGGAACCACGACACCGGCCGATATCCATATCTCCGGGACCACGGTGTCCTGGAGCGGCGGCGATGACGGCTACCGGCGGATGATTCTGCACCACGCAGCCCTTGCTCAGGCCGCCGGCGGTGTTGACGGCTTTCTGATCGGTTCGGAACTGCGCGGGCTGACGCCGCTTACCGACGAGACAGGAGCCTATCCCTTCGTCGAGGCGCTCTGCGATCTCGCCGCCGACGTCAAGGCCATGTTGGGCCCCGGCACGATCGTCACTTATGCCGCCGACTGGAGCGAGTATTGGGGCTACCGGCCCGCCGACGGTTCGGGCGATGTGGCCTTCCACCTCGATGCGCTGTGGGCGCACGCGGCGATCGGTGCGGTGGCCATCGACAACTACATGCCGCTGTCGGACTGGCGCGACGAGGACCGGGAGACCGGCAGTCCGGACGGGGAACGCCACGGCGCGGACAGGATCGCGATGGAACGCGCCATCACGTCCGGCGAGGGGTACGACTGGTACTACGCCTCCGACACCGACCGGGCCGCCCGCGTCCGCACACCGATTGCTGACGGCGTTGCGGGAAAGGACTGGGTCTACCGCGTCAAGGATATCCGCGGCTGGTGGCAGAACCTCCACTACGACCGGGCCGGCGGCGGGGAGGCTGAGGAACCCACGGCCTGGGTTCCGGCCTCCAAGCCGGTCTGGCTGACCGAGATCGGCTGCCCGGCCGTCGACAAGGGCGCGACCGAACCCTACCGCTTTCCCGATCCGCGCTCCGTCGAGGGCGGGTTGCCGCGCTTTACCACTGGCGCCCGCGACGACGCGGTGCAGCGCGCCTTTCTTTCCGCCCATATCGACCACTGGACCGGCCCCACCAATGCCGACGGCATGGTCGATCCCGCCCGCGTCTTCGCCTGGACCTGGGACGCGCGGCCCTATCCGACCTTTCCCTCGCGTGCCGACCTCTGGTCGGATTTCGACAACTGGCGCACCGGTCACTGGCTCAATGGCAGGCTGGGAGGCGCTTCGCTCGCCGATCTCTTTGCAGACGTGCTGACCCGCGCCGGGATCGACCGGTTTGACGTCTCGGGGATTGCCGGCGCTGTCTCCGGCCACGCAACGGCCGGAGGCGTATCGGCGCGCGACAGCCTCGAGCCGCTGATGGACGCCTTCGCTATCGACATGCGCGAGGGACCGAGCGGGTTGGAATTCGTCTCGCGGCTTCATGCTGCGGGCGCACCGGTGGCGCTCGATATCGTCGCCGATCCCGACGACGAGTCCCGCTTCGAGGATGCCCGTGAGCAGGAAAGCACGCTCCCGGGCGAATGCGTGCTCCGCCATTTCGATCCCCTCGGCGATCACGCGGCAGCCAGCGCCCGCTCGCGGCGGCTGTCCGAAGGTTCGACAAGCCAGGCAACGCTGACCATCGAAGCCGCGCTCGATGTCGCCAGTGCCGCAGCGGTCGCCGATCTCTGGCTCAAGGATCGCTGGGCGGCGCGCCGTTCGCTGCGCCTGGCGCTCTCACCGAACCACGTTGCGATCGAACCGGGCGACATGATCCGCTGCACATTTGCCGATGCCCCCGAAGGACTGTTTCGTGTCGAGCGCATCGAGGACGGCGCCATGCGTCGCGTCGAGGCGAGGGGACACGCGCTGCCCTTGCCGCTGGAACCGGCAGCCGCCGTCATCCGCGCGGGCGGCGGCGATGCGAGCGCCGGCTTCGCCCCGGATCTCGTGCTCGCCGACCTGCCGCTGATCACCGGCAGCGACGAGAGCGCCTGGGCGGTGGCGGCCGCGCACATGAAACCGTGGCGGGCGCTGGTGGTCTCGGCCTCTTCCGGGACCGAGGGCTATGCCGAGCGTACGCGGCTTGACGCACCGTCCCGGATCGGCCGGCTTGCGGCGCAGCTTCCGCCGGGGACAGTGGAAGGACGCTTCGATGCCGGATCGGAGTTGCTCATCGATCTGCCCTTTGGGGGCTTCGAGAGCCTCTCGCGGCAGGCCGTTCTCGACGGAGGCAATGCGATCGCGGTGGAAACGGCAGTCGGCTGGGAAATTCTGCAATTCGAGACTGCCGAGGAGATCACGCCCGGCCGCTGGCGGCTGATATCGTTGCTGCGCGGACAGGCGGGCACGGACGACGCGATGCGCGAAGGCGCGGTGGAAGAAGCCCGCACGCTGTTGCTCGACCGCAGCCTCCGCCCGCTCGGCATTCCGGCGGAGGAGGCCGGGCTCGCGCGCAATTTTATCGCCGAACTGGCTGGACGCGGTGCGGGCGCTATCGGAGGACCTTTGGCCTTCGCCGGCGGCTTTCGCGCACGCACGCCGTTCTCGCCGGTCCATCCGCGCGCGAAACGAACGGAAGAGGGTGTCCGTTTTTCTTGGATCAGGCGCAGCCGCTCGCCGGAGGCCGACGGCTGGTCCGCCGTGGAGGTGCCGCTTGCCGAGGAGATCGAGCGCTACCGTCTGACGCTGCTCGACGGCGAAACCGAGATCCGGACTGTCGAGGTCGCCGCTTCGGAGTGGCTCTATCCGCCGGAAGACGAAACCGCCGACTTCGGCGGCTCCCGTGACCAGTTCGATCTGCGTATCGCGCAAGGTGGGCGCAGCGTGCCCTGGGGCGTATCGCGACGGACCAGCGTCGTCGTGCAGTGAGCGCGACCTTTTCATTCCCAAAAGGCAAAGGAGAATGCCATGAACGAGACCAAGCCCTGGTACCAGTCGAAATCCGTCTGGGGATCGATCATCACCATCGCCTCAATGGTGGCGGCGGTCGCCGGCAGCCCGATCACGCCGGCCGACCAGCAGTCGCTCGTCACGCTGATGACCACCGCCGCGGGCTCGGTGGGCGCGATCCTCGCCCTTGTCGGCCGTCTGGTCGCCAAGGACCGGATCGGCTAGAAGAGGGACCTCCGGACCGTCCGTCATCCGGGAACCGGTCGGTCCGGAAAACCCTGTTGCCATTCATTCCCCGTTCAGCCAGCTTCCCCTAGAAGAGACGCAACAGGATTGCACAACACTGCCCTTGAACGGGCGACGGGATATGACATGCGAACGAACCGAGCCATAACACCCCTATTCGCGCTGGCCGCGCTGCTGTCGACGACGGCCCCTGGAGTGACCGCCGATTGCTCGGCGGCAGCCTCGCGCGTGGTCTCGCAGACTGGCGGCCAGCTCCTCTCGGCCACGCCCCAGCAACAGGGCGGTGGCACAGTCTGCGTCATCACCGTTCTCGTCCCCGGAAACGGCAACGAACGCCCGAAGAAGGTGACGGTTTCCGTCCCCGCGTGATTGATCTAGCTTTGCGTTCACCCGGAGAGATGAGATTCGGGGCGGATATTCGGCAGGCGGAGGACGATTTTCAGTGCGCATTCTCGTTGTGGAAGACGATACCGATCTCAACAGGCAGCTCTGCGATGCGCTGACCGAGCAGGGCTATGTGGTCGATCGCGCCCATGACGGCGAGGAAGGCCATTTCCTCGGCGACACCGAACCCTATGACGCCGTCATCCTCGATATCGGCCTGCCGGAAATGGACGGCATCACCGTGCTTGAGAACTGGCGCTCGTCCGGCCGCACCATGCCGGTACTGCTTCTGACGGCGCGCGATCGCTGGTCCGACAAGGTGGCCGGTATCGATGCGGGCGCCGACGATTATGTCGCCAAGCCCTTCCACCTCGAGGAGGTGATGGCCCGCATCCGCGCCCTGATCCGTCGTTCTGCCGGGCATGCTTCCTCCGAACTCACCTGCGGACCGCTGAAGGTCGATACCAAGTCCTCCAAGGCGACCGTCGACGGCGTGGCGCTGAAGCTGACCTCGCACGAGTTCCGGCTGCTCTCCTACCTCATCCACCATGTCGGCGAGGTGGTCTCGCGCACCGAGCTGGTCGAGCACATGTACGACCAGGACTTTGACCGCGATTCCAACACCATCGAGGTCTTTGTCGGCCGTCTGCGGCGCAAGATGGGTGTCGACCTGATCGAGACCGTGCGCGGCCTCGGCTACCGGATGCGCGCGCCCGACGGTTCAGAAGCGGGATGATGCTGCGGTTCAATTCGCTCACCACCCGGGTCCTCTTCTTCGCCTCGATCTGGGCGGCAATCGCCATCGTCGCCATCGCGCTCGTCATTTCCAGCCTCTACCGCAATTCCACCGAACGCTCGTTCCGCTTCGTGCTGCGCGCCAATCTCAACAGCGTCATCAATGCGGTGTCGATGGATGCTGCCGGACAGTTGAGCGGCAACCCGCAACTGGGCAGTCTCGCCTATGAGCGGCCCGACAGCGGCTGGTACTGGATCGTCGACGCCATTCCTTCGAAGGCCGGCAAACACAACGAGGTCCCGCGTCTGGCTTCCCCATCGTTGGGCTCCCAGGACCTCGCCATCCCCTCCGTCGAGGACTATCCCTTCTCCCGCAATTACGTGCGCACCTATCCCGCCTCCGATGCGTCCGGCAACGGTCTTATCGTGGCGGAGACCGAGGTCGATCTAGGCCCCGGTGCCGCGCGCATCCGGGTCGCCGGTAATCGCGATGTCGTCGAACGCGATATCAGCGGCTTCAACAAGCGGCTTTTCCTCGCGCTCGGCCTGTTCGGCGTCGGCAGCCTCATCATCAACGCTTTGGCCATTCTCGCCGGTCTCAAGCCGCTCGATCAAGCCCGTCGGGCGCTCGAGCGCATCCGGGCCGGCGAGGCCGACCGCCTGAGCGGCGAGTTTCCCCGCGAGATCGATCTGCTTGCGGGGGAGATCAACCAGTTGATCGAGATGAATGCCCGGGTGGTCGACCGCGCCCGCAAGCAGGTCGGCAATCTCGCCCATTCGCTGAAGACGCCGATCGCGGTGCTGCTCAACGAAAGCCGCGATCTCGATCCGGAGAAGGGCCAGTTGGTGCGTAACCAGGTCGGCTCCATGCAGGCGCAGGTTCAGGCCTATCTCGACCGCGCCCGCATCGCCGCGCAGCGCGGCAGCGTGCTCGCACGCACCGATATCGAAACCGCTCTCGGCCGCATGATCCGCGTCATGGCCAAACTCAATCCCGGCGTGTCTTTTGCGTCCGAGATCGATCCGCCGCAGGCGAGGCTCGCCATCGAACAGCAGGATTTCGAGGAGGCGATCGGCAACCTGCTCGAAAACGCGGCCCGTTTCGCGAAAGAACAGATCATCGTGCGCGTCGCCCCCGCGTCCCCGCCGGAGGGGGCTGCCGCGGGATCGGGCTGGCTTGCCGTTTCTGTCGACGACGACGGCCCGGGCTTAAGCGAACAGGAGCGCGCCGAGGCGCTCAAGCGTGGCCGCAGGCTCGACGAATCGCGACCGGGCAACGGCCTCGGCCTGTCGATCGTCGCGGAAATCTGCCTCGAATATGGCGGCAGCTTTTCGCTTGAAAGGGCGAGGGAGGGCGGAGTGTCCGCACGCATGCTGCTCCCCGGCCTGATCGCGCGATCGTGAGGATAATCGTTGGCGCAATCCATGGACGCGCAAGGCAAAGGCGCCATATTGCCGCCACAGCAATGACGCACCAAGGCGAACGGGTGCGGCACGGGCGGGACCGGTGATGTTTCGCCCGCTTGCCGCTTCGGGCCTGTTTCGGGGAGACATGACGACATGATCGCAAGCGGCAAGGTTCCTGTTCACCTGAAGACGGCGGTGGCCGTAATGGCGACAGTCTTCGCGGTCTCCGGTTGTGCGACGTCCGGCGGATCGGTTACCCCGCTGTCCTTCGCCAACCCGGTCAAGCCCTCGAGAACCGATTCCAACGAATTGCTCGCCGCGCTCAATGGCGGCGTCTTGCCTGCGGGCTCCGTCTCGGCCCTGTCGAAGACCGACCGGCTGCGTGCACTCGAAGCCGAATACAAGGCGCTGGAATCCGCGCCCGGCGGCCTGCCTGTCGCCTGGAAGAGCTTCGACGGTCGCGCCAGCGGTCAGGTGATCGCCGCCACTCCCTATCAGGTCGGACAGCAGAACTGTCGCCAGTACACGCATTCCGCCGTCATCGGCGGTCAGACCGTTACCGGTCAGGGGGCTGCATGCCGTAATCCCGACGGCAGCTGGACCCCGCTGAGCTGAATTCGCTCGCCTTCGCGCCGTTCGACTTGAGATAGCGCAAGGCGCGATCGCGACCAATTGCCCTAGGAACCGGACAACCGGCCGATTGCGGTTGGAAAAATTCGGCCGCTCGGATAATGAAAGTTCATGTTTTTCTGGATCATAGCCGCAGTCATGACATTCGCCGCCTGCGCGGCGCTCCTGCTGCCCCTTCTCGGTCGCCGCGGGGCTGAGGTCGCGGTCTCGGCAAAGGCACATGACGTCGAGGTCTACCGAGACCAGCTGGCTGAAATCGATCGCGATCTCGCCGCCGGACAAATCGATGCGCAGGAGGCCGAGGTGGCACGCGCCGAAATCGGCCGCCGGTTGCTCGGTGCCGCGCGCACGACCGACGACGTGCAAGCGACGCCCGCGCGGGCGACCGGACGGCGCTATGTCGCCATCGCCATCCTTGTCCTGCTGCCCGTCTTGGTCATTCCCGCCTATCTCGAACTCGGCGCGCCCGGGGCCGAGCAGCTGCCGCTGTCGGCACGCCTGTCCGAGAGCCCCGACAACTCGGATATCTCCGTGCTCGTCGCCAATGCCGAGCATCATCTGGCCGCCAACCCGGACGATGGCCGCGGCTGGGACGTGCTGGCGCCGATCTATCTGCGCATGAGCCGCCTCGAGGACGCCGAGAACGCGTTCCGCAAGGCCATCGCGCTTCTCGGTCCCTCGGCTCAACGTCAGGCGGGACTCGGCGAGACGCTCGTCAGTCAGGCCGGCGGCATCGTGACCGAAGAGGCACGGCTGATCTTCCAGAGCGCCCGCGAGCTTGATCCCGAAGATCCGCGCCCGGCCTTCTTCCTTGCCGTGGCCAAGGCGCAGGAGGGCAAGACGGACGAAGCCAAGGCGCAGTTCCAGGCCCTGATCGACCGGTCCGACCCGGAGGCGCCCTGGGTGTCCGCCATCAGGCGCGAGATCGCCGCTCTCGACAATGCTCCCACTGGCAACGGTTCCGTCAACGTGCCGACACCGGCCGAGGTCGCCGCCGCGGCCGCCGGCAAGACGCCTGAAGAGCGTGACGAGATGATCCGCTCGATGGTGGCGACACTCGAAACGCGCCTCGCCGACAATCCCGACAATCTGGATGGCTGGCAGATGCTCATCCGCTCGCAGGCCGTTTTGGGCGACCGCGTCGGTGCGCAACGCGCGCTCAGCCGGGCACTCGCAGCCTTCCCGTCCGCTCCGCAGTCCGCTCAGCTGACGAAACTCGGGGCTGAACTGAATCTCAACGTGAAAGCTGAGCTCGGCGGCGTGCCGATGGCCGCGGCCGAAGCCCCGGCCTCGACGGCAATCGGCGGTACGGCGGGCGTCGCCGCGCCCGACAACGGTCCCTTCATCGTGCCGGACGGCGCGGCGGGCCCGACCAGCTCGGCTTTCGACACCCAGGCGCCCGGCAATCCCTCCGCCGAAGCGGTCGAGGAAGCCAGCAGGATGTCGGCGGACGATCGTCAGGCGATGATCCGGTCGATGGTGGCCTCGCTCGACGAGAAGCTGACGGCCCAGCCCGACAATCTCGATGGCTGGCTGCGGCTGATACGCTCCTATGCGGTGCTCGGCCAGCGCGAGGATGCTCAGAACGCGGTGATGCGCGCCCGGACGGCGTTCGGCGGCGACGCGGACAAGATCGGTGCCATCGACGGCCTGGCCGCCGAGCTGGCGATCACGGAACGGAACTAGGCGATGAACAGAAAGCAGAAACGGTTGTCTATCATCGCGGCGGGCGCGATTTTCCTGGCGGGCGCCGCAGGCCTCGTCATGTCGGCGCTCAGCGACCAGATCGTCTTCTTCTCCTCGCCCACCGACATCCATACCAAGGCGATCTCGCCCAACACCCGTATCCGCCTCGGCGGTCTGGTAGAGGAGGGAACCGTCAAACGCGGCGGCGGTGCCGAAGTCAGCTTCGCCGTCACCGACACCAACGATTCCGTCAACGTGACCTATACCGGCATCCTCCCCGATCTGTTCCGTGAAGGGCAGGGGGTTGTGGCCGAAGGCGTCTTCGATCCCTCGGCCAACATCTTCAAGGCCGATACGATCCTCGCCAAGCATGACGAGAACTACATGCCCAAGGAAGTGGCCGATGCTCTCAAGGCGCAGGGCGTCTGGAAAGAGGGCGAGGAGGCCATGGGCAAGACCGAGGCGACGAACTAGCCCGTCGGGCTGAGGGAGGAACGAGGCGATGATCACAGAACTCGGGCATTTTGCGCTTATACTGGCGCTCGCCACCGCACTGGTGCAGTCGGTCGTCCCGCTGATCGGCGCAAGGCGTGGCGATGTCGGGATGATGGCGGTGGGACCGATGGCCGCCAAGATCTCCTTCGTGCTGGTGATCTTCTCGTTCCTGACGCTGATGTATGCCTATGTGATTTCGGATTTCTCGCTGCTCAACGTCGTCGAGAATTCGCACTCGCTCAAGCCGATGATCTACAAGATCACCGGCGTGTGGGGGAACCACGAGGGCTCGATGCTGCTCTGGGTCTCGATCCTGGTGCTGTTTTCCGCTCTCGTCGCCGTCTTTGGCGGCAACCTGCCCGCCACGCTGCGCGCCAATGTGCTTGCCGTCCAGGCCTGGATCACGGTCGCTTTCCTGCTTTTCATCCTCCTGACCTCGAACCCCTTCATCCGGCTGTCCAATCCGCCGGCGGAAGGCAACGACCTCAACCCGATCCTGCAGGACCTCGGCCTCGCCATCCATCCGCCGCTTCTGTATCTCGGCTATGTCGGCTTCTCGATCTCCTTCTCCTTCGCGCTCGCCGCCCTGATCGAAGGTCGGCTGGATGCTGCCTGGGCGCGCTGGGTGCGGCCATGGACGCTCGTCGCCTGGACCTTCCTCACCGCCGGCATCTCCATGGGCTCCTACTGGGCCTATTACGAACTCGGCTGGGGCGGCTGGTGGTTCTGGGATCCGGTCGAAAACGCCTCCTTCATGCCCTGGCTCGCCGGCACCGCGCTTCTGCACTCGGCGCTGGTGATGGAAAAGCGCGAGGCGCTGAAGGTCTGGACGGTGCTGTTGTCCATCCTCACCTTCTCGTTTTCGCTGCTCGGCACCTTCCTGGTGCGCTCGGGCGTGCTGACCTCGGTCCACGCCTTCGCCACCGATCCCGCTCGTGGCGTCTTCATCCTCGGCATTCTCGTGATCTTCATCGGCGGTGCCTTCGCGCTCTTCGGTCTGCGTGCCACGGCACTCAGGACCGGCGGCCTGTTCGCACCGATCAGCCGGGAAGGGGCCCTTGTCCTCAACAACCTTTTCCTGACCACCGCCACCGCGACGGTGCTCGTCGGCACGCTCTACCCGCTGCTTCTCGAGGCCCTGACCGGCACCAAGATTTCCGTCGGCGCTCCCTTCTTCAACCTGACCTTCGGCCCGCTGATGATCCCGCTGTTGCTGGCAGTCCCCTTCGGGCCGCTGCTCGCCTGGAAACGTGGTGATCTCGCCGGCGCGGCGCAGCGCCTCTATGCCGCCTTCGGCATCTCCATCCTCGTTGGTCTCGTCGTCACCGCTTTTACTTCAGATCAGCCGGTTCTGGCCGCCGCAGGCATCGCACTCGGCGTCTTCGTCATTCTCGGCGCGTTTACCGATCTCGCGCAGCGCTCGGGCATCGGACGCCTGCCGGCCGCGACCGCCTGGGCGCGCTTCAGGGGCCTGCCGCGCTCGGCCTTCGGAACCGCCTTCGCTCATGCCGGGCTCGGGATCACGATGATCGGCGTCGTGGCGGCGAGCGTCTACTCGACCGAGACCGTCAGTGCCATGCGGCCCGGCGATACCGTGGACGCCGGCGGCTATACCGTGCGCTTCGACGGGCTCGCGGATGTCGCTGGCCCCAACTACACCGCCAAGTCCGGCACTTTCGTTATTTCGCAGGGCGGCGCCGAAGTTGCGCGTGTTTCGAGCGCCAAGCGCTTCTATCCGGCGCGGCAGATGCCAACCACGGAAGCCGGTATCCTCACCTTCGGTCCGAGCCAGCTCTATATCGCGCTCGGCGATCCCGAGGCCAACGGCAAGCTGGTGGTCCGCGTCTGGTGGAAGTCCTGGGTGACCTTCATCTGGTACGGCACGGTCCTGATGATGATCGGCGGCGCCCTGTCGCTGTCCGACCGCAGGCTCCGCGTCGGTGCGCCGCGCAAGGCGGCCCGCCGCGCCAGACAGGCGGAGGCGGCCGCTTGAGACGCTTCGCGCTGATCCTCGCCATAGCCTTTCTGGCCGGCCTCGCACTCGTCCGGCCGGGCTTCGCGGTCAATCCCGACGAGGTGCTCGCCGACCCGGCGCTCGAATCGCGCGCCCGCGAAATCTCCACCGAACTGCGCTGCCTCGTCTGCCAGAACCAGTCGATCGACGATTCCAACGCCGAACTGGCCCGCGATCTCAGGCTTCTGGTCCGCGAGCGGCTCAAGGAAGGCGACAGTAACGAGCAGGTGCTCGACTACGTCGTCTCGCGCTACGGCGAGTTCGTGCTGCTCAAACCGCGGCTGACCGCACGCACCGTTCTTCTCTGGGGCACGCCCTTCGTCATCCTGCTGATCGGCATCGCGGCGATGGTTCTGGGCGCCCGCAACCGGCAGGCCCGCCGCGCAACCCCTGCGCTGACCGCCGAGGAACAGGCCGAGATCGACCGGCTGATGAAGGCGCGCGACTGAGCGCGGCTTCCGCACCTATGAGGCCAACCTTACCAACCTTTAATGTGCCGGAAAGGTTGCCGTAAACCGCTCTCCCCTACATCTCTTCCCAACGCCGGACCTCCAGTCACTCCCCCAAGTGTTCCCGGCGTCCGAAATTCGATCGCTTTCGATCCGAGAAAAGGAAGAGAGACAGATGTCTAACAAGTCCCCCAAGAAGACCAATCGCCTTCTGGCTGGCACCGCAATCGCCGGCATCGCAGCCGCCATGCTCGCCGTCGGCGTGCCGATGCACACCGCCCCCGCCCTGGCCGATGCGGTCAAGGTGCAGGCGCCGCAGGCTCCGAGCTTTGCCGACGTGGTGGAAGCCGTTTCCCCTGCTGTTGTTTCCGTGCGCGTCTCCTCCGACGTCGAGCCGGTGTCGAATGACGGTTTCAGCTTCGACTTCAACGGTCGTGGCCTCGACCAGCTTCCCGAAGACA
This sequence comes from uncultured Hoeflea sp., assembly GCA_964511625.1. Lineage (GTDB taxonomy): Bacteria > Pseudomonadota > Alphaproteobacteria > Rhizobiales > Rhizobiaceae > Pseudohoeflea. The sequence goes on from CAZEJG010000003.1 coordinate 148,606, forward strand.
GCCCGCTGCGCCGCTTCTTCGACCAGTTCGACCGTCAGTTCGGTGGCCGCGACAATGGCCCGGATCGTGGTCCCCGGGCCGAGCGTCCCGACAAGCCGCATCACGGCCGTGTCCGTCCGGTCAGCCAGGGCTCGGGTTTCTTCATCTCCGAGGACGGCTATCTCGTCACCAACAACCACGTCGTCGACGACGGCAGCAAGTTCACCGTGATCATGGATGACGGCACCGAACTCGACGCCAAGCTCGTCGGCAAGGATCCGCGCACCGACCTCGCCGTGCTCAAGGTCGAGGAAGCCCGCAAGTTCACCTATGTCGACTGGGCCGATGACAGCCAGGTCCGCGTCGGTGACTGGGTCGTGGCCGTCGGCAACCCGTTCGGCCTCGGCGGTTCGGTGACCGCCGGCATCGTCTCGGCCCGTGGCCGTGATATCGGCGCCGGCCCGTACGACGACTTCATCCAGGTCGATGCGGCCGTCAACAAGGGCAACTCCGGCGGCCCGACCTTCAACCTCTCGGGGCAGGTGATCGGCATCAACACCGCCATCTTCTCGCCCTCTGGCGGCAACGTCGGCATCGCCTTCGCCATCCCGGCTTCCACCGCCAAGAACATCGTTCAGGATCTCATCCGTGACGGTTCCGTCCAGCGTGGCTGGCTCGGCGTGCAGATCCAGCCGGTGACCGACGACATCGCCGAATCGCTGGGCCTCGCCGAAGCCCAGGGCGCGCTCGTCACCGAGCCGCAGAGCGACACCCCGGCTGCCAAGGCCGGCATCGAGGCCGGTGACGTGGTGACCGCGGTCAACGGCGAAACGGTCAAGGGTCCGCGCGAACTGGCCCGCACGATCGGCATGCTCGAGCCCGGCAAGAAGGTGGACCTGACCATCTGGCGCGACGGCAAGAGCGAGCAGAAGACCGTCACCCTCGGCACGCTTCCGATGGACATGGCCTCGGCCTCGCCCGACGACAACGCGCCCCAGAACGAGGCGCCCTCGGCACAGACCACACTCGATGAGTTCGGTCTGACGGTGGTTCCCTCCGATGACGGCAAGGGTCTTGTCATCACCGATGTGGCGCAGGACAGCGCCGCCTCCGATCGCGGCCTGCAGGCCGGCGACGTGATCCTCTCGGTCAACAACCAGGAAGTCACCGGCGCCGACCAGATGGTCAAGATCATCGACAAGGCCGCCAAGGACGGACGCAAGGCCGCGCTCTTCCAGGTGGAGAACGACAACCGCTCGCGCTTCGTCGCACTGCCGATCGACCAGGGCTGATGCCTGGCAATCGAGCCTGCTGACGCCGGCCGATCCGATACGTCGCCCCCCGGCCGGCGAGACGCAAGCAAAGACAGCGGGCTGCCCCATCGGCCCGCTGTCACCATAAGGAGCCCCTCCGATGATCACCCTTGCAGCATCAAGTGAAGCCGGTCCCGGTGGCCCGACCTTCCACTCCGGAGGGCAGGCTTGTGGCGGGGATGGCAATGCCGCTAAGACGGACGCCATGAAGATTCTCATCATCGAGGACGATCTCGAAACCGCGTCCTATCTGCTCAAGGCGTTCCGCGAAGCCGGCATGACCGTCGACCACGCCAGTGACGGCGACAGCGGCTTCTTCCTGGCCTCCGAGAACGATTACGATGTGCTCGTGGTCGATCGCATGCTGCCCAAGCGGGACGGCCTGTCGATCGTCTCCGAGCTTCGCGCGTCGGGCGACGACACGCCCGCGCTCATCCTCTCCGCGCTCGGCCAGGTGGACGACCGGGTGACAGGTCTGCGCGCCGGAGGTGACGACTACCTCTCCAAGCCCTACGCCTTTTCGGAACTTCTGGCTCGCGTCGAGATCCTTGGCCGCCGCAAGAGCGTGCGCGAGGCCGATACCCAGTACCGTGTCGGCGATCTCGAACTCGACCGCCTGAGCCACGAGGTTCGCCGCGCCGGTAAGGTGATTCCGCTGCAGCCGCGCGAATACCGGCTGCTCGAATACCTGATGAAGAACGCCGGCCAGGTCGTCACCCGCACCATGCTTCTCGAACATGTCTGGGACTATCACTTCGATCCGCAGACGAACGTCATCGACGTCCACATCTCGCGGCTCCGCTCGAAGATCGAGAAGGATTTCGACGCGCCGCTGCTCCGGACCGTGCGCGGCGCCGGCTACATGATGAAGGCCGGGGACTGAAGCGCGCCATGTGGAGCCGCTTCCGCGCCATGCTGGGCACCACCGCCGTCAGGCTCTCGGCACTCTATCTGGCGCTCTTCGCCATCTGCGCGGTCGTTCTCGTCTTCTATGTCACCGCTATCTCCGAAGGCCTTTTGCGCGGCCAGACAGAAAGCGCCATCCACTCGGAACTCGGCGAGATTTCCCGCATCTACCAGACGCGCGGCATGGCCGGGCTCGTCCGCGCCATCGAGCGGCGCTCGCGCCAGCCGGGCGCCAATCTCTATATCATCGCCGCCCCGCAGGGTCAGATCATCGCCGGCAACGTGGCCTCGCTCCAGCCGGGCGTGCTCGACGAGGAAGGCCTGACGCGCATTCCCTTCCTCTATCAGCGCTACGGTGATCCGGAGGAGGGCGAGGAGTCCCACCGCGCCGTAGCGCGCATCGTTGCCCTGCCCAACGGCATGCGGCTTCTGGTGGGGCGCGACGTCGGCGAACCGGAGAAATTCCGCGGCCTCGTGCGCCAGGCGCTGGCCATGGCGCTCGCCATCATGTTCGTCGGCGCGCTGGCGATCTGGTTCTTCATCGGCCGCCGCGCGCTCCGTCGTATCGATCACATGTCCGTGGCGAGCCGGAAAATCCTCGCCGGCGATCTCAGTCAGCGATTGCCCGAAGGCGGATCGGGTGACGAGTTCGACCGCATGAGCCGCTCGCTCAACACGCTGCTCGGTCGCATCGAGCGGCTCAACGAGGGCCTGCGACAGGTCTCCGACAATATCGCTCACGACCTCAAGACGCCGCTCACGCGGCTCAGGAACCGCGCCGAAGCCGCACTCGTCTCCACCCATGATGCCGAGGGCTATCGCCAGGCGCTGGAGGAGACGATCGCCGAAAGCGACCAGCTCATCCGCACCTTCAACGCGCTTCTGATGATCAGCCGCGTCGAGGCGGGCTCGTCCGTCGCCGAGATGGGGGAGGTCGACCTGTCCGGGCTCGCGGCCGACACCGCCGAACTCTACGAGCCGGTAGCCGAAGAGGCCGGGGTCACACTCGTTCAGGACATCGCCTCCGGTGTCACCGTGAAGGGCAATCGCGAACTCCTCGCCCAAGCGCTTGCCAACATGATCGACAACGCGGTCAAATATGCCGGTGACGGCGAGGACAGCCGTATTACGGTGAGGCTGGTGAGCGACAAGCGGCGCGCCCGGCTTTCGGTCGCCGACAACGGTCCCGGCATCCCCGAGGATCGCCGCGACGACGTGGTCAAGCGCTTCGTCCGTCTCGACGAGAGCCGCAGCAAGCCCGGAACGGGGCTCGGTCTCAGTCTCGTGCACGCCGTGGCCGACCTGCACGGCGGCACGCTGGACCTGACGTCGGACGATCCGACCAATGCCGAGCGTCCGGGCCTGTGTGCCACACTCGATCTGCCGGAGGACAACAGCGCATGACGGAAATTCTTGCCGAACTTCGAGCTTCACCGATCAGACCGCTCTCTAACGAGGACGCGGCCGAGGCGCTGGAGCTGCTCACCGAACTCGGCGAGGACCAACCGGAACTGAAAGATGTTGCCAGCACGAAGGGTCCGGGGCGTGATTTCCTCTGCGCGGCCCTGTCGCTGTCCCTCTGGCTTTCCGACACCGCCCGCGTCGATCCCGATGCGCTGGCGGCCGCTCTTTTCACGCCGCTCGAAAGGCTTCTCGCCGAAGCGGTCGAGGAAATGCGCGGTGCCTGGCGCGACGAGCATGGGCCGGTTGCCGAAAGCGCGTTGATGACCTCTCTGCGCCGGGCCAAGCGCCGCGCGGCGATGGCGCTGGCGCTCAACGATCTGGCGCGGCTGATCGATGCAAAGACGACCACCGCGGGCCTGACGGATCTCGCCGACGCCGCCCTGTCGGGCGCCATCGATCATCTGCTGCGCTCCGCCCATGACGGCGGCAAGCTGAAGCTGCCCGATCCGGAAAACCCCTCAGAAGCGTCCGGCGTCGTCGTTCTCGGCATGGGCAAGCACGGGGCAGGGGAGCTCAACTTCTCCTCCGACATCGATATCGTCGTTTTCTTCGAGCCCGAGGCGGGAATCGTGGTCGACGCGGAGGAAGCCACCGATACCTTTGCCCGGCTGGTGCGCCGACTGGTCCGCATCATGCAGGAGCGCACCGCCGACGGTTACGTCTTCCGCACAGACCTGCGGCTCAGGCCCGATCCCGGCTCGACGCCGCTCGCGTTCCCGGTTGATGCGGCGATGAACTATTACGAGAGCCGCGGCCAGAACTGGGAGCGTGCGGCCTATATCAAGGCGCGTGCGGTGGCCGGCGATCTTCAGGCAGGCCGACGCTTCATCGCCGATATGGCCCCCTTCGTCTTCCGCAAATATCTCGATTACGCCGCGATCGCCGACATTCATTCGATCAAGCGCCAGATCCACAGCCATCGCGGTTTCGGCGATATCGCGGTCAAGGGCCACAACGTCAAGCTCGGGCGCGGCGGCATCCGCGAGATCGAGTTCTTCGTTCAGACCCAGCAGCTGATCGCCGGTGGTCGCATGCCCGCGCTTAGGGGCCGTCGGACCGACGAGACGCTGCTCCGGCTCGCCGACGCCCACTGGATCGATCCGGAGACGGCCGGGAAACTCACCGCCGCCTACTGGTACCTCCGCGACGTCGAGCACCGCATCCAGATGGTGCGTGACGAGCAGTCCCATACGTTGTCCGAAGATGACGAGGAACTGCGCCGCGTGGCGCTGATGACCGGCGAAAGCGACGTGAAATCCTTCGGCGCGACGCTGACCGGGCGGCTGAAGACGGTCGAAACTATCTATGCCGGCCTCTTCGAGAAGGAGGAGCGTCTCTCGGGCGAAGCCGGCAATCTCGTCTTCACCGGCGAGGACGACGACCCCGGCACGCTCGAGACACTCGCCCGTCTCGGCTTCGAGCGACCGGCCGACGTCTCCCGCATTATCCGCACCTGGCATTATGGCCGCTACCGGGCCACCCGCTCGGCGGAAGCCCGCGAACAGCTGACCGAACTGACCCCGCGCCTTCTCGAGGTGTTCGGCGCCACCCGGCGCGCCGACGAGGCGATCATGCGCTTCGACGAATTCCTCAAGGGGCTGCCGGCCGGCATCCAGTTCTTCTCGCTGATCGGCAACAATCCGGGGCTCCTGTCCTTCCTGGTCACCGTGATGACGGCGGCACCGAAGCTCGCCGATCTGATCGCCCGGCGGCCGCATGTCTTCGACGGCATGCTCGATCCCACTTTGATGGCGGAACTTCCGACGCGGCCCTATCTTCAGGAACGGCTCTCCGCCGCGCTCGCGGGCTCGAGCTCCTACGAGGAAACGCTCGACCGGCTGCGCATCGTCGCCCAGGAGCAGAAGTTTCTCATTGGCGTGCGGCTGCTTACCGGTGCGATCACGGCCGCGCGCGCCGGCGAGGCCTTCACCGATCTGGCCGACCTGATCATCGCGGCGTCGCTCGAAGCGGTGAAGACCGAGATGGAAGAGGCGCATGGCAAGGTGCCCGGTGGCCGGGCCGTCGTTCTCGGCATGGGCAAGCTCGGCAGCCGCGAGCTGACCGCCGGTTCGGACATCGACATCATCCTGCTTTACGATTGCGATCCCGAACTGCCCGATTCCGACGGTCACAAGCCGCTCGACCCGGTGCGCTACTACACCCGCTTCACCCAGCGTCTGGTCGCAGCCCTGTCCGCGCCGATGGCCGAGGGCGTGCTCTACGAGGTGGACCTGAGATTGCGTCCCTCGGGCAACAAGGGACCGGTGGCGACGTCGATCCGCGCCTTTGCCAAGTATCAGGCGGAGGAGGCCTGGACCTGGGAACATATGGCGCTGACCCGCGCGCGGGTGGTGGCCGGCGACGAGGACCTGGCAGGTACTGTCCGCGCCACGATCGACGAGGTGCTCGGCCGGAAGCGGGACCGGACAATACTCCTCAAGGACTTGCGCGAGATGCGCGAGCTCATCGAGACCGAAAAGCCGCCGAAAGACCTCTGGGACGTCAAGCTCATCCCCGGCGGCCTCATCGATATCGAATTCATCGCACAGTATCTCTCCCTGATGGATCGCGCCGAAGGCCGCAGGCCGGGTGAGGCGCTGACCGGAACCATCGAGGTCCTCGAGACGTTCGGTCGGGACAGGATTGGTGTGGAGGCTGTCGAGAGACTGGTGGCCGCCCACCATCTCTGGATGGCGCAGACGCAGATCCTCAGGCTTTGTCTGGAAGGCGTCTTCGAGCCCGGCGACGCGCCGGCCGGACTGCACGATCTTCTGCTGCGCGCCGCCGATGCGCCGGACATGCGCGCGCTGGAGGCGGACATGAAGCAGACATCGCGCGAGATACGCGCGCTGTTCGACAAGATCACACGGAATTCCTCGTCGTCTTCAGCGAAGGCGGGGAAGGGAGCAGAGAGCTCCTGAATGGTCTCGACCGGCGCATGGGAACGCCCGTCAGGACCGCAACCGCATCGGGGGTGACACAACGATGCAAAGGAAATGGACTATGACCAAGATCCTCACGACCTTCACCGGACTGGCCGCACTCCTTGTCGCCGTGCCGGTCTATGCACAGGACGCCAATTCGGACGACGACACGATGCGTCCGATGATGGAGAACGGCGGTTCCATGATGGAAGACAGCGGCATGATGCGGCACGGTGGTGGCATGATGCGCCACGGCGGCCGCATGATGGAACGGCTCGATACCGACGACAGCGGTGATATTTCCATGGAAGAGTTCATGAACATGGGACCTGCCCGCATGGCCGAAGCCGACACGAACGGTGACGGCGAAATCTCTTTCGAGGAGATGAAGGCCGCCTGGGAAGCCCGCCGCGAGAAGCGGATGGAAGCCATGTTCAAGCGCCGCTTCGATGTGGACGGCGACGGCAAGGTGACCGTGGCCGAACTCAAGGACCGCCAGGAGAAGCGTTTCGCGCTGCTCGACGCCGACAATGACGGCTCGATCTCGCCGGAGGAATTCCGCAAGGGCCGTCGCGAGATGGGCTGGGGCGGCAAGCACCACCGCAAGGGTGACGACGGTCATCGCGGCGGCTGGGGCAAGCACTGGGACAATTGATCCCGAACCTCCTGTCCGGATGACAGAGTGAAACGAAACGGCCGCCCTTCTCCCGAGGGGCGGCCGGCTTCTTTATGTCTCGAAGGTTTCGGCCGCGTCGGACCTCAGGCTTCCTCGGTGGTCTTTGCTTCTTCGGGTCCCTGCCAGTCGAGCGGGGCGTCCGCGGCTATGTCGGTGGACTCCTGGTCGCATCTGCGCTCACTGGGGATACGCACGCTGACGATGGTGCCGATGCCCTCGGTCGAAAAGACACGCATGGCGCCGCCGTGAAGCTCGGTCAGGCTGCGCGAGATCGCCAGGCCCAGCCCGGATCCGCCCTGGCTTTTGGAAAACTGGTTCTGCACCTGCTCGAAGGGCTGGCCGATCTTCGGCAGGTTGGCCGCCGGGATACCGATACCGCTGTCGGCAATCGTGATGGTGACCGCTTGCGAGGTACGGCGGGCGCGCACATTGATGCGTCCGCCTTCCTCGGTGAACTTGGCGGCGTTTGACAGCAGATTGAGCAGGATCTGCTTGATCGCCCGCTGGTCGGCGGCAAGCGTGAGCTTCGCGTCGATCGACTGCTCGACGGTGATGTTCTTCTTCTCGGCGTTGACCGAGACCAGACGGATTGTCTCGTCGATGATCGGCGCGATGTCGAGCTGCTCGCAGCTCAGCTGCATCTGTCCGGCCTCTATCTTGGACATGTCGAGGATGTCGTTGATCAGCCGCAGGAGGTGGATACCGGAATTGTGGATGTCGCAGGTATACTCCTCGTACTTCTCCGAGCCCAGCGGGCCGAACATGCGCGCCTGCAGGATTTCGGAGAAGCCGATGATGGCGTTGAGCGGCGTTCTGAGCTCATGGCTCATATTGGCGAGGAACTGCGACTTGGCGAGGTTGGCGGCCTCGGCGCGTTCCTTCTCGATCTGGAAATCCTGGTTCAGCGCGGAGAGCTCGATAGCCTTGCGCTTGAGTTCGGCCTGGCTGACGGAGAGGTCGCCGATCGTCGCCATCAGCCGCTTCTCGGAGTCGCGCAGCCGTTCCTGGTTGCGCTTGAGCTGGGTGATGTCGGTGCCCACCGACACCTCGCCGCCGTCGCGGGTCTTGCGTTCGTTGATCTGCAGCCAGCGGCCGTCGGCGAGCTGCACCTCGTAGGTACGCGCCGTCCCGGCTGCAAACGGTGTGGCGAGACGCCGCTCGATCACCGGCCGTGTGGCGGCCTGTTCGATGCTCGCGCGCGCCGCACCCGGCACAAGTGCGTCGTCGGGAAGACCGTGGACGGCCTGGAAATGCTTGTTCCACAGCACCAGCCGGTCGTCCCGGTCCCACAGGACGAAGGCTTCCGAGGTGCTCTCGATGGCGTCGAAGAGGCGCTGGTCGGCCTCTGCCGAGCGTTGCTGCAGCCGGAACTGTTCGGTCACGTCCATGGCGATGCCGATCAGATGCGTCTGTGCGGCCGAAGGATCGACGACCTGGGCGCGGGCGCGCATCCAGACCCAGTGGCCCTTGGCGTGGCGCATCCGGAAGAGGTGATCGACCTGGCTGATCTCGCCGGAGGCGACCTGCCGGGCGATCTCGTAGAGATTGCCGTCCTCGGGATGGATGAGCTCCGACGCCTCGCCGAAGGAGATCACACTCTCGCGGCTCGACAGGCCGAGGATGTCATACATCGAGCGGGACCAGTAGAGCCGCCCGCGAGCCATGTCCCAGTCCCACAGGCCGCAACGGCCGCGGGACAGCGCCATGTCGACCCGGCGATGGGATTCCAGATAGATCTCGTCGGCCTCCTGGGCCCGTCCAGCCTGGGAGAAATAGGCGTAGAGGATGACGAGAAGGATGGCAGACGTGGCGATGAACAGGGTGGCGTTGACCGACACCGAGCGTCGCCACATCGTCTTGAGCTGGCCCGCAGGTGTGGCGACCAGCACAAGACCTCCATCGTCGGGCAGCTTGCCGAGCGCGGCGAGCACCGGCACGCCGTCGAAATCGATATCCTGGATACCGGCGCGGGCGCCGAACAACGCGAGCGGCGACCAGTCCGGCACGAAGGTATCGACCGTCTGTCCGACATAGGCCGATCCGGTGGCATTCGCCGCGACGATGGTTCCGTCAGCGTTTGCGACGAGGACGGCGAAACTGGCGTGGGTGTCGGGCATCCCGGCGAAGGCGCGGTTGACGCGCGACTCGATCTCCCAGCGCTGCCGCTCTGCGATCGGGAGCGCGCTGGATGCGAGTGACGACAGCGTGGCCGACAACGTCAGAGCGGTCACCTGCCTCAGCGCGGTCTCCTTGGCATGATAGTCGTCCATCATGTTCATGAAACGGGCGACGGCGACCACCGCGAGGAAGGCGAGGATGAGAACGGGAATGGACTTTTTCAGAAAGGGTTCGGCGTTGATGAGCCGTTCATAGGCCGGGCGAGCGAAGAAGCGTGCGTGCCCTGAAAAGCCTGCTGCTTGATTGCCGGTCTGGACAGTACTCGACCGTCCGGCCGCAGTGATACGCTGCGCATCCGCCATGATATTGAACAATGTCCCCGTTGGGATCCGGCTTCCGCATCGCCGAATCTGCCATAATGAATCATCGCGGATTCGGCTTGTCCAGTGCCTCCGTAAAATCTTTTTTAACCATATGTTTTTGCCCCGATTTTCCCGGATTCGAGTCGCCGGTTCACGGCCGAATCAATCGCGTCGTGCCGGCAAATCAGGTTGCCGGCACAAATCACCTTAGGTTGTCGGACGCTAGCGTGAGTCCGCAACCATCGGGGAGTCCCAAGGTGTGACGGGCGATTCCCGGGGGGAGGGAATTACTGGAGCGTCCGCTCGACGATGTCGCTGACGTCGGTCGACAGCTTCTCGGCGTTGCGGATGGATACCAGCGCCTTGCGAGCCTCTTCCTGTCGCCCCGTTTCCAGCGATCGCCAGGATCGCATGGCCGTCAGCAGGCGAGCGGCTAGCTGCGGATTGCGGGCGTCGGTCTGCGTGACCACGCGGGCCAGAAGCTGGTATCCGGCACCGTCAGCGCGGTTGAAGCCGGTCGGATTTCCAGCCGAAAAGGCGCCGACGAGGGCACGCACGCGGTTCGGGTTGCCGGCATTGTAGTGCGGGCTGTCCATGAGTTCGACCACCCGGTCGCAGCTCGTCTCGCCCGGTGCCATCGCCTGGATCGACATCCACTTGTCCATGACCAGCGGATTGTCGGCGTAACGCTTTTCGAAATCGGCGAGCGCTCCGGCGGTCTCCGATGCGTCGGGGAACTGGTGGGCGAGGATCTGCAGCGCGCTCGCGATCGCCGTCATGTTGTCGGCGGCGTCATAGGCGGCACGGGCGCGCGCCGGGCTGTCTTCGGCGGCACAGGCATAGGACAGCGCGACCGCTGCGAGCGCCCGCCGGCCCGCATCCTCGGCGGCCGGGGAATAGGGACCGTCGGGAACATCCCCGGAAAGCTGCGCGAAGGTGTCGGCACCCTTCCTGGCCACGGCAGAGAAGATCGCCTGACGCGCCGTATGGATGGCGTCGGGATCGATGTTGGATCCGATCTCGCGGGCAATATCGGTTTCGGACGGCAGTTGCAGCGCCTGGGCGCGGAAGGCGGGCTCGAGACTGTCGTCGGTGGCCGCCGTGATCAGGATATCGGCAAGCTCGTCGGATGCCGGGATGTCGCGCCCGTCGCGGACGAGCTGTGCTGCCTCGACGAGGAGACGCGTCGCAAAGGCGTTGATCGCCTGCCAGCGGGCCACGCCGTCGGTCTCGTGCCGGGCGAGATGAGCCAGATCCGCGTCCGACTGTTCGATCGACACGTTGACCGGCGCCGAGAAGCCCCGGTTGAGCGACAACACGGGCCGCTCGGCAACTCCGGTGAAGGTGAAGGTCTGCGCGCGCTCGGTCAGGTGCAGCACCTCGGCTTCGCCGGGGGCTTCCTCCGGTGCAGGGCTCGAAACCGAACCGTTCGACGTGATCAGCGCGAAGGCCAGCGGAATATGCATGGGCGACTTGGTGCTCTGGCCAGGTGTCGGGGAGACTTGCTGCTCGAGGTTGAGCTCGAAACGCTTGGCGGCGGCGTCGTAGCTCGTCGAGGCGGAGACCAGCGGCGTTCCGGCCTGATTGTACCAGAGCATGAACTGGTCGAGATCGCGGCCCGAGACTTCGGCGAAACAGGCGACGAAATCCTCGATGGTGACCGCCTGGCCGTCATGGCGGTCGAAGTAGAGATCCATGCCTTCGCGGAATTTCTCGTCGCCGAGAATGGTGCGGATCATGCCGACGACTTCGGAGCCCTTTTCGTAGACGGTCGCCGTGTAGAAGTTGTTGATTTCCTTGTAGGTCGACGGCCGCACCGGATGCGCCAACGGGCCTGCATCCTCGGGAAACTGGTGGGCTTTCAGCGTCTTGATCTCGGCGATGCGCTTGACCGGTGCTGAGCGCTGGTCCTGCGAGAAGGTATGGTCGCGGTAAACCGTCAGCCCTTCCTTCAGGCAAAGCTGGAACCAGTCGCGGCAGGTGATGCGGTTGCCCGTCCAGTTGTGGAAATATTCGTGGGCGATGATCGCCTCGATATTGGCGTAGTCCTGGTCGGTGGCGGTTTCCGGATCGGCGAGAACGTACTTGTCGTTGAAGACGTTCAGGCCCTTGTTCTCCATCGCGCCCATGTTGAAGTCGGACACGGCGACGATCATGAAGATGTCGAGATCGTATTCGCGGCCGTAGACCTCCTCGTCCCAGCGCATCGAGCGCTTGAGCGAATCCATAGCGTAGCCGGCGCGCTCTTCCTTGCCGTGCTCGACATAGATCCTGAGTTCGACCTCGCGGCCGCTCATCGTCGTGAACGTGTCGGTGATCATGCCGAGATCACCGGCCACCAGCGCGAAGAGATAGGAGGGCTTCGGGTGAGGATCGTACCAGGCGGCGAAATGCCGGCCTTCGTCGTAATTGCCGCCGCCGAGGAAATTGCCGTTGGACAGGAGAACCGGCACATCGGTCGGCGCGATGATGGTCACCGTATAGACCGTCAGCACGTCCGGTCGGTCGTAGAAATAGGTGATGCGGCGGAAGCCCTCGGCCTCGCACTGGGTGCAGTAATTGCCGCTCGAACGGTAAAGCCCCGTGAGCTGGCTGTTGTGCTCGGGGGCGAGCGTGGTCTCGACGGTGACCTCGAAGGGCTCGGAAGCGGGCAGGTTGCGCACGGTGAGCGTGTCGGCGGTGACGTCGAAGTCGCCCTCGGGCACGTCCACGCTGTCGATCTGGAGCGCATCGAGCGTCAATTCGTCGCCATCGAAGACGAGCGGCGCGTCGGCTGCCACACCTTCGCGGCGTTTGAGAATCGAGCGAGCGATGACTTTCGTCTTCTCGGGATCGAGTTCGAAGGTCAGATCTATCCGTTCAACTTCGAACGCGGTGGGCGTGTAGTCTTTAAGATGGAAGACCTGTCCAGTCTCAGTCCGCATGGGATCCCCAGTAATGCTCGTTTTTCTTTCAAATACCGCCGATGTCCTAACGCAATATCTACGGCATACGCAAACCTCTAGGGGCGGAAGGGCGGACCGGAGCGGGAATGAGCCCCTCTTTGCCCCTCGACAAAGCCCCTCGAAGTTATACATTCGCACCATACGGCCCGCCATCCGCGCCGTTCGCCTATGACCAGCAAGCAAGATTTCAGGACCCATCCATGACGGCTATACCGAAATTCGGCGTCGGCGCTTCCGCGTTGCGCAAGGAAGACAAGCGTTTGATCCAGGGCCATGGCTCCTACACGGCCGACAAGAACCTGGAAGGGCAGCTTTACGGTTATGTCGTCCGCTCGCCCTATGCCGCGGCGAAATTCACCTTCGAGGATCTGGAAACCGCCCGCGAGGCCGAGGGCGTGGTCGCCATCCTCACCGCCGAGGACGTCGCCGAACTCGGACCGGTGACCGTCATCTCCGGCGTCAGGCAGCCCGACGGCAGCAAGCCCAAGCTTCGCCCGGCTCCCGTGCTGTGTGACGGCGAGGTCCGCTATGTGGGCGATGCCGTGGCCTATGTGGTCGCCGAGAGCCTGGTCCAGGCCCAGGACGCCGCCGAACTGATCATGATCGACTGGGAAGAGAAGCCGGCCAACACGATTACGGCGAAGGCGCTCGACAAGGACGCGCCGCTGGTCTGGTCGGACGCCGAGGACAACCGCGCCTATCTCTTCCAGCTGGGCGACAGCGCCGCCACCGCCGCCGCCTTCGACAAGGCCGACAAGGTGGTCTCGGTCTCCTTCATCAACAACCGTCTGGCGGCCAACTATATCGAGCCGCGCGCCTGCATTGCCGACTGGAACGCGGACGAGGGCGCTTTCACCCTGCACACAGGTTCGCAGGGCGTGCACGCCATGCGCGACATCCTCGCCAGGAACATCTTCAAGATGGACGCGGACAAGATCCGCGTCGTCACCGGCGATGTCGGCGGTGGCTTCGGGACCAAGATGTTCATGTTCCGCGAATATCCGCTGACCATGCAGGCCGCGCGCCTTCTCGGTCGTCCGGTCAAGTGGGTCTCCGACCGCACCGAGCACTTCATGGCCGACAGCCATGGCCGCGACAACGTCGTCGAGGCGGAGATGGCGCTGGACAAGGATGGCCGCTTCCTCGCCTTCAAGGCCAATATCGTGGCCGCCATGGGCGCCTATATGGGGCAGTACGGTCCCAACATTCCCACCGGCGGCGTCACCATGTCGACCGGCATCTACGATATCCCGGCGATGGATGTGACGGTGGATGCCGTCTACACCCACACCATGACCGTCGACGCCTATCGCGGCGCCGGACGTCCCGAGGCCGCCTATCTGATCGAGCGCCTCGTCGATGAATGCGCCCACGAACTGGGGATCGACCGCGCCGAGATCCGCCGCCGCAACTTCATCCGCCCGGAGCAGTTTCCCTACACGACGCCTGGCGGCCGCATGTACGATGTCGGCGAGTTCGACGGCCACATGACCCGGGCGCTCGAAAAGACCGACTATGCCGGCTTCGAGAAGCGCCGCGAGGAAGCAAAGTCCCGCGGCAAGCTGCGCGGCTATGGTTTCGCCACCTATATCGAGGCCTGCGCCTTTGCGGGCTCGGAGGCAGCCAAGCTCGAACTCACCGAGAACGGCGAGATCATTCTCGACATCGGTACCCAGACAAACGGTCAGGGCCACGAGACGGCCTACTCTCAGTTCATCTACGACAAGATCGGCATCGACTTCGACAAGATCATCGTTCGCCAGGGCGACACCAAGTATCTCTCCACCGGCGGCGGCACCGGCGGCTCGCGCTCGATCCCGCTCGGCGGTGTCTCGGTCGCCTCGGCCAGCGAGACCCTCGCCGAGAAGATGAAGAAGATTGCTGCCGACGAACTCGAGGCCGCACCCGCCGATATCGAACTGGTGGACGGCGTCGCCCGCATCGTCGGTACCGACCGCTCGATGGACTATGCGGCGCTCGCAAAGGCGGCGAAGGACGAGGCGGACCGCAAGGCGGAGGCCGACATCCAGCAGGACGAGAATACCTATCCCAACGGCACCCATGTCTGCGAGCTGGAGATCGATCCGGAGACGGGCGAGATCGAGATCGTCAACTATTCGGTCGTCGACGATTTCGGCATGACGGTGAACCCGACGCTGCTCCTTGGTCAGATCCATGGCGGTATCGTCCAGGGCATGGCCCAGGCGCTCGGCGAGGAAGTGATCTACGAACCCGACGGCCAGCTGATGACTGCGAGCTTCATGGACTACTGCATGCCGCGCGCTGATACGGTTCCGTTCTTCGAGTTCGAGACCCGCAACGTGCCGTCGACCACCAATGCGCTCGGCATCAAGGGCGCGGGAGAGGCCGGCACAATCGGTGCGTGCCCGGCGGTGATGAACGCCGTGATCGATGCGCTCGGCCATGAAAAGGGCATCCGTCATATCGAGATGCCCGTCACGCCGCTGAAACTGTGGCATGCGCTCAACGGCTGACGCCGCCCGATGGCCGGAACATCAAGCGATAGCGCAGCGGGTGAAACCGCGTCGGGGCAGGCGTCTGCCGCCCCGGCGCAGGCTCCTGAGTTGAAGACGCCGCAGCCGGGCGGCAGTTCGCCGCTGTTCGGCATCTCGCTGAAGCTGATGTCGCTCGTCTCCTTCATGGGGATGGTGACGATCATCAAGCTCGCCGGCCAGGAAGAGGTGCCGCTCGGCGAGATCGTCTTCTTCCGCTCCGCTTTCGCCATCTTGCCGGTCATGGCCTACATGGCGGCGCGCGGCGTTTTCGCTGATGCCTGGAAGACGAGGCATCCGCTCGGCCACATCTGGCGGGGGATCGTCGGTTCCATTGCCATGGCGTGCAATTTTCTCGGCCTGACGCTTCTGCCGCTGCCCGATGCGATCGCCATCGGCTACGCCATGCCGCTGATGACGGTGATCTTCGCGGCGATCTTCCTGGGTGAGAAGGTGCGTCTGTTCCGCTGGACGGCGGTTGCCGTGGGCATCTGCGGCGTCGCGGTAATCTCGTATCCGAAGGTCACACTTATCGAGAGCGGCCTGGGCTCGCGCGAGACGCTGGGCCTTCTGGCCATGCTCGGTTTCACCATCTTCGCCGCCACGGCGAGCATTCTGGTGCGGCGGCTGGTGCAGACCGAACAGACACACACGATCGTGCTCTATTTTTCGCTGAGTTCCACGGTTTTGTCGCTGCTGACGCTGCCCTTCGGCTGGGTGGTGCCCGATCCGCTGACGCTGTGTCTTCTGATGGTGGCGGGCCTGTGCGGCGGCGGTGCCCAGATATTGCTGACGCAGAGCTATCGCTATGCCGACGTCTCGACCATCGCACCGTTCGAATACGGCTCGATCATCTTCGGGCTCGCCATCGGCTACTTCCTGTTCGGTGAAACGCCGACGCTCAGCATGCTCGTAGGCACCGTGATCGTCGTATCCGCGGGTATTGCCATCATCTTCCGCGAACACAGGCTGGGTCTCGAGCGCCGGGCCCAGCGCAAGCTCGTCACGCCGCAGGGCTGATCTCGTCCTCGCTCGCGTCCTCGTCCGTCTGGCCCCATTCGGGGTCGGAACGCGGGTCGAGTTCGAGCGTCTGCGGCGTGGTCTCCTGGCCGGGCAGGGTGGCCTGGAACTCGCCACGCTCGTCGTCGGGCAACTGTTCGCGGCGGGTGATGCGCCAACCGGCATAGCCGGCATAGGCGACGAAGAAGATCAGCAACGTCACGAACATTGCCGCCGGACCGGAAAAGTCCATCGCCGCACCGGCAATCAACGGGCCGAACATGGCGCCGATACCGTAGATGATCATCAGACCGGAGGAGACGTCGACGAATTCGTCCGGCTCGGCGCGGTCGTTGGCATGCGCCACGTTGAGCGCGTAGATCGGATAAAGGACGGTGCCGAGCAGGAACATGCCGAGGAAGAAGACCCAGCGGGACTCCGCACCGAACAGCGCCGCGATCAGGCATGCGATCGTGCCGATGCCGCCGGCAAGCACCATGATGCGGCGGCGATCCATCCGGTCGGAGGCGCGGCCGAGCGGATACTGGAAGATAGTGCCGCCGATCATCGCGGTTGCGAGCATGGTCGCGCCCTCGGCGGTCGAAAGACCCGCCTGCGAGCCGAACACCGGCGCCAGACCATTCCAGATGCCGCCGATGAGCCCGGTCAGCACCATGCCGATGACGGCTGCGGGCGATTTCCGGTAGAGCTTCGGGATGTTCATCCGCACCTGGTTGAGGGGTTGCGGAGACTGCGCGCTCGACAATGAAGTCGGCATGATGGCAAGCGAATAGATGACTGCGGAAAGGATGAAGAGCGTCGGCAGCAACGGGTCGCCGAAGGGCACCGTATACTGCCCGATCGTCAGTCCGCCCATGGTGACCACCATATAGACGGAAAACAGTGCGCCGCGGTTCTCGTTGCTCACCTTTTCGTTGAGCCAGCTCTCGATGATCATGTAGCTGCCGGCGAGGGCGAAACCCGTCATGCCGCGGGATATGATCCACACGGTCGGATCAACCACCAGGACATTGAGAAGCTGCGAGAGCGAAAGCATCGTCACCATGACGCCGAAGACACGTACATGGCCCACGCGTCGTACCAGGCGCGGGGAGATCAGGCATGAGGCGGTGAACGCGACCGCGTAGCTCGTGGCCATCACGGAAACGACGAGTGTCGACCAGCCCTCGGCGACCGCGCGCAGAGGAATGAGGTAGCCCGAAAGGCCGGCTGCGACGAGCACGAAGAAGGTCGAAAGAAGCAGGGCTCCGACCGGTGCGATGGTGCGTAGCATCGAGTTTTCTCCCGCCCGCGAGTCAGTCAGAACGTGGATACTGCTTTTTCACGACGGGGCAACTTCTTATGCGCGGAAAACGACAGCGGACCTTCCGTTTCCGACAGCGCGCCCCGAAGGGCGCGCCCGGTCGATAATGCCAGGGAATTGACTGCTTCGCTCAGAAGCGTGCGTTGCGCCATTCCGGTCGGGTGAGCATCCCGTCACCATTCGCATCCGCTGCCTTGAAGCGGTTTGCCGCGCCCGCGACGAATTCCTCGAGGCTCACCTGGCCGTCGCCATTAGTGTCCATCGGCGCGAAGCGGGCCTCCTTCTCGGCCTGCCGCTGCGCCTGCATGGCCGTGTTGGCGCCGTTTTGCTGTCCCATGCGGACGCTCATATATTCATCTTTGGTGAGCTTGCCGTTCGTGTCGGCATCCATGGCGTTGAACACGCTTTCGGCGTTCGACGTCGCTTCTGCGCGACTGACAAGGCCGTCGCCGTTCGCGTCGATGTCGGCAAAGCGTCCGCCCTGACCACCTTGGGCGAGGACGCTTGTGGCGACAAGTCCGAGGGCGAAGGCGAGCGACGGGATTTTCCAGCATGTATTGGTCATAGCTCAGGCCTTTCCTGTCCGGTTTTCCTGCGGCCACGGTCAAACGCCCGTGACCACGGAAATCCTAGACCCGGACTGCGGGAGATGGATTGACGCGGATCAACCGGTGGAGCGGTCGAGTTGAAGACGTTCGGCGAGGGTCAGCAGATCCGCCCAGACGAGCTTCTTCTGTGCCGGGCTCTTCAGCAGATGGCTCGGATGCAGCGTCGGCATGACCGGGATCGTCAGGCCGTCGCGTTCATAGGTCTGGAAGTTACCGCGCAGCGACAGGATGCCGCGCTCGTTTTCCAGGAGAGCCTTGGTCGGCACGTTGCCGAAAAACAGAAGCATCTCCGGCCTGACGAGTTCGATATGGCGCTCGGTGAAGGGCCGGCAGAGCGCGATCTCGTGCGGCGTCGGCGGCCGGTTGCCGGGCGGCCGCCAGTAGATGGCGTTGGTCAGGCAGGCCGTCGAACGGTCATGACCGATGGCGGCGAGCATACGGTCGAGAAGCTGGCCGGAGCGTCCGGCAAAGGGAAGGCCCTGCAGGTCGTCGTCGCGTTCCGGCGCCTCGCCGATGATCATCAGCCGCGCCTGCGGGTTGCCGTCGGCAAACACCGTGTTGCGCGCCGAGTGGCGCAGGTTGCAGCCGTTGAAGCCTTCGATGGCCGCCTTGAGTTCCTCTATGGAGTTTGCGGCCTTCGCCGTGGCGCGGGCATCCTCGAAGGCGGCGGCATCCGGCACGGTCATCTGCGGCACCGGTGCTGCCGGCGGCTGAGCGGGACGGGATTGTCCGGAAGAAGCAGCGCCTGCGGAGCGCTCGCGTGCGGGTTCGGCGGAAGATCGGGGAGGGGTCGCGCGGGCGGCCTGGCGGCGCCGGGCGTCTTCCTGGCTCTCGGCGAACCTGTCGACGGGGATATCCTCGAGCGGCGTGTCCACGCCGGCATCGGCATAGAACAGCATCAGCGCCTCGAGGGCTCCGGCGTCGGCATGTTCGGCGGAAACGGTCATGCCTCTCTTCTACGCCGATGCACAGGCCGGGGGAAGGGGCGGTAGCCCGGAGCCACGGCAAAAGAAAACGCCCGGGCGATGGCCCGGGCGTCCGTATCGTTGCGGTAAAGCGGGAGCCGATCAGGCCTGCTCTTCGCCTTCGGCTGCTTCGCCGTCTTCGTCTTCGAAGTCCGGGTCGGTGGCAGCGGCTTCGGCAGCGGCAGCTGCTTCTTCCTCGTCGATGCCGTAGATGGCGTCGGCGGAGGTCAGGTCCTCGCCCTTGGCCTGGCGCTCGGCTTCATCGGCCGAGCGGGCAACGTTGAAGTCGACATTGACGATCACGTCCGGGTGCAGCGCGAGGCTGACCGTGTGAATGCCGATGGTCTTGATCGGGTTGTTGAGGTCGACCTGGTTGCGGCCGATGTTGAAGCCTTCCTCGCCGAGAACGGCAACGACGTCGCGTGCAGCGACCGAACCGTACAGCTGACCGGTCTCACCGGCTGAACGGACGACGATGAAGCTCTTGCCGTCGAGCTTTTCGGCGACCGACTGGGCTTCCGACTTGCGCTCGAGGTTGCGGGCTTCGAGTTCGGCGCGCTGCGATTCAAAACGCTTCTTGTTGGCTTCGTTAGCGCGCAGTGCCTTGCCCTCGGGGAGCAGGAAGTTGCGGGCGTAGCCGTCGCGGACCTTTACGGTCTCGCCCATCTGGCCGAGCTTGGCGACGCGTTCGAGAAGAATGACTTCCATGGTGATTTCCTTTCGTGGTGTCGTTCGATGTCAGGATTTGGGTTGGTTGGGCGTCATGGTCGACAGACGGCCGGTGGCGGTCAGTCCGAAGACCAGGAAGAAGAGGATCGGCACGGTGAACAGGATCACCATGACGTAGGCGAGCCAGATGGCGACGGGCCGCCATGGCTTGCCACGGGTCATGAAATGCATCAGCGCGAAGCCCGACAGGATGAAGCCGGCGCCGTAGGTGCCGGCGATCACCCAGCCGACCAGATCGTAGGGCGCGGGCAGAAGAAAGGTCATCGCGATGCCGATGCCGAAGGTGTAGAGACCCGTGCGCGGCATCCTGAGCTGTGCCGGGACGTCGTCGCGCGGGCGCTTGGCGCGGCCCGACATGGCCACGATGCCGCGGGCGACGTAATACATGCCGAAGAGGATGGCGACCCAGGTCGCACCCTGCACCAGCGGCAGGAGAACCCGCATCAGCGACTTCATTTCTTCGAGGCTGGCCGGGTCGAGCGTCAGCTCCGGATTGCCTTCCTTCAGGATGGAGACGAAGGAATCGACCAGTTCGCCCGACAGCTCCGGTCCGTAGCCCATCACGTAGCCGAGAATGACGAGGACCACGGCGACGATGGCTGCGATCTGGAACAGGATGTCGGAAAGCGGGAACCAGGCGAGCCGGCCTTCCGGTCCGCCGATTTCCTCGGCCGGGCGCGCGAGATTGCTCAGATGCGCGATCCACGCCGCAGGCGCCAGCGAGGTCAGCGCCGCCGAGAAGGCGGCGAGGGGACCGGACATGACCGAGATGACGGCCGCGCCGGTGATCACTGCAATGATGGAAGCGAGGTTGGACCAGCCGAGACCCGCGATCAGCACCGGCAGCGAGGCCGAGGCGATCAAAAGCATGGCGAGGTAGGACGGCGTCACGGCACCGGCCAGCAGGAACGCGGACGCGATCCCGGCAATCAGGCCGACGAGGGCCGATATGGCTTTGGTGTCCTGCATGTCGCTGTCCTGCTTTGCGCAGTTAGGGGCGGGCGTCAGCCTCTGGGCCCCAACTCGGTTCGGGTCGTTCATTCCTGTTTCGCGGCCTCCCGCGAAGAGGAAATCCGGAAGGGCCGAAGTCCGTCCGGAAAGACAGAAGCCGGCGGTCCGGAGACCGCCGGCCGCATCAGCTTAGCTGATGACGTAGGGCAGCAGGCCGAGGAAACGGGCGCGCTTGATCGCCTTGGCGAGTTCGCGCTGCTTCTTCTGGCTCACGGCCGTGATGCGGGACGGAACAATCTTGCCGCGCTCGGAAACGTAGCGCTGCAGCAGACGGACGTCCTTGTAGTCGATCTTCGGAGCGTTGGCACCGGAGAACGGGCAGGTCTTGCGCCGGCGGTGGAACGGGCGGCGCGTCGGGATCTGGTTGATATCGACCATGATTGTCTCTCCTTAGTCGCGCGGGCGGCGGGGGCCGCGGTCGCCACGATCACCACGGGGGCCGCGATCGCCGCGGTCGCCACGATCATCGCGATCGCGCTTCTGCAGCATGGCCGACGGGCCTTCCTCGTGGGCTTCGACCGAAACGGTCATGAAGCGCAGGATGTCTTCGTTGAAGCGCATCTGGCGCTCCATTTCCTGCACCGCGCTGGCCGGCGCGTCGATGTCCATCAGCGCGTAGTGGGCCTTGCGGTTCTTCTTGATCCGGTAGGTCAGGGACTTCAGGCCCCAGTTTTCGATACGCCCGACCGATCCGCCATTTTCCTCGATGATGCCCTTGTAGAGGTTCACAAGTTCATCGAGCTGCTGGGCGGAAATATCCTGCCGGGCAAGGAATACGTGCTCGTAAAGCGCCATGATTTCTTTGCCTTTCTTGCATTTACACACCCGGATCGGCGCTGAGCCCCAGCGACTTGCCTGTCGGCTTTCGCCGCGCAAGAAAGACGTTTCGAGACGGTCGTGAGCGGAGACACGGGAGGCCGGGACACTCTTGTCCCTGCAGGCTGACTGCCAGCCCTCCGTACAGCCACCAGCCGATTGACCGGGTGTTCGAACGCGCTGGCCTATACGCGCAATGCCGCCGAATGGCAAGGGCAATGGCACAGATGGATCGAAACGGCGCCGGGGCGGCGCCTCAGAATTCTGGAAATCGAGATATAAACGAAATAACATGTATCGTTAAAATTGCAGAGATTGATTTAAGCGCCCCTTACTGGGGGACGGTGTAGGCAAGCTGCACATACGGCCATCAGGGCCGGTTTTTCCCAAGGATAACGCTATGAAAAGCACAACTCGCTTCCTCGCGGTGGCGACGGCGCTTGCCGTCATGGTCCTCTCGCAGCCTTCCAATGCCGGTCAGGTGGTCCTGACGATCGATGGTGCCGTTGCCGGCGGCCATGTCGATATGACACTCGAGCAGATTGAAGCGCTCGGGCTCGAGAAGATCGAGACCACGACGCCGTGGCATGACGGCAAGGTCGATTTTGAAGGCGTTCCGCTCCAGCGCCTACTTGAGAAGGTCGGTGCCACCGGCGCCGACCTCGAAATCGTGGCGCTCAACGACTACCGCACCCAGGTCCCCGTCGAGGATGCGACCAGATATGGCGTCATCCTCGCCAGCCGCAAGCAGGGCCAGCCCATGCCGGTCAGCGACAAGGGGCCACTCTTCGTCATCTACCCCTTCGACAAGTATCCCGAGTTGCGCAACGAGGTTTATTACTCCCGCTCCGCCTGGCAGGTCCGCTCGATCACCGTCGAGTGACGATGTGATACCGGGAGGGAGGTGACGCATGGGATTTGCTTCAAGAGGATTCCGGTTGTTTGCGGTCGGCGCGGCGCTCGCCATCGTCGCGATCTATTTCATTCATTCGAGCCTGATCACCGCGTCCGAGGATGCGGTGGAGCGTTCGGCGCGCTACGACGTCGCATGGGTCGGCGCCGGCGGAAGACTGGAAGCCGCCAAGCTGCAGATCGCGCTTGCCACCTATATCAGCACGAAAGATCCGGAAGCCGCCGGAAAGGTGGCTCTCTTTACCGAGATTCTCGTCAACCGCTTCCGCATCTATGAGGCGCCGGCATTCCGGGATTTCCTTGCGTCCAAAGCGGGCCGTGAATGGGTTCTCGATCGCGCCGAAGGTCGTTTCCTGCAGGCTCGTCCACGTCTTCTAGATGTTGAGAGCCTCGATGACGGCGAGCTTGTCGAGCTCACGGAACAGCTCTCGAGCATTTTGGGGGCGGTCGACCGCGTCGGCGCGGAGGCGCACACGGAATCGGTAGAGGCTGCGGAACTCTACCGGCAGGAGGTTCGCCGTCAGCAACAGTTCCAGCGCTGGCTGACGACGGGTCTGTTCGTTCTGCTCGCACTGGTTCTCGCCGCTGTGGCGCTCCAGAACCGGTTTCTCGGGCGCGCCCATCGCGATGCCACTCGAAACGCCGCCGAATCGGCCTACCACGCCCGTCACGATGCGCTGACCGGATTGCCGAACCGGATGGCCTTCAACGAGGTCTTCAGCTCCGTGCTGCTCGAAAGGCCGGACCGCAACGGGCAGCGTATCGCCATCTTCGCGATCGATCTCGACGGTTTCAAGGGTATCAACGACAGCCTCGGCCATGCGATGGGCGATGTGCTTCTCAAGATCGCCGCGCAGCGGATCGCCAGCCGCACCGCAGCCTTCGGCAACACGTTAATCGCAGCCCGACTCGGTGGCGACGAATTCGTCATCATCCTCGATGCGGCTCTCGGCGCGGAGCAGATCTTCACCCAGGCGGAAACGCTGCGCAGGGATCTGTCCGTTCCCTACAGGGCCAATGGCAGCGTCCTTGCGCTCGGCGCCACGATAGGGGTCGCGGTGTCATCAGACGAGAGCCCGGTAAGCGGTTTGCTCGTCGATGCGGATCTGGCGCTCTCGCTGGCAAAATCCCGCGAGAAGGGCACGGTGCTGCTCTTCGATCCGACGATTCGCCTCGCCTACGAACGCCGCACTCTGCTTGAAGGCGACATGCAAGACGCATTGGCAGTTGGCGACATCCGTCCCAATTACCAGCCGAAGGTCGACATTGTGAGCGGGCAGGTGACGGGCCTGGAGGCACTTGCCCGCTGGCGTCATCCAGAACTCGGCATGGTGCCGCCCTCGGAATTCATCGCCATAGCCGAGAACTCGCCGATCATCGTCGATCTTGGCCGTACCATTCTGGATGCCGCATGCCGCGACATGCTCGACTTGCCTGACCATATCGGCGTGTCGGTCAACCTGTCGGTCAATCAATTCCTGCGCGACGACATCGTCGAGACGGTGCGGCACGCGCTCAAACGAACCGGGCTGTCGCCGCACAGGCTGACACTCGAAGTCACCGAATCGCTCATGATCTCGGATGCCGGCCGCGCCGTAGACATTCTCGGACGTTTGAAAGCGCTTGGCGTATCGATCTCGCTCGATGACTTCGGCACCGGCTATTCGGCCCTGTCCTATCTGCAGTCCTTCGAATGGGACGAGATCAAGATCGACCGGTCCTTCGTGATCGAACTTGAAACGGACAGACGCTCAATGGCGATCATCCGCGCCATTTCATCGCTCGCCGGCGAACTCGGTATCCATGTCACAGCCGAAGGCGTGGAGACGGATGGTCAGATCGAGGCGCTGAGGCGCGCCGGCTGTGGAACCGGGCAGGGGTACTTCTATGGCAAGGCAATGCCGGTTGAGGACCTGGGTGCCGCGGTCCTTGCAAACTTTGTCTCCAGCCGAAGCGAGTTTCCGGGATCCGCAAGGGCGGCCGTCGCCTCCTGACGCAGGGAGGCGACGCGATTGAGGATCAGATCGGCATCGGGTGGTCGCGGCGCACCGCGTCGATATCGGCCATCACCTCGTCGGAGAGCGTGATCTCGGATGCACCGAGACAGATATCCAGTTGCTCGAGCGAGGTCGCGCCGATGATCGTCGAGGTCATGAAGGGTCGCGAGATGCAGAAGGCGAGCGCCATGTGCACCGGATGCAGACCGTGCGTCTTCGCCACGTCGAGATAGGCCGCAGTCGCCGCTTCCGCGCGGGCGCCCCAGCGGCCGCCGAGATTTTCCACCCGCGAGCGACGCGAATTCTCCGGTACCGCGCCCCCCTGATACTTGCCGGTAAGAATGCCGGCGGCAAGCGGGGAGTAGGTGAGCAGCCCGACATCCTCGTGGTGCGCCACTTCCGCCAGATCGAGGTCGAAGTGGCGGCACAACAGGTTATACTCGTTCTGCACCGAAGCCACGCGCGGCAGACCGTTGTCCTCGGCCAGCCGGATGAGCTGCATGATCCCCCAGGCGCTGTCGTTGGAGACACCATAGGCGCGGATCTTGCCGGCCTTCACCGCATCGTCGAGACCGCGCAGCGTATCGAGCAGGTCCTCGAGCATCTTGCGTCCCTTGGGCTGTTTCGAGGCGTCGAATGTCCAGTTCTTGCGGAAATGGTAGGAGCCGCGATTGGGCCAGTGCAGCTGATAGAGATCGATATGATCGACGCCGAGCCGCTTGAGATTGAGATCGAGCGCGCGGGTGATGGAATCGCGGCTGATGTCCTCGCCGTCGCGGATCCAGGCGTTGCCGTTGCCGGTGATCTTGCTGGCGAGCACGATCTGGTCGCGCTTCCCGCTTTTCCTGAACCAGCTTCCGATGATCTCCTCCGTGCGCCCTTGGGTTTCCGGACGGGTCGGATTGGTCGGATAGAGCTCTGCTGTGTCGAAGAAATTCACGCCGGCGTCGACGGCGCGGTCCATCTGGGCGTGGCCCTCGGCCTCGGTGTTCTGTTCGCCGAAGGTCATGGTGCCGAGGCAAATCTCGCTCACGGACAGGCCGGTGCGGCCGAGCGGGTTCATTTTCATGGCTGGAAATTCCGGTTGGCAGGGCGGGTCGGCCGAAAGATAGCCGCAACCCGCCCGAGATCAACCCTCGGACATGTAAGGAGCGTCAGGCCGCCACCAGCCCGGCGACATAGCAGCCATAGAGCGTGAGGAGGCAGAGGCCGCCGATCCGGCCTATCCCGCTCCGAAACGCGATCATCCCGGTGAGCACGAGAGCGGTCGCCAGCATGACCGGAATGTCGAATGAAGCGATCGACGAAGAAACCGGAACCGGTGAGATCAGGGCGGTCACGCCGAGAATGCCGAGGATGTTGAAGATGTTCGATCCGATAACGTTACCGAGCGCGACGTCGGCGTGGCGCCGGATCGCGGCTGCCACGGAAGTGGCCAGTTCCGGCAGCGAGGTGCCTACGGCGACGATGGTCAGCCCGATGGTGGCTTCCGACATGCCGAAGGTGCGGGAAATCTCGATCGCCGATTCCACCAGCCAGTTGGCGCCGAGGAAGAGGCCACCAAGACCCAGCAGGACCGAGCCGATGGCGACGGGGAACGAACGCCGCCAGGCGGGCAGCGTGTCCTCCTGCGCTTCGCAACCGTCCGCCATACCGCTTCGCGCGGTGTAGACGAGGTAGGCCACGAGACCCCCGAGCATGACCGCGCCTGCGAGACGACCGATGCCGCCCCACCAGCCGATGGCCAGTAGGAGCACACTTGCCGCCAGCATGATCACGAGATCGCGCCGGTAGGCAAGAAACCTGGCGGCGACCGGGGCAATGATGGCCGCCAGACCGACGATGAGCAGGATGTTGGCGATGTTGGAGCCGACCACGTTGCCGATGGCGATGTCGGGCGACCTGTCGAGCGCCGCCTTCACGGAGACCAGCAATTCCGGCAGCGAGGTGCCGAAGCCCACGATGGTCAGGCCGATCAGCAGCGGCGGCATGGAAAACCGCCGGGCGATCGTGACCGCGCCCGCAACGAGCGCTTCCGCTCCCAAGGACAGCAGAACCAGGCCGCCCAGCAGGCCGGGCAGCGTTGACATGACTGTGGTCATCTTTTTCGGCTCAGGCGTCCGAGAGACCCGAGCCGGGCTTCGGGTCCGGATAGCGCTCGGCTGCAATTGCCAGTTCCACCAGTTTCCAGGTGGCCCAGAGGGCGGGAACGAGAACCACGGCGCCGAAGACGATCTGCACGGCCAGACTGTGACCGATGAAGTCGACGACCGCCCAGTAAAGAAGCAGCGCGACGAGCCAGATTTCCGAACCGATCAGCACGATCGCGCCCGAAGCGAGCGCGAGCGCCGCAATCAGGCTGCGGCGAACCGGCGGGGATGTTTCGATCGTCTTGATGGAGGTGGTGGCCGGGCCTTTGCCGGCTGAG
Organism: uncultured Hoeflea sp.; assembly: GCA_964511625.1. Classification (GTDB taxonomy): domain Bacteria; phylum Pseudomonadota; class Alphaproteobacteria; order Rhizobiales; family Rhizobiaceae; genus Pseudohoeflea. Next base: position 175,595 of record CAZEJG010000003.1, read on the forward strand.
GCGGGATGCGACATGGCGTCAATCCGAAAGGGCGCTGCTGAAATCGAGCGCAACGGCGGATTAATTGCGCTCGCCCGAGGCATCTTTCAAGTGGTCCGTGGGTCCGACCGCAAGAAAATGTGGCGTGACGCCGTTTGCGCAGAGCCGCCGATATCGTCTTCGCCTTGACATTAACCTTGGGAATGTCGATGGAACGCGCCCAAACGGACACGCGTTGACCCACCGGTCCGCTTTTAACTGGCCAACGCGACAAACCGATAAGGGAGACGCCATGACGCGCGCATTCACTTTTCCCGGTCAGGGCAGCCAGACCGTCGGCATGGGCAAGGAGCTCGCCGAAACCTTCGCCGAGGCGAGGGCGGTCTTCGAGGAAGTCGACGAGGCTCTCGGTGAAAAGCTCTCGGCCGTGATGTTCGAGGGGCCAGAGGAAACGCTCACCCTGACCGCCAACGCCCAGCCGGCGCTGATGGCCGTCTCGATGGCGGTGATGCGGGTGATCGAGGCGCGCGGCCACAAGCTCGCAGACCTTGCTTCCTATGTCGCCGGCCATTCACTCGGTGAATATTCCGCCCTTTGCGCCGCCGGCACCTTCTCGCTCGCCGATACCGCTCGCCTTCTGCGCATCCGCGGCAATGCCATGCAGTCGGCCGTAGCACCCGGTGAGGGCGCCATGGCTGCCATCATCGGTCTCGAAGCGGCCGACGTGCAGGCCGCCTGCGAGGAAGCCGCCGCCGGCGAAGCCGTCTGCCAGATCGCCAACGACAATGGCGGCGGCCAGCTCGTCATTTCCGGCCTCAAGCCCGCCGTCGAGCATGCCGCCCGCATCTGCACGGACAAGGGCGCCAAGCGCGCCGTAATGCTGCCGGTTTCGGCGCCCTTCCATTCTGCGCTGATGCAGCCGGCAGCCGAAGCGATGCGCGAGGCGCTCGCCGACGTTTCCAAAAAGGCACCGGTCGTTCCCGTCGTCGCCAATGTCCGCGCCGCACCCGTCACCGATCCCGAAGAGATCGCCTCCCTGCTCGTCGAGCAGGTCACCGGCCGTGTGCGCTGGGCCGAGACGGTGTCCTGGTTTGCCCCCAACGGTGTCGACACGCTGGCCGAAGTCGGTTCGGGCAAGGTGCTCTCCGGGCTCGCCCGCCGCATCGACCGCAGCCTGAATGCCGTGGCTCTCGGCACACCCGCCGATATCGACGCTTTCCTGGCCGGCCTCGAATAGGAGGCGGTTCGCCTCCTTCCGAAACAGACAAGAAACGACCCTGAAGGGATGATCCCATGTTCGACCTGACCGGCCGCAAGGCCCTCATCACCGGCGCTTCCGGCGGTATCGGCGAGGCAGTGGCCCGCGCGCTTCACGCGCAGGGCGCCATCGTCGGCCTGCACGGCACCCGCGTCGAGAAGCTCGAGGCGCTGGCCGCCGAACTCGGTTCCAATTGCCATGTGCTCGCCGCCAACCTTTCGGACCGCGCCGAAGTGGCCGCGCTCGGCAAGCGCGCCGAGGAAACGATGGAAGGCGTCGACATCCTCGTCAACAATGCCGGCATCACCCGCGACGGGCTGTTCGTGCGCATGAGCGACGAGCAGTGGGACGACGTCCTCGAGGTCAATCTCGGTTCGGTCTTCCGGCTCACCCGCGAACTGGCGCATCCGATGATGCGCCGCCGTCACGGTCGCATCGTCAACATCACCTCGGTGGTCGGGGTGACCGGCAATCCGGGCCAGGCCAACTACTGCGCCTCCAAGGCCGGCATGATCGGCATGTCCAAGAGCCTGGCGCAGGAAATCGCCAGCCGCAACGTCACCGTCAACTGCGTGGCGCCGGGTTTCATCGAATCCGCCATGACCGACAAGCTCAACGAAAAGCAGCGCGGCGCCATCATGGGCGCGATCCCGATGGGACGCATGGGCACCGGTGCAGAAGTCGCCTCTGCGGTCGCCTATCTGGCGTCCAACGAAGCTGCCTACGTCACCGGGCAGACGATCCACGTCAACGGCGGCATGGCGATGATCTGAGCGGCCGCCGCCGCCATCAAACGAGCCGCCTCGCCGGGCAATTTTCGGCTTTGCCCGGCAAAAAAACCGTGTTACGTCCCGCCGAACATGGCGTGGGAACCGGCGTAACCGGGAAACGAAGGCTGGTTAATCCACAGTCCGCCCCTTGCAGGGGGCAACCCGGCAAACTAAAAGTCCCACCGAACTTGATTGGTAGTGCCGACCCCGATAAAGGGCGTTGGAGTAACTTGGACAGGTTGAGGAAACCGTTATGAGCGATATCGCAGACCGCGTGAAGAAAATCGTCGTTGAGCACCTTGGCGTTGAGGAAGAAAAAGTCACCGAAAGCGCAAGCTTCATCGACGATCTCGGCGCGGACTCGCTCGACACCGTCGAGCTCGTCATGGCGTTCGAGGAAGAATTCGGCATCGAAATTCCGGATGACGCGGCAGACACCATCCTGACCGTCGGCGACGCCGTGAAGTTCATCGAGAAGGCCCAGGCCTGATCCCGTTCCGACCGCCGGCAGGGCATACCGTGTCCGCCGGCGGTTTCGGATTCCGGGTGCAACCTTCCCGTGACGGGGATGTTGTCTCCCGTAGCGGCAGTTACATCCGGACCTGATGAGATGAGACGCGTTGTCATAACCGGAACCGGGTTGGTCACCCCGCTTGGATGCGGGACTGAGATCACCTGGAAAAGACTTCTGGACAGCCGGAGCGGCATCAGCCGCGTCACCTCCTTCGAGGTGGACGATCTGGCCGCGCAGATTGCCGGTCAGATTCCGACCGATCCGTCCGACGAGGGATATTACAATCCCGACGACTGGATGGAGCCGAAGGAACAGCGCAAGGTCGATCCCTTCATCGTCTACGGCATGGCTGCGGCCGAACTGGCCCTCCGGGATTCCGGCTGGAAGCCCGAAACCGACGAGGACCAGATCGCAACCGGTGTTCTCATCGGTTCCGGTATCGGCGGTCTCGAAGGTATCGTCGAGGCCGGCTACACGCTGCGCGACAAGGGTCCGCGCCGTATCTCCCCCTTCTTCATCCCGGGCCGACTGATCAACCTGGTATCGGGCCAGGTGTCGATCCGCCACAAGCTGCGCGGACCGAATCATTCGGTCGTCACCGCCTGCTCGACCGGCGCCCACGCCATCGGCGATGCGGCCCGGCTGATCATGCTCGGCGATGCCGATGTGATGGTCGCCGGCGGTGCCGAATCGCCCGTCTGCCGCATCGCCCTCGCGGGATTTGCAGCCTGCAAGGCGCTTGCCACCGAATTCAACGACCGGCCGACCGAGGCCTCGCGCCCCTACGATCGCGATCGTGACGGCTTCGTCATGGGCGAGGGCGCAGGTATCGTCGTGCTCGAGGAACTCGAGCATGCCAAGGCGCGCGGCGCCAACATTCTCGCCGAGGTCGTCGGCTACGGCCTGTCGGGCGACGCCTACCACATTACCGCCCCCGCCGAGGACGGCGACGGCGCCTATCGCTGCATGACGATGGCGCTCAAGCGCGCCGGTCTGACGCCGGCGGATGTGGACTACATCAACGCCCACGGCACCTCGACCATGGCCGACACGATCGAGCTCGGCGCTGCCGAACGTCTGGTGGGCGACGCCGCTTCGAAGATCTCGATGTCGTCGACCAAATCGGCGACCGGCCACCTGCTCGGCGCGGCCGGCGCGATCGAGGCGATTTTCTCGGCGCTCGCCATTCGCGACAACATCGTTCCGCCGACTCTCAACCTCGACAATCCCGAGGTAGAGACCAAAATCGACCTCGTTCCCAAGGTCGCCCGCAAGCGCCAGGTCGATGTTGCGCTGTCCAATTCCTTCGGGTTTGGCGGCACCAACGCATCCCTCGTCCTGCGCCGCTACCAGGACTGATCCGCAAGCGTTGATTTGCGGTTCTTTTCCCGTATCTTTCGCCGGTCCCGCGCCTTCGCCGATTGCGCGGAGCACCGGCTTTTTGCCACATTGCTCCCTGAAATTTCGGGGAATCGAAATGAGGATACGACGTGACTGACGCCAACGACGCCAATAACGGTTCCTTCGGACGGGCAGGTGCGGACAAGGACCGGGACGGCCGATCGTCTGGGCCGATCGTGCCGGTATCGCCGTCGCAGGCGCTCAAGCCCGAAAAGGTTCCGCCGCCGCCGAAACGCTCGCGCCGGGCGCGCAGCCAGGTGGTCATCTTCCTCAATTTCATCATGACCATGATGATCCTCGTCGCCGTCGTCGGCGTCGGGCTGTTCTGGTACGGAAAGTCCGAATTCGAGGGCGAGGGCCCGCTTGAACAATCCACCGCCTTCATGGTGCCCGAGGGCGCTGGCTTCAACCAGATCGCCTCCTCGCTGGAACAGCGCGGCATCATTTCGGACCAGCGTATCTTCCGGGTGGCCGGACGCACGGTGATGGGAGACGACACGATCAAGGCCGGCGAATACGAGATCAAGGCGCATGCCTCGATGCGGCAGATTCTCGACCAGATGCGTGACGGCCGCTCGATCCTGCACTCCTTCACAATTCCCGAGGGCTACACGACCTTCCAGATCGTCCAGAAGCTGCGGGACGAGGAGATGCTCACCGGCGACCTGCCGGACGAGCTTCCGCCCGAAGGCTCCCTGCTGCCCGAGACCTACAAGTTCTCCCGCGGCGCCGAGCGCGCGGACATTCTCGATCAGATGGAGAAGGCGCAGACCCGGGCGCTCGACCAGATCTGGGCGCGGCGTTCGCCGGACCTGATGCTCGAGACCAAGGAAGAGCTCGTCATCCTCGCCTCGATCGTCGAGAAGGAAACGGGCCGCGCCGACGAACGCCCGCGCGTGGCAGGCGTGTTCCTCAACCGTCTGAAGAAGGGCATGCGCCTGCAATCGGATCCGACCGTCATCTACGGCGTCTTCGGCGGCGAGGGCAAACCCTCCGACCGGCCGATCTACAAGTCGGATCTCGAGAAGGAGACGCCGTACAACACCTACGTGATCAACGGTCTGCCGCCGACGCCGATCGCCAATCCGGGTCGCGAATCCATGGAGGCGGTCGCCAATCCGTCGCGCACCGATGATCTCTATTTTGTTGCCGACGGCTATGGCGGGCACACATTTGCCAAGACGCTCGACGAGCACAACGCCAACGTGGCGCGCTGGCGCAAGCTGATGCGCGAGCAGGAAGCCAAGGCGAAGGCCGAGGCCGATGCCGCGGCAAAGACCGAAGGGGCCCAGTAAGCGGAGAGAGGCGGGTGGCGAGGCACCACCCGCGACCGTGCTGGAGGGAGGGAAGATGTCGGTACAATCGATGACCGGTTTCGCCCGGTCGGAGACGGCCTGGAACGGAGCCCGCTTCGTCTGGGAGATACGCTCCGTCAACGGCAAGGGGCTCGATGTCCGCCTGCGTCTGCCGCCGGGCTACGAGGCGCTGGAGACGGCTGCACGCAAGGCGGTGTCCGACGCCTTCGCCCGCGGCAACATGCAAGTCACCCTGCAGGCCGGCGAGGGCGCAGCACCGGTCGAGGCGGTCGTCAATGAAGATGCACTCGAAGCCGTGATCGCCCTCGTCAATCGTCTGGGCGACCGCATCGACGCGCAGAAACCCACACTCGACGGCATTCTCAACATTCGTGGCATTCTCGAACTGCGCGAGCCCGAACTCGACGGCGCGCAAAAGGCCGAGCGGGACGCGGCGATCCTCACCGGCCTCGACGAGGCGATTGCCGCTCTCGCCGCCATGCGCGAACGCGAGGGCGCCGAACTCGTCCGCGTGCTTTCCGGCCAGATCGACAAGATTGCCGACCTTGCGGAAGCCGTGGAGAACAGCCCGGCGCGCTCGCCCGAAGCCATCCGCATGCGGCTGGCCGAGCAGGTTTCGGCTCTCCTCGATGCCCATCAGGGTCTGGATATGGACCGCATTCACATGGAAGCGGCCATCCTGGCGACGAAGGCCGATCTGCGCGAGGAAATCGACCGGCTCAAGGCACATGTCGGCGCCGTCCGCGAGCTTCTCGCCGAAGGCGGACCGGTGGGCCGCAGGCTCGATTTCCTGGCCCAGGAATTCAATCGCGAAACCAATACGATATGTTCCAAATCGAATGCCGCACAAGTGACAGCAATCGGACTTGATCTGAAGGTGCTCATCGATCAGTTTCGGGAACAAATTCAGAATCTGGAGTGACCATGTCCGGCATGAGCCCCGAGCCACTGCCTTCGAGCCGCATCAAGCGCAGGGGCCTGATGCTGGTCCTGTCATCGCCCTCGGGCGCGGGCAAGTCGACCATCGCGCGCAACCTGCTGGAAACCGATCACCAGCTCAATCTCTCGGTCAGCGTGACCACGCGGCCGCGTCGCGCCAGCGAGATCGACGGCGTCCATTACCACTTTCTCAGCGAGCGCGAATTCGCCCTCATGCGCGACAACGACGAATTGCTGGAATGGGCGCAGGTCCACGGCAATTTCTACGGCACGCCGCGCGAGGCGGCCGAGCGGGCCATGGCCGAGGGCCGCGACATGCTCTTCGATATCGACTGGCAGGGTGCGCTGCAGCTGCAGGAACGCATGTCCGCCGACGTGGTCTCGATCTTCGTGCTGCCGCCCTCCATGGCCGAACTGCGCGCCCGGCTGAACCGTCGGGCCGAGGATTCGCCCGAGGTCATCGAACAGCGCCTCGCCAATGCGCGCGCCGAAATCGAGCACTGGCGCGAATACGACTACTGTGTCGTCAACGACGATCTCGAACGCGCCTATGATGCGGTGCGCGCCATCGTGCAGTCTGAACGGCTGCGACGCGATCGCCGTCCGGGCCTGTTCGAGTTCGTCTCCGATCTCCTCAACGAGCCGGATACACCGCCGAAGCGCTAGATTGGGATGGCTTCAGGCTTCCACTTCGGGGCGTAACCATCACCCGACTTCGGGACTTATCGTCAGCCGCGGGTATCGCGCCAGGTGCGGGCGAGTTCGCAGAATTCCTCGATGGAAAGTGTTTCGGCCCGCCGCGTCGGGTCGATGCCGGCCGCCTCCAGCAAAGCTTCCCCGCCCAGCGGCTTGAGGCTCTGGCGCAGCATCTTGCGGCGCTGGCCGAACGCGGCGTGGGTGATCCGCTCGAGATCGTCGAGCCGGCAGGGAATCCGCGTCGCAAGCGGCGTCAGGTGCACCACCGAGGACGTCACCTTGGGCGGCGGGTTGAAGGCCTGCGGGGGAATGTCGAACAGGATTTCGGCATCAGCGATCCAGCCTGCGAGGACGCCCAGCCGGCCATAATGGTTGGAGCCGGGTTTGGCGACGATACGCTGGCCCACTTCCTTCTGGAACATCAGCGTCATGGAGTCCCAGAACGGGTTCTCGACGTCATGTGTAAGCCAGTCGATCAGCAGCTGCGTGCCGACATTGTAGGGCAGGTTGGCGACGATCCGTGTCGGCCGGCCGGAGGCAAGATCCGAGAGATCGGTCTTCAGCGCATCGCCCTCAATCACCTTGAGCCGTCCCGGATAGTGATCGGCGATTTCCGCGAGCGCCGGCAGGCAGCGCGGATCGCGCTCGACGGCGATCACCTTCTGCGCGCCGGTCGCCAGAAGCGCGCGGGTCAGGCCGCCAGGTCCCGGCCCGATCTCGATCACCAGATGGTCGTCGAGCGAGCCGGCCGCACGCGCTATCTTCTGCGTCAGGTTCAGATCGAAAAGAAAGTTCTGGCCGAGCGACTTGAGCGCGCCGAGCCCGTGGCGGGCGACGACGTCACGCAGCGGGGGAAGTCCGTCGAAGGCGAGGCTCACGACATCGCCTGCGCCGCTGCGCCGTGGGAGGCCATGGCCGCAGCGGCCATCAGCGCCGAGATCATGCTGTCGGGACGGGCCTGGCCGGTGCCGGCAAGCGAAAAGGCGGTGCCGTGATCCGGAGAGGTGCGGATGAAGGGAAGCCCCAGCGTGATGTTGACGCCGTCGTGAAAGCCCAGTGTCTTCACCGGAATGAGCGCCTGGTCGTGATACATGCACAGCGCCGCGTCATAGGCGACGCGGGCTTCCTCGTGAAACATCGTATCGGCCGGCAGCGGTCCGTAGGCGACGATGCCCTCGGCCTGCAACTGGCTGATCGCCGGCCGGACGATGTCCTCGTCTTCGCTGCCGAGCGCGCCGTTCTCGCCCGCATGCGGATTGAGCCCGGAGACCGCAATCCGCGGGCTCCTGATGCCGAAACGCCGCATCAGGTCGTTTGCCAGCACCCTGCCGGTCTCGACGATCTCCTGCGTCGTCAGCGCCTCCGGAACCCGCGACAGCGGGATGTGGATGGTGACAGGGGCAACCCGAAGATGCTGGTTGGCGAGAAGCATGACGGGGCGAACTTGCGTCCCCGTACGCTCGGACGCCAGCGCCGCGAGATATTCCGTATGCCCGGGAAAGCGGAAGCCCGCCTCGTAAAGGACCGCCTTGGCGATCGGTGCGGTGACCACACCGTCGGCGCGGCCGTCGCTGGCGAACTCCACCGCCAGCCGGATCGCCTCGATGACCGCCCCTGCATTTGCGGAATCCGGCTTGCCGGGCTGAACGGGTGCGGCGCACCGGACGGGAACCACGGGGAGGGCCGTCGCAAAGGCCTCGCCGGCCTCTTCCGGTTCCGTTTCATTGAGCGGCACGTCGAGGCCCAAGGCGGCAGCGCGTGCCAAGAGTACCGCCGGGTCGCCGACGACGAAGAATGCAGGCATGCGCATGGCTTGGCGTCTGGACCATGCGAGCAGAGCGATATCCGGACCGATACCGGCCGGATCGCCCATGCTTAGCGCCAGAGCGCCCGATCCACCGCCGGAATCCATCTGGAACTCCGCGGTGTCAGCGGTTGGAGATGACGGCGCGCGACCGCAGTTCGGTGAGGTACTTCTCCGAGTCCGCGCTTTCGGACGTGCCGTTGTCGTTCTCTGCCTGGAAGACCATGGCCGCCGCCACGTCGTCGGAGACGGTCTTGGAGGAGCACACCGCGATGAACTCGATACCGCGATTGGTCTTGCGCGGCTTGGTGGTGCCGCCCGAATTCGTGCTCTCCACGGCCGACTTCCAGTCGCCCGGCAGCTGCGGCTGCAAAACGCGGCCGAGATCGCGGACGGTAACGTCGGTGAGGCCCTTGACCATGTCATGGGTCGACGCACAGTTGGAGAACTGAGCGCGCATGCGCTCGGCTTCCCGCTGGCGGGCGCCGAGATAAGCGCCCGAGCGCTTCGATTCCGGCACCACGAAGATCACCTGCTGGAGAATGTACTCGGTCGTCGAGGGCTTCGAGCCGCCGCTCTCGAGCATCTTGGCAACAAGGTCCTGCGTGCTCGAGCTTTCCGAACCGTAACGGGCCTGCACGAGCCGCGGCCAGGTCATCTGCACCCGGATGTAGTCCTTGAAGTGACCTGCCGTCACGCCGGCCTGTGCGAGGACCTGGGTGAGCTGCTGGGTCGTCATCTTGTTGTTGGAGGCAAACCGCTGAAATGAGGCCTCCACCTGGGAATCCGGGATGGTTGCACCGACGCGGCGGGCTTCCTGCATCTTCAGCGCCTCTTCGGTCAGCTGCTCGCGCGCCTTCTGCTGCAGGTTGCCCTTCTGGCGCTGCAGTCTGAGAAAGGCCGCGCGGCGGGCGATGTCGACGCTGGTGATGGCCTGCTTGTTGACCACGATCTTGATCTCGCTCGCCGCATGGGCGGCAGGTGTGACCGCGGGGATGGCGAGAGTGGCCGCCACCACCGCCGCAAACAGGCAGCGGGCGACACGGCGTACGGACGTTGATTTCATGGCAGTGTCCCTTTTCCTTCCGGCTCCTCCGCCGGCACCTGGCCGAGTCCCCGGCAATTGCTCTGCCGGCCGGCTCCTATCGCCCGCCTCAATCGCCCCTGCATGCGGCGAAAGGATGACGTTCCCCGGGGAAACGGCATCCGGCTTTCGCCGCCCGGGCGGGCGCATGCAAACATGATCAGAATGTTTTCCCGGTGGCGTTGCCGTAGTCAAGGTCTCCGAGGGTGCGCAGGCTCAGGCGAGCCCCGATGCTCCATTTTTTCGGATCGCTCGTGTAGCTAGGCTTGCGCTCGTAGCTCACCGTCAGCGCGATACAGTCGTCCTCATAGGCAAAGCCGACCGTCGAGGTCGAAAAGCGCTTGTCGATGAGATCGTATCCGGACGATCCGAAGACCCGCCAGTTTTCCGCGAAGCGCAGGCTGAGCGCACCGTTGAGGCCCTCGCGGTCGACTTCCGAGCCGTAGCCGGCGCTGTTCACATCGCGCTGCGCCTTGATATTCGAATAGGTGAGCGAACCCGTTAGCTTCTCATGCGTGAAATTTGCCGTCACATCGGTGCGCTGGACGTCGAAGTCGTCCTTGTCGAAGCGGGCGGACGCCGACAGGCCGACGCCGATGGGGAGCTGGAAGCCTGCCTGGCCGACAACGTCGGAGACGTCCTCTTCGAGGCCCGAATTGTTGCCCGCATAGGTCAGGCTGTTGACCGCGAAGGAATTGAGCCCGGCAAGCTGATAGGACTGGCCGACGATCGCATGCGTGGTCACGCCGTTTTCGAACGTGCCTGTATAGCGGAAGCCGACATTGGCGCGGGTGCCGCCCTCCATCCGGTCGTATCCGGAGAACTTGTCGCGCTCGAACAGGCTGGTGGCGTCGAAGACGAAGCTCTGCGCGTCCTCGTTCGGCAGGCCTCCGGCCACATCCTCGTTGTTGCGGACGAAAACCTGCGCGATCGGCTCGAACACATGGGTCGAGGATCCGGTGGTGGCCAGGATCGGGTAGCTCGCCTCCAGCCCGGCCGTCAGCAGGCCGCGGGTGGCGTTGTCCTCGCCGGAGAGCATGGACGGCGTCGAGGTCGTGTTGAAGTGGTGGATATCGCCGCGCGCCGCCACGAGCGGGGTCAGTCGCAGGCCGGTATCGGTGGTGAAGGTGCGTTTCCACGCGATTTCAGCCGTCAGCCGCTCGTTCTGGCCCTCGAGACCGCGATAGATGCCGTCGACCACATACTCGCGCTTGCGGCTGATCGACTGGGCGTTGACATCGAGCGACAGTTCGCCGCCGGCCACCGGCTGCGAGAATATCTTGTTGTAGTCGATGACCGGATGGACGCGTGCCTCGCGATCCTCGCGGAAATCGGCCATCTGGTCGCCGAGATAGCTCGGATCGTTGCCATAGCTCAGATCGGTCCCGTCATAGATACGGCCGTCGCGGATATCGACCCAGAAGGCGCGCATGTCGAAGTAATTGCGGCGGCCGAGACCGGTCAGATAGATTTCCGACTTCTGGCGATCGTCGTCGAAGCCGGTGATCTCGTAGGTCTGCGCAAAGCTGGGATCGCTTTCCAGCATGATGTCCCAGCCGAACGTCCAGCGCGGATTGATCTTGAACCGGCCGGTCGTACCGATGAGACCACGTTGCTTTTCGGCCCGGTCCACCGCAGCCGTCGCAGCGTCGAATTCGTCCTGGCCGGTCTGGTTGATGCCTGCCGCGCGCAGCGTGATCATGCCGTTCTCGAACCGCTTCCGGAATTCGGCATCCAGAAGGAAGCCCTGCTGCGTGTAGCCGGTGCCGGTGACGGTCACGTCTGCGCTCGGGCCGAGCGTCAGGAAATAAGGCACCCGGGCCCACGTGCCGAGCGCATCGTCTGTACCGAAGGAGGGCGTGAGAAAGCCGCTCTTGCGCTTGCGGTCGAAATCCGGGACTTCCAGATAGGGAAGGTAGGCGATCGGCATTCCGAAAAGCTCGAAGCGGGCGTTCCGCAGCTTGATCGTGCGGGTCCGATCGTCCTTGATCACCCGCTGTGCCTTGACCTGCCAGATCGGCGGCTTTTCCGGATGCTCCTTGCACGGCTGGCAAGCCGTGTAGACGCCGTTGTTGAAGGTCGTTTCCACGCCGCCGCGGCGTTCCGCACTTTCGGCGGCGATACGCGTCTGGTCCGGTGTGACGATCTGCAGCGCATTGACGAACCCGTCGGCGAAATCGTCGGTGATGTCGATCTCGTCGGCTGAAATGATGTTGCCGTCCGGCTCTTGAATCTGAACCCGCCCGTAGGCGCGCATGCGCCCGGTCTTCTGGTCGTATTCCACCCGCTCGGCCACCAGGTGGTAGCCGGTATAGTCGATCTGCACACCGCCGGTGGCAATCACCATCTCGGTGTCGTTGTTGTAGATCAGTTCATCCGCCGTCAGCAGCATCCGCGCATCGGCCGGAGCCTCGATGCCGGGAATCGACTGCGCCAGGGCAGGGGTGGACGAGTACGGAGCAAAGGCGGCGAACAGCGCGCACGCGGCCGCGCTGGCGCGCAATACGCCAGTCAGAGCTGATTTGTTAAATCGGCCCGTCGCCGTCACTATCCGTCCTCCTTGTGGAGAAGTACTGTCGTCCCCAACGAAGCCGCCACCACCACCGGCAACCAGGCCGCAACGATCGGGGGCAGGGTTCCCGCCTCACCGAAGGCCTGTATGACTTCGGAAACGACATAAAGCACGAAGCCGGCGAGGATTCCACCCAGAATCACAGTCATTGATTGCCCGAACCTTACAAACCGAAGCGAGACCATGGCGGCAATGAGCGTCATGGCCGAAAAAAGTGCGGGAAGCGCGATGAGACGGTGAAACTGCATGGCGTAACCGTCAGCCGATACACCATAAGATCGTGCTGCGGCGATCTTGGCAGGCAACTGGAAAATGGAAATCGAATCCGGCGGCACGAGCGATTCGTCGAGGAACTCGGCGGATAGTCCGGTCGGTACTTCGAGGCGGTCGATCGATTCGCGGGGCGCCCCGGCACGGTAGCGTGTGACGTCGGTGAGAACCCAGGCGCCGTCGGTGAGCTGAGCCTGCTTGGCTTCCAGCCTGTCGAGCGGTTGGCCTTCCGCGTCGAATCGAATGAAGGTCGCATCCCCCAGCAGCGTGCCGCGCTCGGCCCGCACCTTTGCGGAAATGATCGTGTCCCCATCGGCTGTTCGCTGCTTGAAGAAGGGCGGTCCCGAGCTTTCCACCGGCGCATTGGTGCGCAGGCCGCTGTCGAGCATCACCCGCTCGACGACCGCCGTCGACGTCGTGGCGAGTGGGTTGAGGAGGAAGATCGTCGCGATACCCAGCAGCAGATTTGCGGCCAGCAGCGGAGCCATGAACTGCCAGGCCGACACGCCGGAGGCGCGGGCGATCACCAGCTCGTATTTGCGGTTGAGCTGCATCAGCGTGGCGATCGAGGCCAGAAGCGCGATGAACGGGATCGCCGTCTGAACCACAAGCGGCACCCGCAGCAGCGAGATATAGAAGCCGATGCCGATCGAGTAGCCCGGCGAGGAGGAGAATCGTCCGGACGTCTCGTTGAAGTCGACGAGCAGGATGATCAGCACCACGGCGCAGAAATAACCGATGAATGTCTTGAGGTAGCGGCGAAAAAAATACCGCCAGAGCGTTCCGGGAACGAGCTTCATGCGACCCCCGCCCCGCGCCGGATCCGCGCCACGTACCAGCCATGGACGCGCTGGTAGGCCTGACTGACGTGCTGTGTGGCGATGGCGATCCGCCGCGCCATCCAGTTCGGCATCCGCGGCATGGTTCCGGTCAGCGCGAGGAACAGGAAGACCAACGTCATACCGGCCGGAACGGCGAAGGCGGCGATCCACATGCCGGTGGAATGACCCGCCTCCTCGGTGGAATAGAACCCGAAAGCGCGAACCAGCACCACCATCCCGACCACGCCGGTAATGCTCTGAACCTTCTCCTGACGGTTCGTCACCGCCTTGCCCATGTAGACGAAGGCGATGAAGCCGAAGAGCAGCGGATAGATCCAGCCGGTCAGCCGTTCGACGATCTGCGTTGCGATGTCTCCGGGAAATCTCTTGAGATACGGGTCGTCCTCGGGCGGATTGAGCAGATAGAAGGTCGACTGCTCGCGAGGCCGGAAAGTCTTGCGTTCCCCGCTGGGCAGGAAGGATGAGAGATCGAGCGCATACGAATCGAAAGAAACGATCGACACCTTGCCGGATTTCACGTCACGCTGTTGCGCCTGTCCGTCTGCCAGCACCAGAAACCGCTCGTTCCCCACCTCGAGCATCCGGCCGCGCTGGGCGAAATAGATCAGTTCCTTGTCCTCGGTTCGTCGGTCCGAAAGGAAGATGCCCCCGAACTCGCCGCCCGGGAACATTTCGTTGATATGCACGTAGAGACCGTTGTCGAGCTTCTGGAAACTGCCCTTGCGTACCGCCACCGACAGCAGGTCCGCCGAGGCCTCGGCCAGCGTGTCGCCAAAGGCCCGGTTGGCTCTGGGCTCGAAATAGTTCCCGTTGGCGAAGGTGATGACCGAAATGATGAGCGACAACAGAAGGATCGGCTTGAAGACCAGCATCGGCCCGGCGCCCGCGGATTCCATCACGACGAGTTCCGAATCGGAATTTATGCTGTTGAGAACCTGAGTAGCGCCGATGAGCAGCGCGAAGGGGGCCACGATCGACAAGACGCTCGGGGTGAGAAAGAACGACACTTTCGCAAAAGCCCACAAGGCCTGATCGCTGGACGTCAGGATGTTGAGCCGCAACAGCACCTGGGTCGTCAGCACCAGCAGGGTCGCCGAAATCAGGGACCAGAAGGTCAGGACGGCCATCCGCCGGAAGAGGTACCGTTCGAACTCTTTCATCTATCCCGACTTGTTCCCGACACCGGTCCGCGGCGCCCGTTTGGTGTGAGTGAGCGGCCGGTACCCGCCGCGGCAGCCAGCTGTCAATGATCCCAGATTTTTCATTGCACACGAAATTGGATAATTGTGCGGTAACGAACAGGGTTAATCAAATGTCACCTGTATTTTTGCGGGAAGCGTGGGAGTGCCTCGTTTCCGCGCGACAACTTGAATCGACCGGGATAACTCCTACCATAAAGTACGCCCGGCGGTCCTCGCCGCTATCCTCCGTCCCGTGACTTGCCTTTGGCGTCAAAAGGGTGAAGATCGCCCGCCTGTCCCGAGACGCCCCATTCCTGGAGAAAACATGTCCGTCGAAATCGATATTTCCTTCGCCAAATCCGCCAAGGTTTCCGGCGGTCTCGCCGTCGCCATCGGTACCGAAGCCTCGCCGGTCTCTGAGGCCGCGCGTGGGTTCGATCCGGCGGGCGTGCTCGACAAGGCGGTCTCTGTCGCGGGGTTCAAGGGCAAGGCCTACGCCACCGTCGATATCCTGGCACCGAAGGATTCGCCGGCCGATCGCATCGCGCTCGTTGGGGCAGGAGCGCCCGCCGACCGCACCGATTTCGACTGGATGCGCGTCGGAGGCAAGATCTTCACCCTCATCCGCTCGGCCAAGAAGGTCGTCATCGACCTCGGCGAGGCGGAGGAGCCCGATGCGGACCATGCCGCCGATCTGGCGCTCGGCCTGATCATGAGGGCCTATGATTTCGACACCTACAAGACGCCGAAGGACGATGCCGAGGAAACCTCCGGCAAGGTGAAGGTCACCATCGTCCACGCCGACGTTGCCGCCTGCAAGAAGGCGTTCGCCGACCGCGAGGCCGTCGCAGGCGGCGTGACGCTGGCGCGCGATCTCGTCAACGAGCCTGCAAACGTGCTCGGCCCGGTCGAGTTCGCGGCCAAGGCCAAGGAACTCGAAGAACTCGGCGTCGAGGTCGAAATCCTGACCGAGAAGGAACTCAAGAAGCTGAAAATGGAGGCGCTCCTCGGCGTGGCGCTCGGCTCCGCCCGTCCGCCGCGGATCGCCGTCATGCAGTGGAAGGGCGGCAAGGCCAAGGACAAGCCGCTCGCCTTCGTCGGCAAGGGCGTCGTCTTCGACACCGGCGGCATTTCCATCAAGCCGGCCGCCGGCATGGAAGACATGAAGGGCGACATGGGAGGCGCGGCCGCCGTTACCGGTCTCATGCACACCCTCGCCGCCCGCAAGGCCAAGGTCAACGCAGTCGGCATCATCGGCCTCGTCGAGAACATGCCCGACGGCGCCTCACAGCGTCCCGGTGACATCGTGCGGTCGATGTCGGGCCAGACCATCGAGATCATCAACACCGACGCCGAGGGCCGCCTGGTCCTGTGCGACGCGCTCTGGTACTGCCGCGAGCGCTTCGATCCCAAGGTCATGATCAACCTCGCCACGCTCACCGGCGCCGTGATCGTCGCGCTCGGCCACCACCATGCCGGCCTGTTTTCCAACGACGACGACTTGGCGGCGGCACTCTCGAGCGCCGGCCTCGTCACCGAGGAGAAGGTCTGGCGTCTGCCGCTCGGCCCCGAATACGACAAGCTCATCGATTCCAAGTTCGCCGACATGAAGAACACCGGTGGCCGCTGGGCGGGCTCCATCACCGCCGCGCAGTTCCTCAAGCGCTTCGTCAAGGACACGCCCTGGGCGCATCTCGACGTCGCCGGCACCGCGATGGGCTCGCCGTCGACCGACGTCAACCGTTCGTGGGGCTCGGGCTTCGGTGTCCGGCTGCTCGACCGTTACGTCCGGGATACGCACGAGGGCTGAGTGCGGCCATGGCCGAAGCGCTGTTCTACCATCTGACGGAATCCCGTCTCGAGGACGCGCTTCCGCCGCTTCTGGAAAAAAGTCTGGAGCGCGGCTGGAAGGTTTCGGTCCATGTCGGCAGCGAAGAGCGCCGCGATGCGCTCGACAGCCATCTCTGGACCTTCCGCGACGAGAGTTTCCTGCCACACGGCGTCGACATGGCCGACGACCCGTCCTCGGCACGCCAGCCGGTGCTTCTCACGCTCGCCGCAGACGCTGCGAACGGCGCAACCGTCCGCTTTGCCGTGGATGGTTCGGACGTGCCGTCGCTTGAAGGCTGCGAGAGGCTGGTTCTCATGTTCGACGGTCACGACCAGAGCCAGCTCGAGCGCGCCCGTGCCCAGTGGAAGGATCTCAAGGCCGGCGATCACACGCTGACCTACTGGCAGCAGACACCCGACGGGCGCTGGGAGCGCAAGGCGTGAAGGCGGAGGTAGCCGCAGGGAGGGGCCCATGCGCCTGATCGCTCTTCTGGTCGCGATCGCCGGCGCGCTGATGGCTTTCGGCTACCCTGCCTGGATCGATCTGGGATCGGGCGCGGAGATCGGTCGTTATGCGATGTCGACGCGGCCCGGTGCCGCGCCGAGCGGACCGACCTTGACACTCGCACCCGCCGACGCGCCCGTGGGTATTTTCCTGACGCTGAGCGTCCCCGATGTCTCCCCGAAGCCCGCGGAGGGAGACGCGACGGCGACCTACGAACTGGTTCTGTCTCGCGGCCAGACCGAGATCGAGCGCGTTCAGGCCGGTTTCCGCTTCACCTATCCGGCCAACGACAAGGCCCTGCGCCCCAGCCAGCCGCGCCAGAAAAAGCTCGTCCTGCTCGTCGATCCGCCTGAAGAGGGGTCCTATCGCGTCGCTGTCTCACGAACCGACAGCGGAACGGTGGCGCTGGAAAGCGCCGTGCTTTCGGTCAACAGAAAGGCGATCGTGCCCGACGAACGCATCGCGCCGGCGGGATTCCTGCTTCTGGTGATCGGCGGTGTGGGTTTTGTCGTTCTGCGCCGAAGGAGCCCACGGGAACCCGACCGGCGCCCGCCCCGGTCGCACAAGTGGGGCCGCTAAGGGACGCCGTCTTTCGTCTGGTTTTGATAAGATTCAGGCCGTCCTGCCGAGAGAGGCCGGCTGCGGTTCGCGGCGACCCGGCCGCCACTGTTCGTCCCGCACGAAGGTCAGCAGATCCGAGGCCGACATCGGCCGGCCGAAATAATAGCCCTGCAGGCAATCACAGCCGAGGTCCCTGAGAATATCCACCTGCGCATGTGTTTCCACGCCTTCGGCGCAGACCTGGATACCCTGTGACTTGCCGATATCGATGATCGATTTGATAAGCCCCCGCTGGGGCGAGCTGTCGGCGATCGGCGCGATCAGCTGACGGTCGATCTTCAGCCGGTGGGGATTGAGCTTGAGCATGCCGATGATCGACGCGTGTCCGGTGCCGAAATCGTCGATGGCGATGTCGACTCCCAGCTGCTTGAGTCGGGCGATATGCTTGTCGTAGACCGGGTCGCTTTCATCGAGGAAAATCGATTCCAGAAGCTCGATGGTGATGCGGCTGCGCGCCCAGTCATTGCGCGAAATCGTTTCGATCAGCCCCTTCTCCGCGAGGCGGTTCGCTGACACGTTGACGGACACTTTCGGAATATGCGCACCCGCCTGGTCCCAGCGTTTGAGATCGCGCAGCGCAGTCTCCAGGATCGCCCGGTCGATTTCCTGCATCACGTTGATTTCGGAAGCCGTTCCGAGGAAGCGGTCTGGCGAGAGCAGGCCTTCGACCGGATGCCGCCAGCGCGCCAGCGCCTCCACCCCGATGATGTCCAATGTGCGCGCGCAGAATTGCGGCTGGTAGAACGGGAAGAAATTCCCTTGGGCGATACCCTTGAGGATGTCGTCGCCGCATTGCTTCTGCGAGATGATCTCGGACTGCATCTGTGCGTCGAAGAAGCTCGCCTGGTTGCGGCCGAGGTTTTTTGCCCGATAGAGCGCCAGATCCGCATTGATCAGCAACTGCCGCGGACAAGTCTTGCCGTCGGCTATGGCCACGCCGACGCTTGCGGAGGTCCGGCATTCCTGCCCGTGCCAGTAGATCGGAACGTTGCTGCGGTGGATGATCTCCTCGATCATGCCGCGCAACTGCTCGGCGGACGGGGAGGGAGACAAGACGACGACAAATTCGTCGCCGCCGATGCGGGCCACGGTGTTGCGGGGGCCGACGATGGCGCTCAGCATGCCCGCCATGTGGACGAGCAGCGTGTCGCCGGCCGCATGTCCGCGCGTGTCGTTGATCTGCTTGAAGCGGTCGAGGTCGACATGCAGGATGGTCAGATCTCGGCATGTTTCGTCGGCATCGGAGAGCGATTCCAGGAGCTTGTCGAGGTAGCGCCGGTTGGCGAGCCCCGTGAGCGCGTCATGCAGCGAGGCATGCTCCATAGCGGCGCGAGCTGCCTCGAGTTCGCCGTTGCGTTCTTCGGCCAGCCGCTTGGCGCGGTCGAGCGCCTCGGCGCGCGCCACGTCCTCGGTGATGTCCCAGTTGATCCCGATCATCTTCCAAACGCCGCCGTCGACGAGAGAGAAGCTCGCGCGACTGCGCACCTGCCGGATTTCGCCGTCGGGGCGCACCACACGGTATTCGCACTCGTAGTCGGTTCGGGTTGCCACCGCCGCTTCGGCGATCGCGACAGCGCGTTCCCGGTCATCGGGATGGATGAGGCTCGGCCAGGCCTCAGCAGGGTTCTCGAAATATTGCGGCGAGCAGCCGAAGATTTCGCATGTGCGGGCATCCCAGGTCGGATGCAGGCTTTCGAGGTCGGTCTCCCAGACACCGATCCGCGAGGTGGATAGCGCCAGTTCCAGCCGCTCGCTGAGTTCGAAATAGGTTTGCTCGCGCCGCTTCAGTTCGGTGATGTCTGTATCTGTGCCGATGATGTAGCGCGGCGAGCCGTTCTTGTCCCGGTCGATGCAGCGCCCGCGCACCATGATCCAGATCCACTCGCCGTCGCAGCGGCGCAGACGGTACTCGTAGTCGACCTCGTCGAGTTCGCCCGAGCTCTGACGCGCGAAGAGGCTTGCCACCCGGTCGCGGTCTTCCGGATGGATCGTGTCGAGCCAGCCGTGGTTCACGAACTCGGGCGGATCGTCCTCATGGAAGCCGCGCATCAGCTTCCAGGCCTTCGAGAAGGTCCACTTGTCATTGACGATGTCGTAGTCCCAGGTGCCCTGACCGGCATTCTCGAGCGCGAATGTCCAGCGGTGAAGCGCTTCTTCGGCGGCTTTTTCGGCGGACTTCTGCTTTCCGATAGGCGTGACCTGGGACAGGTAGACTGGTCCACCGGTTTCGGTGATGTCCGTGACACGGCTGATCGAAAACAGCGCCCAGACGATGCTGCCGTCCTTGTGGATCAGGCGCCGTTCGACGGCGCGCGCAGACTTTCGGTCGTTGTCGAGTGCAAGAAGGTTGAGCTTCGCCGTCGCCCGCTCGTCCGGATGCAGGATCAGCGATCCGTCCGTACCTATGAGTTCGTTGACCGTATAGCCGATCAGCTGGCAAAGGCCGGCGCTGATCTCGATGACCTTGGCATCGGCGTCATGCACCAGAAGACCGATCGACTTGCTCTTGAGAATGGCGGCAAGCGCGTCGTCGCTCTTGAGATTGCCTGGTTCGGCGATGTGCGATGTGGCAGGGCTGCTGGTCATTGCCATCCGCTCGCGCCCGTGTGACCGGTGCCTGGAGATACCATCAGCTGGACGCCCGAAATCCGCCCTCTCGGGGCTCCTGTGTCATGCGCAAGCATCATGTCTCGGGGTCCAAACCGCTGGTCTTTGGCTGCCTCATCGCCGGAAACTCTAACCGGGAAAGTTAATCGAACACCTAACACCTTGCTCAAAATGGGAAATGCGGGGCTTCCCCGGCGCCGCCGAAGCAAGCGCCACGTATAGTCCCCGACATTTGTCGCATGAGTTCCGGAACTATTTGTCCGTGCGGACGTATTTCCTACTGGGCAATCTGATGGAGGTAAGTATGGGCTCTTCCCAAACGATGAAGGTTTGCAATGCCGCCAAGGCCGGAAAGGGCCTCGAGAAAGAGGCGGCGAAACGTGAGCGCGCGTTCGAGCACAAGGTCGGTCGCGACAAGCGCAAGGGCGCCGATCGCATCGAGGAACGTGCCGAAGCGGCCAACGGCAAGGGTCCCGTCGCTGACGATTAAGTTCGACCGACGGCCTTTGACGGCAAATGTGTGCCAGCCTTAGGGCAGCAGCGATTTCAGCCGTGCGCGCTCATCCATGTCGAAAGCCATCTGGGCGAAGCGGTGCGCAGCCTGAAGCCCTTTGACCTTCTTGGTCAGCGCTTCCGAAAGAACATCGCACCCCTCATCAGAACTCGCATTCGAGATGACGTATTCGATACGATCGGCAAATTCGTGCGCGATCTGCACATGCGTCATTTCGTGGGTGCGAACCGTATCTTCCAGTGTTTCCCATTGTCCCGACATCGAAGCCGGCACCGGCGTGGCCTCGTGCCACTGGGGCAGTGTCATGTTGATGTCGAGATTGACCACGACGCGAGCTGTACGGCATGTCACGCCGTTGCTGACATAGGCGAAATGCGGTTCGATGACGACGTTTGTCAGTCCGAAGGCTCGCCCGCCGAGTGGACCGCCGAGGCGAATACTGTTCTTCAGACCTTCGATATCGCTTCCGCCGACATCATAGTGATGGATGACCTGGGTGACTTCAGCGCTTGCAGGTCCCCATGCAAGACACGAAGCGGCGATCACCAGGGCCGAGGCCTTGGCGCCGATGTTCCGACAGTTCATTAGCTTTCCCCATTTTTGTTCCCTTGGTCTCCCCCCCAAAGGAAAGGGTAGGCTACGAAACTTGCCCCAAATTGAAAGCATAACAGGCGATTTCGGACAGGTTTCTACTGTCTGGTGCGCAAATGTAACAGATGCCGCAGACTTATTCGGCGGCGACGGCTGCCTCATACTCTGCCGCGAGCGCCAGCCATTCTTCCTCGGTCCGTTCCAGTTCGGCAGCCTTGTCGGCGCGTTTTTTGGACAACTGGGAAACCTTCCAGGCAGCGTCGGCCAGCATTTCGGGATCCGCAAGTTCTTCGTCAAGCGCCTGAATCTGTTGGCCAAGTTTTTTGGTCAAGGATTCGAGATCATTGATCTTTTTCTTCAGCGCTGCGTGCGCGGCGCGGCGATCGGCGGCGTCCTTGCGTTTCTCGGCCTTTGACGATCCGTCGCCACCGGCATCGGATTTCGAGCGGCCCTTTCCGCCTGACACGACGTCCTGCCGGTAATCCTCGAGATCGCCGTCGAAATCGCTCACAGTACCGTCGCGGACCACCCAGAGCCGGTCGACGGTCGCTTCGATGAGGTGGCGATCGTGCGAAATGAGAATCACGGCTCCCGGAAAATCGTTGAGTGCGGTGATCAGCGCGGCACGGCTGTCGATGTCCAGGTGGTTGGTCGGTTCGTCGAGAATGATCAGGTTGGGATTGTCGAAAGTCGACAGTCCCATCAGCAGACGTGCCTTCTCGCCGCCCGACAGATCCTTGGCCGGCGTGTCCATCTTTTCCGTCGTAAGTCCCATCCGGGCGACGCGGGCACGCACCTTGGCCTCGCCTGCTTCCGGCATCAGCGCCCGCACATGCGCCACCGCGCTCTCGTTCGGTCTCAGGTCGTCGAGCTGGTGCTGGGCGAAGAAACCGACCTTGAGCTGCGGGGCGAGCTTGACGTGTCCGCCCTCGAGTTCCAGCCGGCCGGCGATCATCTTTGCGAAGGTCGACTTGCCGTTGCCGTTGGAGCCAAGGAGCGCGATTCGGTCGTCGGCGTCGATGCGGAGGTCGAGCTTGCTGAGCACCGGCTTGCCGGGCTCATAGCCGACCGCCCCTTCGCGGATCGCGACGATGGGGGAGGAGACGGATTTCTCCGGCGGCGGGAAGGAGAATCCACTGACCGAGCTCTCGATCACGGCGTCGACGGTTCCCATGCGCTCCAGCGCCTTGAGCCGCGACTGCGCCTGCCGCGCCTTCGAGGCCTTGGCCCGGAAACGCTCGACGAAGGATTCCATGTGCTTGCGCTTGGCGAGGTTCTTCTCGCGCGCCTTCATCTGCAGCATGTCACGCTCGGCCTTCTGGCGCTCGAACTGGTCGAAATTGCCGCGATAGAGCGTCAGCTTCCGCTGATCGAGATGCACGATCATGTTCGCCGCGGTGTTAAGAAGATCGCGGTCGTGGCTGATGATGATGACAGTGTGCGGATAGCGGCGGATATACTCCTCCAGCCACAGCGTGCCCTCGAGATCGAGATAGTTGGTCGGCTCGTCGAGGAGCAGAAGGTCGGGTTCCGAAAACAGCACCGAGGCGAGCGCCACACGCATGCGCCAGCCGCCCGAGAAGCTCGAGGCTGGCCGCTTCTGCGCCGCCTCGTCGAAGCCGAGACCGGCGAGGATCGAGGCCGCGCGCGCTTCCGCCGAATGCGCGTCGATATCGACCAGACGGGTCTGGATCTCGGCGATGCGGTGCGGATCGGTGGCCGTTTCCGCTTCCTGCATCAGCGCGGCCCGTTCGAGGTCGGCCCGCAGCACGATGTCGACGAGCGCGGTCTCTTCGGAGGGCGCTTCCTGCGCCACCTGGCCGATGCGGGTGTTCTTCGGAATGGACACCGAGCCGGTTTCCGAAGCCATCTCGCCGGTGATCACGCGGAAGAGCGTCGACTTTCCCGCGCCGTTGCGGCCGACGAATCCCACCTTGGCGCCCGGCGGCAGCGAAAGTGTCGTGTTTTCGATCAGAAGGCGTCCGGCAATGCGGGCCGAGATGTCGTTGAGCGTGATCATGCCGCGCTTTTGGCCGAGGCGGACGTCCGTTGCAAGCCGGCCGGCGCGAAATTGCCGGAGTGTGGCTGATGCGCACGAAAAGGGCGGCCTGCAAGAACAGGCCGCCAGGCGGTGCGAACCGGTATGGGGAAAAGGTCCCCTTGCTGGGAAAGTTATTTCGCCGCGGCCTCGCGGACGAGCTTGCAGAGGTCGACCAGGTCGATCTCGTAGTTCGCCGGATCTCGCAGGATGTTGATGCATTTCTTCTTGTAGGCCGCGAGCTCCTTGTCGCTCATGCTCCCGATGGCCGCGGTGGTTCCGGGGTCGACGCCCGGGTCCGTGCTGTCATTGTCGTCATTGGTGAAGCCGAGAGCGGCGGCAATCCCGGTGTCCTCGCCGACGCTCGCATCCACGTCGGCGTCGAGATTGCCGACCCCGACATTGGCATCGGCAGTCACGCCGTTGTTCGCGCCGACCGTCGCGTCGGCGTTGACGCCGCCTGCGCCACCGACATTGGCGTCCACATCGGCAACGCTGTTGCTTCCGCCGACGCTCGCTCCGGCACTCGCGGCTCCGCCGACACTGGCGCCGGCGCCGATCCCGCCGCTGCCGTTGCCGCCGACGCCGGCTGAAACGCCGCCGACGCTGACGCCGAGGCCGCCCTCCTGGGCATGGGGTGCGAGAGGAAACGCCAACGCGAGCGCGCCGGCCGAAAGTCCGATGGCAATTCGCTTGGAGATGCTCTTCATGGTCCTGTTCCCGTTCTGGTTGGGCTCCCGGGGATATCCCGAGGAACTGCGGGAAGAATGGCTCGCGGCGGGTAACGGTTTCGCTTGGTTTCTTTCCATGGTGACCGGATCGTTACAACCTTGGCGGGTTGAGGTTGCCGGCTTCATCCAGCTCGGCATCGCATCTTTGTGATGTGTAAGGGAAAACTGGAACAGGCGGCCTGTCTGGAAATTGGACACCGGACGTGTTCCCGAAATTGACAGGGCCGGGGCCGCTTTCTATGAGGATTTTCATCAACGCCGGATTTTCCGGCAGGATTGGGGATGCGCCCGGACAGGGTTGCGGGGACTATAGGGGGACGAGCCATGAGGGCTTCGCGTGTCATTTTGGCCGGTATGGTGCTGTGCCTGCCGGTCATGCTCGGTTCTTGCGCCACGATGTCGAAGGAAGAGTGCGTGGCGGCCGACTGGCGCGTCGTCGGCGAAACCGACGGGGCCGCGGGCCACGATCCGCAAAGCCGCTTCGCCGCCCATGCCAAGAGTTGCGAGAAGGCCGGCGTCGTTCCCGACCAGTCGCTCTGGTATCAGGGCTTCCAGGTCGGCGTGACCCGCTACTGCACGCCGCTCAACGGCCTGCAGGAGGGCAGGGCCGGCAACAGCTACAACAACGTCTGCCCGGCAGGCTCTTCCGACGGTTTCTTGCGCGGCTATCGTCTCGGCAAGGCCGAACACGAACAGCGCCGCAAGGTCCAGTCCTTCGACAGCGAGATCCGACAGGTCGAGTTCCGCATCGCCGAACTGCAGAAGAAGATTGGCGAGGGGTCGATCGACCAGAACGAGGCCGAACTTGAAATCGGTCGCCTGCGCCTGCAGATCCACCGCATCCGTTTCGATAAGCAACGAGCGGAACTGGATCTGCGCACGATCGAGCGCGACGGCGAAATTTTCGCCGCAAACCCGGATATGGTCATCCCGCCCCGTTACAGTTACTGACCGCCGGACATGTCCTGGAGTTCCCGATGAAATCATACCTCACAGCCTCGATCCTCGCGGCCGCGCTTTTTCCCGCAGCCGCCTCGGCGGCCGAGACCTATCGGTGCGGCGATCCCGGCATCGGGATCAGCGTGACGATCGACATCGCGCCGGAAAAGGGCGTTGGCGGGTTCGACGGCATGGGTCGCGGCGGCTTGCTGACGCCTGACGGGCAGGGCGCCTGGGTCAACAAGGAATCGGCTGTCCGCTTCGTCCCCGAGCAATTGCCGCCGGCGCTGTTTCTCGGCACTGAGCAGTACCCTTGCCAGAATGCGGCTGCCGACCCGACCGATTCCTTCCCCGTTGATCCCGTCGATATGCCCGATGGCATCACCCCGCCGCCGCAGGATGGCCCCGGCGGCGAAACCGCGGTCAACGCGCCCGGCCGATCACTCGGCGGCAAGCTGCGCGAGGGCCCGGGGACCGATTTTCCCGATATCGGCTCGCTGCCGGAAGGCATGCCGGTGATCCTCTATGCGAACTCCCATGTCGAATATGACGGGTTCGAATGGTTCCGCATCGTGCTGACCGATGGCCGTGTCGGCTATCAGTGGGGCGGCCTCCTGTGCTCGGAGGGGCAGGAACTTCCGGGTCTCTTGCGGATGTGCGGCGCCACCAACTGAGGATCGGCCGCGCTGACTTTCGCTGCGGAACCATCTCCGCCGGTCACATGTCGTTCAAAACTTTTGACTTGTCTCGGCCCGCCGCGCGCCTTGTTATCGCGCGCGAACCCGTCTGTCCGTCTTTCCCGAGGAGTATCCGATGACCCGCACGCTCTACGCCCTCTGCGGCGCCGATACCGGCCGCCATTTCTCGCCGCATGTCTGGAAGGCCGAGATGGCGCTGCGTCACAAGGGCCTCGACTTCGACGCGATCCCGACCCCGTTTACGAAGGTCCCGGAGATCGAGGGCGGTGCGACCAAGACTGTGCCGCTGCTCGTCGACGGCGAGAGGATGATCTCCGACAGTTTCGCGATCGCCGAGTATCTGGAGGAGGCCTATCCGGACGCGCCGTCGCTTTTCGGTGGAACGGGTGGCAAGGCCGCCGCGCGCTTCATCGAGCGCTGGAGCCTCGGCAACGTGCACGCACCGCTGATGCCGATCATTCTGATGGACATTCACGACGGTCTTGCCGACGAGGACCGCATCTATTTCCGCACCTCCCGCGAAGCCCGGTTCGGCAAGTCGCTGGAGGAGGTCGCCGCCAGCCGCGATGCCGCGCTCGAAGCTTATCCGGCCAGGCTCGAGCCGTTGCGCCAGATGCTTGCCTTCCAGCCTTTCCTCGGCGGCGAGACGCCGCTCTTTTCCGACTACATCGTCTTCGGCGGCCTGCAATGGGCCCGCATCGTCTCGGCGACGAAGCTTCTGCCGGATGACGATCCGGTCAGCATCTGGTTCGAGCGCTGCCTCGATCTCCATGACGGTGCGGGGCGCAAGGTCGCGGCCGCAGCCTGATCGGACCCATGCCCCTTGTCTTGGAAGGGGGAGGCGGCTATTGAGGCGCCAACTCCGGGCCGGCATTCGCCACCCGGCTCTTCAAGCCCACGGCGGTCGCCCCGGCCGCGTCCAAACACGGAAAGAGAACCATGGCAATCGAACGTACCTTTTCGATGATCAAGCCCGATGCGACCAAGCGCAACCTCACCGGCGCGATCACCAAGATGCTCGAGGATGCCGGCCTGCGCGTCGTCGCCTCCAAGCGCGTCTGGATGAGCCTGCGCGAAGCCGAAGGCTTTTATGCCGTCCACAAGGACCGCCCCTTCTTCGGCGAACTGACCGAATTCATGTCCTCGGGCCCGACCATCGTTCAGGTTCTCGAAGGCGAGAACGCCATTGCCAAGAACCGCGAAGTCATGGGCGCCACCAACCCGGCCAACGCCGAGGAGGGCACCATCCGCAAGGTCCACGCCCTGTCGATCGGCGAGAACTCGGTCCACGGTTCGGATGCGCCGGAAACCGCTGCCGAGGAAATCGCCTACTGGTTCTCCGGCACCGAAATCGTCGGCTGAATCGGTTTTTCGGCTTCAGCTGCGAAGCCATTGGATTGAATCGGAAAACCGGGCTCGCAAGGGCCCGGTTTTTTTATGCCGCCTATGACTTGAGCTTTTCCTGGCGGAGCAGGATGTAGATGCCGGACGCGGCGATGATGACGGCGCCGAGATAGGTCGTCATGTCGGGAATGGTCCCCCAGACGAGCCAGCCGACGAGGCTCGCCCAGATCAGCGCGCTGTAGTCGAAGGGAGCGACGATGGCCGCCGGCGCCGTCCGGAAGGCTTCGCTCACGACAGCCACGCCGAACGACCAGAAGACCGCCATGGCGACGAAGACGGCGAGATCCGTTCCGGTGATGACGGGCCATTCCCCGAACAGCACGAAGCTCGAATAGACCGCCGGGAGGGCGCTGAGGTAGAAAACCACCGTGCGCATGGTGTCGTCGGAATGAAGCCAGCGCGAACTGATCATGATGAAGGCGTAGACGAGCGCCGTGCCGACCGCGAAGAGCGAGGCGGGCTGGAAGGTCTCCGCGCTCGGCTGCACGATGATCATCACGCCGACGAAGCCCGCAAAGACGGCCGCCCAGCGGCGCGGTCCGACCTTGTCACCGAGCAGCGGTACCGAAAGGGCGGTGATGAAGATGGGCGCGGCGAAGAAGAGCGCCGTGGCATCGGCGAGCGAGAGCACCTTCAACGCGTTGAAGAAGCAGTAGGTGGCCGCCAGAACCAGAAACCCGCGCAATGCGTGCGGCGCGAACCGCCTTGTTCCCAGTCCCTTGATGCCGTCCTTCATCAGGATGACGGCAACGATCATCGGAACGGTGATCACGCTGCGTACGAAGGTGATCTGGAACGGATCGTAGCGATCGACGAGCCATTTCGCGGAGGTATCGTTCATCACCAGCATCAATGCGCCGAGGCACATCAGCAGGATGGCCTTGCGGTTGCTGGCCGCCGAGCCGAAATTTGCGTCCAACAATGTCACTGGTCAGTCTCCGGCCCGCATCATCGCAGTTCACATATCGCTAAAGCAGCGTGGCGAAAACAGGATACGAGTTGCGATACGTGAAGTACTGACGTGAAACGTCAGGAGATGGTCTCCGGCAAGCTCCAGTCGATCGGCGCAAGCCCGTTCTTCTCCAGAAAGGCATTGGCCTTGGAGAAATGCTTGCAGCCCAAAAAGCCGCGATGGGCTGAGAGCGGCGAGGGATGCGGGGCCTTGAGCACCAGATGGCGGCGGTCGACGAAAGCCGCCTTCTTCTGCGCGTAGGATCCCCACAGCATGAAGACGACGGGATGGTCGAGCCCGTTGACGGTCTCGATCACCCTGTCGGTGAATTTTTCCCAGCCGCGCCCCTGATGGGAGGCGGCGAGGCCACGTTCGACGGTGAGCACGCTGTTCAGGAGCAGCACGCCCTGTTCGGCCCAGTGTTCGAGAAAGCCGTGCCGGGGCGGGCGGATGCCGAGGTCGTCCTCGATTTCCTTGTAGATGTTGATCAGCGACGGCGGCACCCGGACGCCGGGCCTGACCGAGAAGCACAGCCCGTGCGCCTGGCCGTCGCCGTGATAGGGGTCCTGGCCGAGAATGACGACTTTCACTTTGTCGAGCGGCGTCAGGTCGAGCGCCCTGAAATATTCCGAACCCTTGGGGAAGATCGCCTTGCCGGCCCGGTATTCCTCTTTCAGGAAACTCTTGAGCGACGCCATGTAGGGGCTTTCGAACTCCCCCATCAGCGCCTGTTTCCAGCTCTCCTCGAGTTGGATCTCGCTCATGGCTGCTCCTTCCAGCGGTCCCGCGCGCTGTCGTCGGCATCCTTGGCCGATACCCAGCCGCCGGACGTGCCGTCGGCACGGTGCTCCTTCTTCCAGAACGGCGCCTCGGTCTTGAGATAGTCCATCAGGAATTCCGCGCCCTCGAAGGCCGCGCGCCGGTGCGGTGCTGCCGCAGCCACCAGCACGATATTGCCGCCGGGGGCGATCTTTCCGAAACGGTGGATGGCGACAATGCCCGACAGCGCGAAACGCTCGACGGCCTGTTCGGCGATCGTCCGGATCGCCCGCTCGGCCATGCCCGGATAGTGTTCGAGTTCGAGGGCCGAAAGCGTGCCGCCCTCGTCGCGGCAGAGTCCGACGAAACTCGCCACCCCGCCGATATCCGCCCGGCCGTCCGTCAGCGCCGCGATCTCGGCGGAAACGTCGAAATCCTCGGCCTGCACCCGGATCTCGATGCGGGGCGGAGGAGCCATTCTCAGCCTCCGGTCATCGGCGGGAAGAGCGCGACTTCCTTCGCATCGCCGATCTTTTCGGAATGCTCGACATGTTCTTGGTTGATCGCCGCGCGGATGACGTCGGGAAACTCGAAGGCCGCCTCGTATTCCTCGCCGCGCGTCTTCAGATACGCGATCAGTTCACGGATGGTGGTGACGTCGTCCGGCAGGTCGATGTCCTCGTCGGCCTTGCCGATCCGCTCGCGCACCCAGGCGAAATAGATGAGTTTCATGGCACTCTACTCGTCGATCACGTGCCGCAGGCCGGCCCGGAAATAGTCGTAGCCCGTATAGATCGTCACGATCGCGGCGATCCAGAGCAGCACGATGCCGGCTTCGGTGGTGTAGGGCAGCACCTTGTCGCCGGCGGGTCCCGCCAGCAGGAAGGCGATGGCGAGCATCTGCACCGTCGTCTTCCACTTGGCGATCTTGGTCACCGGCACGGAGACCTTGAGGGCCGCCAGATATTCGCGCAGGCCGGAGACGAGGATCTCGCGGCACAGGATGATGATCGCCGCCCAGATCGACCAGCCCGCGATGGTGCCGTCAGCGGCCACCAGAAGAAGCACGGAGGCCACCAGCAGCTTGTCCGCGATCGGGTCGAGCATGCGTCCGATATTCGAGGTCTGGTCCCATGCACGCGCCAGGTAACCGTCGAAGAAATCAGTCACCGAGGCGATGACGAACAGCGCCAGCGCCGACCAACGCGCGAAATCCGAGCCGTGCAGCCGCCCTTCGATGAAAAAGCACAGCACGATCAGCGGAACCGCGATGATTCGGGCATAGGTGAGCATGTTGGGGATGTTGAGCGCGCGCGAGGCCATAAATTCTACCGCATTCTTCGTACGCCGCCAGATGAACCCTCGGGCTGCCCCGCGTCAAGGGCGGTGCGCTATCGGCAGAATGCTCTGCGTTAAACGAATTACGCTAGATAGGCATCATCTGGCAATTGCCGATACGCGAAAAATGAAGTGAGGGCTAGATAGCGCGTTAAAACTAAATCCCCGCGCCAAAATTAGGGCCGCTACTTACTCGCTATCCGACGTGCCTGAGTTATCTATTTGAAGCTTTGAATTGTTATTCACCACGGTGTTGTTCACCGACACGCCGCTCAGATTGTGGACGCCACTAGCGCCGGGTTCCGGCTTCCATATCGCGCTTAAGGTAACAAAAAACGTACTTGCGACGACACAAAGCATTAGAATGAATGCATGATATTGTTTTAGTCGCGGGATTATATCTGCTCGAAGAAGGGCGCGGTAGAACCCAAACATCAATATAACAGCTGCGGCTGCTACTCCGCCAGCCTGGATAATCTCAACCACGCTTGAGGACCTCCGGAGTTTTAATTATTCTTGCGTTAAAGCAAATCATAATAGCCACGTATTTCTATTTCGTGGACAGACTTCGGTATCGCAAACTCGAGTCCCTCTTGCGGTGTTAGCATAAAGCTCGGTCCTAACGATTTCCTGATTCCGTTTTCAGAAATTGCGAACAAGTCTTCAACGTAGGATATCTCTGGCTCAACTTCCTCAATCCTAAAGTGCGTAGCTCCTTCCGGTACCGAAATTGTTTCAGTCTTCGATAAGCTCTTTTGCGATGCGCCAATAAGTATGCGATTGCGGGAGATTCTCGTGCCTGATTTATCAAGAAAAGTTAGGAAGGGGCAGGAGCCTTCTTCCCAAAATTGATTAGCCATGACGGCTTGGGCTGGAGCTTTGGAAATTTCAATCAAATCATTGGTCGATTGGATTTCCTTGAGCTGCAAAGCTTCTCCGTAAATATACTTACGAGTTATGTCTTTGCTAGTCGGCGCTGGCAGCAAAGATGTCTGCTTTGAAAATATCCAGTCGTCTCCGTCTATCGTAGACGCAAATCCAATTTCTGGAGGGGCAAGTTTTTTGATGAGCTGAAATGTACTTTTTGACTGCTCCATATATTCCGCTGTTAGCTGGATTATTGGATCTGATTGTAGGTCGTACCGGAGTTCCATTTGTAGTGGAATCGCTATTGTGTGGTCCGCTGAGATAACTGTGCTTGAAGACAGGTTGATAGCGTAGGGTTCTGTATGTTTGGCCTCGTTCCTTATGCTGTCCTCTTCATCGAGGAGAAAGGAGAGGCGATTGATTGGAAGGTGGCCGTCTGTTGATGACACTATCGCGAAAAGGATGAAGGGAGTGCGGGGAACGGCTGCAATAGAAAATCCTCCGGCGCTTGGCGCGCAGCCGTCCATATCGTTATAGTGCCCAATTCGGACTAAAAAATCTGCTGGCCAATTTTTCCGGCCAAAATATTCAAGCGTATCATAGGAGGGGTGCCCGGCGATTATGCTTTTAGCGACAGATTCCCGCTTGAGATCTCCATACTGGTATTCAAAATTTGAAGTGCCGATTTTACCTTCTATTACTAAATCGGCTGCATTCTGCGCCATATCCCAATATCGGCGAAACTCATTTCGATCAATAAAGTCATAGTGAATTATGCAGCTAAAGACAGTGCTGATGGCTGTTTCTGGATTTAATAAGTCGCTTCTCAAGTAAGATATCGGATTGGAATTGCGCGTATAAGTATAATCTCCTTTAGGCCAATTAGGTCCATTGGTGAATGAATGAATAATTTCGGCTTTTGGCCAAGGAAATGGCTCAAGCGGTAGGTAGCGTAGATGTTTGATCGCTTTAGATCTATTTTTGAGGTTTAAATTCGTCTCGTCTGAGAAGTGCAGGTTTAATTGTTCGCCCCGTGGTGAGATCACTTGTGCGCCAATTCCGGGCGGGGAATCACCAATGAGTGCGCCGAAATTTTGTAGGATATAGTCAATATGTTTCTTTACGGGCGTTTCCACCGTTAAAGTTGATTTTCCCAATATCGGCGATAGTTCTTCGGGTAAAAAGCCGGACAGCACCATTGATGCCGCATTGATATTTAACCATACATACCTAACATTTAGTCTGCCATTTTTAGTGTTGCATGCGTTGTTGTAAATATGAACAGTGCTGTCATCATTCACAGTCACATTTTCCACACTTGTCCCACAAGATGTGTTCTGGCCGTATGCTAATTCGCTCCGCGTGAGGAGCAGAAACATAGCAATAACGATTGCCCACTTCGCTGCAGCCATGCCTATCCTCAAACGTTTGAGTTTCAGTGGCAAATAATAATGCTTTTTACGTGTAAGAGCTAGTACGAAACGAAATTTTTTAAAAGAAAATTGCTCTATCTATAAAAGCACATATTTTTAGCTACCGTTTGTCCTCGTGGAAGTGATTGTAGATCTGTTCGGCCATCGCCTCGGAGATGCCGTCGACCGCCTGAAGGTCCTCAATCCCGGCGCGGCTGACCGCCTTGGCGGTGCCGAAATGCATCAAGAGCGCCCGCTTCCGGGTGGGGCCGATGCCGGCCACCTCGTCGAGCGGGTTCTTGACCATCTCCTTCTTGCGCCGCGCCCGGTGGCTGCCGATGGCCCAGCGGTGTGCCTCGTCGCGCAGACGCTGGATGAAGTAGAGTACGGGATCACGCGGCGGCAGGGTGAAGGCCTGTCGTCCGTCCATGAAGAAGCGCTCGCGTCCCGCCTCGCGGTCCATCCCCTTGGCGATGCCGATCGCCATGATCCTGTCGCGGATCCCGAGTTCGTCGAGGATCGCGCGCACCGCCGTCATCTGGCCCTGTCCGCCGTCGATCAGCACCAGGTCCGGCCAAGCAGGGAAGGGGGTGTCGCCCGCATCCTCGTCCTCGGTCGTTTCCGTGGCTTCGCCGATCGGCTTGGGCATGTCGTCCGCGTGGTCCTTCAGGAGCCGCGAGAAGCGCCGCTGCATCACCTCGCGCATCATCCCGAAGTCGTCGCCCGGGGTGATGTCCTCGGAGCGGATGTTGAACTTGCGGTACTGGTTCTTCACAAACCCTTCCGGTCCGGCGACGATCATGCCGCCCACCGCATTGGTGCCCATGATATGGGAGTTGTCGTAGACCTCGATGCGCCGCGGCACCTTTGCGAGCCCGAAGGTTTCCGCCAGTCCCTTGAGCAGGCGTGCCTGCGAGGCGGTCTCGGCGAGATGCCGGCCATGCGCCTCGCGGGCATTGTTGAGGACGTCCTCGACGAGTTCGCGCTTCTCGCCCCGCTGCGGCTGGCTGACGGTCACCTTGTGGCCGGCCCGTGTCGACAGCGCCTCGGCGAGCAGCGCCCGATCCTCGAAATCGTCGGAAATGAGGATCTGCTTCGGCGTGGGCTTGTCGTCATAGAACTGGCCGATGAAAGCGCCGAGAATCTCGCCCGGCTCCATCGCCGAATCGGCGCGCGGAAAATAGGCGCGGTTGCCCCAGTTCTGCCCCGTACGGAAGAAGAAGACCTGGATGCAGGCGAGCCCCCCATCCACGTGGATCGCGAAGATGTCGGCCTCTTCCACCGTGCGCGGATTGATGCCCTGATGGCTCTGAACGTGGGAGAGTGCCGAGAGACGGTCGCGGTAGACCGCCGCACGCTCGAAATCGAGATCTTCCGACGCCGACTGCATGGCTTCCGCCAGGTGCGCCTTCACCGTCTGGCTGCGCCCCGACAGAAAACCCTTCGCCTCGTCGACGAGCTCGGCGTAGCCCTCCGGCGAAATCTCGCCGGTGCAGGGGCCGGAACAGCGCTTGATCTGGTAGAGAAGGCACGGTCGCGTCCGGCTCTCATAGACCGAATCCGTGCAGGTCCGGAGCAGGAAGGCCCGCTGCAGCGCGTTGATCGTCCGTCCCACCGCCCCGGCGGAGGCGAAGGGGCCGAAATAGTCGCCCTTCCGTGCCCGCGCGCCGCGATGCTTGTAAATGGCAGGTGCTTCGTGGTTGCCGGTGATCAGGATGTAGGGGAACGACTTGTCGTCCCGCATCAGCACGTTGAAGCGCGGCTTCAGCCGTTTGATCAGATTGGCTTCGAGGAGAAGCGCTTCGGTTTCGGTCCGGGTGGTGACGAACTCCATGTGCGCCGTCTCCCGGATCATCCGGGTGATGCGGTTGGAGTGTCCGCGTCCCTGCGCGTAGTTGGTCACCCGCTTCTTGAGCGACCGCGCTTTCCCGACATAAAGCACGTCGCCGTCGCCGTTCATCATGCGGTAGACGCCGGGCTGGTTGGGCAGGTGCTTGACGAAAGCCTGGATAACTTCGGCGCCCTTCAGGCC
Organism: uncultured Hoeflea sp.; assembly: GCA_964511625.1. Classification (GTDB taxonomy): domain Bacteria; phylum Pseudomonadota; class Alphaproteobacteria; order Rhizobiales; family Rhizobiaceae; genus Pseudohoeflea. The sequence continues at coordinate 210,059 of CAZEJG010000003.1, forward strand.
GGGGTTGAGGGCCGGGCTCTCGTTCCACTCGATCGAGGAGAGGACTGCGGTTTCCGTCGTATCGGCCGGTGTGACGGCTTCGTCCTGCGCGTCCCCGTCAGACTCCTCTTCGTCGGTCTCGCTCTCGTCGTAGATCACCCCGCCCTTGTCGGACGAGCCGGCCTTCTCTTTCCGCGGAGAGGCAGGTGAACTCATTCATTCACTCCCGAAACGTCCGGGGTCTCCCAGGCCAGATGCTGGCCGCCGTCAAGCGCCACCATCTGCCCGGTGACCGAGCGGTTATCCCAGAAATAGCGGATCGTGGCGCCGAACTCGCCCAGTTCGGGCGACCGCTCGAGCGGCACCGCTTTCACCTGCCGTGCGAATTCGTCATCGCTCTGGCGCGGGCTCTTGAGCGTCGGGCCGGGACCGATCGCATTGACGCGGATCTGTGGCGCATAGGTCATCGCCATCGTTCGGGTCGCAGTCCACAGCGCCGATTTCGACAGCGTGTAGGAAAAGAAGTTGGGCGTGAGCCGTTTGACGCGCTGGTCGATCATGTTGACGACCAGTCCATCGGTATCCTTCGGCAGGTCTTTCGCCATCGCCGCAGCCAGAAGCGCGGGCGCCTTCACATGCACGGCCATGTGGCGATCGAACAGGTCCGGATCGAATGCGTCCGCCGTATCGGCTTCGAAGATCGAGGCGTTGTTGACGAGCAGGCGAAGCGTGCCGAGCTTCTTGCCGATCGCACGGATCAGCCGGCCGGGAACCTCGGGATCGCTGAGATCGCCGAGAAACACCTCCGCCGTGCCGCCGGCATCGCGGATGATCGAGGCGGTCTCCTCGGCTTCTTCCTTCGAGCTGTTGGCGTGAACAGCAATGGCGAAGCCGTGGATGGCGAGGTCGAGCGCAATCGCCCGCCCGACGCGTTTGCCGGCGCCGGTCACAAGCGCGATGTGGGATGTATCTGCCGTTGCCACGGTTGCTCCGTTCAAACGACGGTTCAGAATACCGTCACGATGTAGAGGACGAAGGCCGCCAGCATGGCGATGCCGCCAAGCTTGCCGATCGGCCGGTTCCAGTGGGCGAGTGCCACCACCAGGGCTGAGGTGGCAAGCATGACCCACATGTCGACATGGATAACACGTTCATCGACCTGCAATGGCAGTACCAGACTTGTCAGTCCGAGAATGAAGCCGATATTGAAGATGTTGGAGCCGACGACATTGCCGATCGCCACGGCGCCGGACTTGCGCCATGCCGCCATGACCGAGGTCACCAGTTCCGGCAGCGACGTGCCGATGGCGACAACGGTCAGGCCGATCGCGGTCTCGGAGGCGCCGAACATGCGGGCGATCTCGGAAGCGCCCGTAACCGTCATCCAGGCGCCGAGCGGCAGTCCGATCAGGCCGGTGACGATATAGAGGACGATCTTGGCCGTCGTGGCCGGCGGCGCAATGTCCGGGTCGTCCTCATGGCCCGTGACCATATGGGCGGGATCCTTGATGGCCCTGCGGATCTGCCAGCCCAGATAACCAGCCATCACCAGAAGCAGCACCGCGCCTTCCACGCGCGACAGGGTGCCCGTGGCCATGAAGGCCATCAGCAGCACTGTGAGCAGCAGCATGACCACAAGGGAAGCGCCAATTCCCCGTTCCGAACAGTGAAGTGCGGCGAGCAGGGCTGGCGCGCCCATGACAAGAAGCACATTGGCGATGTTCGATCCGACCACATTGCCGATCGCAATGCCTGAAACGCCGTCGAAGGCCGCCTGCATCGAGACGAAGAGTTCCGGAGCGGATGTCCCGAAGGCCACGACCGTGAGGCCGATGATCAGTGGATTGATCTGCGCCCGCGCCGCCAGACCGACCGCCCCACGCACGAGATAGTCGCCCGCCGCCATGAGGAAGGCCATTCCGGCGAGAAGCATGAGAAAGCTGGTCATGAAAGGGTTCGTCTTGCGCCAAGCGGGAGGGATGATGAACGTCAGCCCTCATATAGGTCAGCCCGGGACGGATGCAAACTGCGGCGCGCAGTGAGGCACAGCTGCTGCGGACCGGTGCTGTGCGGAATATGTGACATTTTCGCAACGCCACATTGCGTCTTCTTTGTGCCGCTGTCTTGTCACATTCCCGCTCATCCGCCGCCGCATTCGAAGTCCAGATATTCTCACCAGGGCGGGGAACAACCTGCCTTGCCGTCCGTTGTGACGGGAGTGCAAACAAGGAGTTTTATTCATGCGCAAGATCACGCTGGCCCTCGCCGCCACCGCAATGGCGCTGCCGCTGTCTCTTCAGGCGCGTGCCGCCGATGCCATCGTAGAAGCGCCTCCGGCACCGCCGGTCGCCATCGAATCCGCTCCGGCCTATCTCTGGGCTGGCGGTTATGCCGGTGTCTACGGCGGCTACAAGTGGGGTGAAACCGATGTCACCTCCGATAATGACGGCTGGAACGGCGGCGTCTACGGTGGTTACAACTGGCAGGCCGACAACTTCGTCTACGGTATCGAAGGTGACGTCGGCTACTCCGGTGCCGATGGCTCCAATGCCACCTACGCGTCCGAACAGGGTGCCGAAGGTTCGCTGCGTGCCCGCTTCGGTTACGACATGAACCCGTTCCTGGTCTATGGTACGGCCGGTGTCGCCGCGACCAACCTCGAAGTCACCGGTCCCGGTGGTTCCGACGACAACACCATGGTCGGCTACACGGTTGGCGCAGGTGTGGAAACCTTCCTCACCGAGAACGTCACCGCGCGTCTCGAGTACCGTTACACCGATTACGGTTCCGAAACCTTCAATGGTGTCGGTGCGGGTGCAACGAACATCTCGACCGGCTACGACGACCATTCGGTCCGCGCCGGTATCGGTCTGAAGTTCTGACGTCCTGCAACGTCAGTTCCGGCAACTCCTCCCAACGCCGGAAACATAAAAGGCCCGGGTTCGTCCCGGGCCTTTTTTTCGTTTGTGAACGCTAAAACCGCTCAGGCGGAGGGCATCAGTTTCGCGACGTCCGGATAATTGGCGGCGAACTTCTTGGCGTAGCCCTTGAGTTTCGGCCGGCCGCGTTCCCACTTCCCGTCGAAGCGCAGCGCGAGGTAGCCGACGACTGCTGCGATCGCCAGATGAGCGGCCGTAGGGGTCTTGCCCATGCGCGGGATGCGGTTTTCGAGGGCGTCGAGACCGCGCATCGCCTTGCGCCACTGGATATCGAGCCAGGGCTGATAAATCATCTCTTCCGGCCGGAAACGCTTCTCGTAGACACACAGAAGCAGCGCGTCGCAGATCCCGTCACACAGCGCCTCGAGCACGTCCGCCTCCGTGCGCTTCTGGGCGTTGCGCGGGTAGATGCGCTGCGCGCCGGTGCGATCGAGATATCCCATGATGGCGCGGCTGTCGTAGACCGTCATTCCCTCGTCGGTAACGAGCGTCGGAATCTTGCCGAGCGGATTGTTGTCGATCAGCGCCGCCGGCTCGTCGGCCGTGCTCGTCGGCACCGATTCGATCTGAACCCCGGCCACGGCCGCGGCCATGCGGACCTTGGCGGAATAGGGAGAGGGGGAGGAATAGAGAAGCTTCATCCGGATATCCTTGAAGTGGACTTTCATGAAAACATGCAACGGGTCCCGCCGTCCTCAGCCGGGTGGCGGAACCGACACAGATCCGGCCCTGCATGCGGAGCGGTCGACTTCGGGGCAGGACCGGAAGCCGAGGCTTTTGGTAAGGCAGATGCGGACCTCCCGCAACTGCCCGCCTTGGCAGACCGTGGCAATCGCGTCGCGGGCGAGCCCTGGATTGGCGCGGATGAAAGCCGCTTCCACTGCGTCGGGCGACATCGTCTGCCGCTCCGCATTGTCGTCGAAACGATCCGGAACGGTGATGGTCTCGCGCGCCGCGCGGACCACGCGGAAATAGTCGGCCTGATCCAGCCCGGAACAGGTGCCGTGCTTGCGCCACATATGGCCGATCAGGCCCATGCTCGGGGTGATGTCCATCACCGACCGTCCGAGACGGTCGGGCACCCGGTCGCTTTCCCGGGTCGGGCAATATTCGGGGTAGCCGCTGTCGAACTGCGGCCACAGCCCGTGAACGATGAAACCGTGGCGCCGTGCGTCGCCACACTGGGTGCGGTCGTTCCGGTCGCGGCCCTCGTTCAGACAATAGGTTGGCGACCACGACAGCGCGAGAACGTAGAAATCGAAGCCTGCGCCTTCTGGAAGGTCGGTCGGCGCAGAACGGGACGCTGGTGCGGTGTCAGCGCTGGCCTGAGGGCTAGAACCGGTTTCGCTCTCCGAACAGCCCGCAATCGCAAAAGCCGTCAGGCCAAGAAACAGGAAAAGCCGGACAGACCGGGCGTAATCGCCCATACCTCAGCGAACCGAGCGGCACCACGCGCCATAGACGTGCCAGGGGTCGAGGCCGGAGATGCAGAATTCGACATTGTCGCGCACGCCGGCAAAGCCCATGCCTTCTTCGATCAGGTACCACATCTGTCGCTTCGAGCCGTCGTTCATCCAGGCGGTGGCATGGCAGTAGCGGCGGCCGACGAGATGCGTCTCGGTCGCAGGTTTGTACTTGTTCTGGTGGGCGTGGGTGATGTCGTCGATCCGCAGGCCGCGCTGAATGACGTGTTCATCGGTCCAGACGAAGCGTCTGGCCATGTAGTCGAGCACACGCTGCTCTGAGCATGCCGGAAAACTGCCGCCGGTGAAGGCCTGGGCCGGTGTCGTCGCCATCCCGCCGGCGAAACCCGCCGTGATGGCAGCAATTGCGACACCGGGTGCAAACAATCCCGAGACCCGTCTCAAACCGCGCAAGATCATTCCACCCTCCGTCACAGACCGACGCTGTGAGTCAACTTGAGTGGCGAAGATGATCAGGGTCACGAGAAAGGTCAAGCCGCAAAACCCTCTTTGACGGCTTGTCCGGTCAGGTGAGGTATTCCGGCAGGCACTCGGCGATATGGTCGTAGACCATCTTGATGCGCCGGCTGTGACGCAGATCCTCGTGCATGGTCAGCCAGACCTCGATCTCGAACCGGATGGTATCCGACAGCACGGGAACGAGGTCGCTTTCCTTCTCGGCGATCCAGGTCTGGCAGATGCCGATGCCGATGCCGGCCCTCAGCGCAGCGAGTTGGGTCGTGTGGCTGTCGCTCCGATAGGTGAAGATTTCCGGTGCGATTTCCGGCACCGCTGTCAGGAAGCGGCTGCGGTAGATCGGGTCGCGGTCCGGGCCGATGATGCGGTGCTCGGCGAGTTCGGACGGCTTTTCGGGCAATTTGCGGTTGCCGATATAGGCGCGCGAGGCGAACAGGCCGAGCCGCAGCGTGCCGAGCCGGCGGGCGAGCAGGGCGCCCTGCTCGGGACGCTGCATGCGAATGGCGATATCGGCGTCGCGGCGCAGAAGGTCGACCGTCCGGTTCGACGCGTCGATTTCGAGCTGCAGGCCCTTGTGGCTGCGCAGCAGCGGTTCGAGGATCAGCGGCAGGATCTCGCTCGACATGATCTCGGTTGCCGAGATCCGCACCATCCCGTCCTCGGAATTGGCGCCGGCGGAAGCGGTGCGGGTCAGCGCGGCGGCCGAGGCCGCCATGCCGCGGGCCTGCGGTTCGAGCGCCTGGGCGAGATCGGTCGGGGTCAGTCCGTTTTGTGCCCGGGTGAAGAGGCCGACGCCGAGTGCGGCCTCGAGCTGGTCGACGTGTCGGCCGATGGTGGGTTGGGAAACCCCGAGGCTGCGTGCGGCCCCGGACAGGGAGCGTTCGTCCATCACAGCCAGAAAGCTGCGCCAGAGCTCCCAACCGATATCCGACTGGTTCATGATCGTTCCAATGTCTTTGCCCCGGGTCCCCCGGGGAATGTCAGTTGCGCGGTTGCGCGCGAAGTACGAGGTCGCCCCCATATAGGGACGCGAATTCCGCGACAAAAGGCGAGCGAGGCCAGAGTAGGGGAATTTGGTTTCGGAAACCCTGTCCGTCCGCCCCTTATTCGCCGACCAGAAACTCGACGCTGAAGCCCGCGCCCTTGTCCTGCGCCAGCAATCCGGCGAGTTCAGGAAGCACCTCGCGCAAGGTGGCTTCGAGCGTGAACGGCGGGTTGACCACGATCATCCCGGAGCCGTTCAGGCCTTTTTCGGTTTTCAGGTCGCGCACCCACAATTCGGCTGCCAGCGTGCGCGGACGGCCGAGTTCCGTGAGCTTGCGGCGAAAGCCCTGCGTATCGGCATCGGCCTTGAGCGGATACCACAGGCAATAGGTGCCGCCCGGAAAACGCTTGGTGGCGCGGTCGAGCCCGTCGACCAGCCGGTCGAACTCGCCCTCCTTCTCGAAGGGTGGATCGACGAGCACAAGGCCGCGCTTTTCCTTCGGCGGCAGATGCGCGCCGAGCGCCAGCCAGCCGTCGAGTTCGGTGACGCGAACCTGGAAGTCGCCGTCGAACAACTTCGAGAGTTTCGCCGAATCCGCCGGGTGAAGCTCGATCGCCGAGAGCCGGTCCTGCTTGCGAAACAGCGTTCGCGCGAGGAGAGGGGAGCCGGGATAGCGTTCCAGCGGCAGAAGCGAGCCACCGTTCACCTCGGCGACCGCTCCCAGCCAGGGTGCGAGGAAATCCCGCAGAGGCTCGGACAGTTTGGCCTCCGCGATCTGCCCGATCCCCGTCTGCCACTCTCCGGTTTTCTGGGCTTCCTCGGAGCGGAGATCGTAGACGCCGATGCCGGCATGGGTATCGATCACACGGAAGGCCGCGTCCTTCTTCTGCAGATAGGTCACGATCGCCGCCAGGATGGCGTGCTTGAGCACGTCGGCGAAATTTCCGGCATGGTAGATGTGGCGGTAGTTCATGGAAAAATTGCCTGCCCACGGGCGCAAAAAGAGGAAAATCAGCTCAGCCGCACAACTGGCGGTACGCCTGCCTTTCCCATATAGGGAAACCATGAACGAAGCGAGCCCCATCCGCCGCGCCGAACGCACCTCCGACGTCAGGATCGGCCACACGGCCTGCCCGCACGACTGCCCGTCGACCTGCGCGCTCGACGTCGAACTGCTCGGCCCCGACCGGATCGGACGCGTGCGCGGCGCGCCCGACAATTCCTACACAGCCGGCGTCATCTGCGCCAAGGTCGCCCGCTATTCCGAACGCGTCCACCATCCCGACAGGCTGCTGAAGCCGCTGATCCGCGCGGGCGCGCGCGGCGAGGGGAACTGGAAGGAAGCGAGCTGGGAGGCGGCGCTCGATCTCGTCGCCGAGAAGTTCATCGCAGCGGAAGAGAAATACGGCGCAGAAACCGTCTGGCCCTATCAATATGCAGGGACGATGGGCCTGGTGCAGCGCGATTCCATCCACCGCCTGCGCCACGCCAAGCGCTATTCCGGCTTCTTCGGCACCATCTGCGTCAACGCCGCCTGGACCGGGGTTGCCATGGGCACCGGCGCGCTGCGCGGGCCCGATCCCCGCGAGATGGCGAAATCCGATTGCGTCGTCATCTGGGGCACCAATGCGGTGTCGACCCAGGTCAACGTGATGACGCACGCCATCCGCGCCCGCAAGGAACGCGGCGCGAAGATCGTCGTCATCGACGTCTACGACACGCCGACCATGAAGCAGGCCGACATGTCGCTGGTGCTCCGGCCCGGCACCGATGGCGCGCTCGCCTGCGCGGTGATGCATGTGGCCTTCCGTGACGGGTATGCCGACTGGCCCTATCTCGAGAAGTACACCGACGACCCGCGCGGGCTGGAAGCGCATCTGAAGACGCGCACGCCCGAATGGGCCGCTGCGATCACCGGACTTTCCGTCGAGGAGATCGAGGCCTTCGCCGCCCTCGTGGGACAGACGAAGCGCAGTTATTTCCGTCTCGGCTACGGCTTCACCCGCTCGCGCAACGGCACCGCCAACATGCACGCGGCCCTTTCGGTCGCGGCCGTGACCGGAGCCTGGCAATATGAAGGCGGCGGCGCCTTCCACACCAATGGCGGCATCTTCAACATCGACAAGGTCCTCGTCGAGGGGCTTGGCTACGAGGACAAGACGGTCCGCAGCCTCGACCAGTCGCAGGTCGGCCGGGTGCTGACGGGCGATGCGGCGGCGCTGTATGGCGGCCCGCCGGTCACCGGGATGCTGATCCAGAACACCAATCCGGTGAACATCGCGCCGGAACAGCGGTTGGTGAAACAGGGCTTCCTGCGCGAGGACCTCTTCACCTGCGTCCACGAGCAGTTCATGACCGAGACGGCTGAACTCGCCGATGTCGTGCTGCCGGCGACCATGTTCCTCGAGCATGACGACATCTATCGCGGCGGCGGCAACCAGCACATCCTGCTCGGGCCTAAGCTGATCGATCCGCCGGAAGGTCCGCGCGAGAACCTCTACGTCATCGAGGAACTGGGCAAGCGCCTCGGCGTCGCCGACCGTGACGGCTTCGGCCTCACCGCCCGCCAGCACATCGACCGCATGCTCGAATTGCG
>CAZEJG010000004.1:0-198618 GCA_964511625.1 uncultured Hoeflea sp.
GAATGTTGATCCACGACATGGTGCGGATGATGTAGCTGACCCAGAAGGGCAGCATGAGCAGCAACAGCAGAAAGCCCTTGTTGCGGTTCGAGCGCGCGATGAAATAGGCGGCCGGATAGCCGGCGACTGCGCAGACGACCGTAGTGATAGCGGCGATCTTGAGCGTGTTGAGCAGAATGTCGCGGTAGAACCGGTCGGTGAGCGCCTCGGACCAGTTGTTGAGATGGAAGCCGGCGATATCGGCGCCCGTGGCCGTGCGCAGCCAGAACGAATAGACGACGATGAAGGCCAGCGGCACGAACAGCAGAAGCGTGATCGCGATCAGCGCCGGCGACAACAGAATCCAGGGTTGGCGGGCTTCCCGCGCCTCGACACCCATTCCATTCCCCTTTTTTGTTTGTTGAGGAAAGCTTGCCAAGCGCCGAAACATTGATCAAATAGATAATCGGAATTCCAATTATAGATGGTATCTATGATAGCTTCAAATTCGGATCTTGAACGGCTGGCGCGCGAACTGGACTGGAACCTGCTGCGCACCTTCATCACGCTCGCCGAGGCCGGCAGTGTAACGGCGGCCGCCGACCGGCTGCGGCTCAAGCAACCGACGGTGTCGAGCGCGCTGAAACGGCTCGAAAGCCGTCTCGGCCGCAAGCTGATCGACCGTTCTCCGGGCCATTTCCAGCTCACCGATGCGGGCAACCTTCTCTATCGCGAGGCGATCGATATCCAGGGCGCGATCCTGAGGCTCGGGACCCTGATGCGCGACGTTGCCGAGGAGGTGCGCGGCCATGTCCGGATCGCGGTTGCAAGCCACGTGCAGTCGCCCGTCTTCAACGATGCGCTCAGCGCCTTCCACACCGCCCATCCGGCGGCGACCATCTCCATCGACGTGGCGGCCAGCAAGTTCGCCATCGCAGAAGTCGTCGCGCGGCGCGCATCGCTTGCCATCTGCCTCGTCCACGAGCGCAGTCCGCGGCTCGAATACCGCAGGCTCTATCGTGAATTCTTCGGCCTGTTCTGCGGGCCGACCCATCCGCTCTTCGGCCGGTCAGACGTTCCGATCGGCGAACTCGCTGGTCATTCGTCGGTCAGTTTCGTCACCGACCAGATGGACGACGCGCTGCGCCCGGTCGCTCTCCTGCGTGCGCGGGCGGGTCTCGACACGCGCGTCGTCGGGACCTCGGCGAACCTCGAAGAGGTGCGGCGGATGATCATCGCGGGCCTGGGCATCGGGCCGCTGCCGATCCACGTCGTCAAGCGCGACATCCAGGACGGTCTTCTCTGGCGCCTGCCGCCCTATGAGGAGGTGCCGGAGATCGACGTCCACGTCGTGTGGAACCCGAGTGCCCGCAACAACCGCGCCGAGGACCTGCTGCTGGCCGAGTTGCTCAGGCGGATCGAAACGACACCGATGTCAGAGCGCACCTATTACTGATGCGCCGCGACACTGGGATCGATGCGATTTGACTGACCCGAATCAGGCGGCGGCCTCGATGTCGCGACCGATGGATACGAAGTCCACCGGCACCCACTCAAGGTTGCCCGCGTAGCGATAGGCAAGCCTGCCTCCTTTATCCATTGCGAAGAGGTGCAGCCAGCGATTGTCGAACAGCGCCCTCACCCCTTCATGACGGCGAAGAATCTCCGTCATGGCTTCGCGGGGCGCCTCGATGCAGACCGACAGGCGGACCGGATCGTGGATGAGGCGCTCGCCGTCGTGAACCGATTGCCACGGCAGGCCACTGCGCATCAATCCGCCATTGCCTTCCAGAACGCCGATACCGCCCACCACGTTGTGCAACAGCTTGTTGCCCGAACCGAATGCGTTCGGCGCGACAGTCGAGCCGTAATACTGGAGGCTGATCCAGCTGGCGACGACGACGGGCGCCGTCATGATCAGTTCGAGCACACCAAAGCTGCGGGCGCTGTCCTGTTTCCAGTCATAGTCGTGCAGGAAGGCGCGGCCTTCGAGGCTGCGACCGGCAGTCCGGATACGGGGTGCTGCGACGAAGGCCTTGTTCCCGGCAAGGGCCCATTCAGGCCTGACTTCGGCCCAGTTGCGTGCGCGGCTGTCGATGTCACCCGCGCCAGCCGCGCGGGGCAGCCGGAGGGCGCGTTCACCGCGAGCTACCTTTCCGGCCGTCTCCAGCCATTGGCGGATGCGCTCGAGATCGGCCGAATGTGCCGCTGCATCCACATCCCGGTCGTAAAGCGTGACCCTGTCGGTCGTGGTGTCGTGGAGGGCTGCAACAAAGAGCGTATCCTCCGGTACGGTGATCCCCCTGGCGGCGAGACCCTCCCTGACTTCCGTCTCATTGAGGAGGATTGCCAGAAGCCGGGCGTTCACCTCGCCGGAATATCCCCCGCAGGCGCCGCAATTAAGCCCGCTGGCATGCGGGTTGTTGACGACGCTGGCGCCATGGCCGGCGAGAAGCACAACGCGTGCGAAGTTCTCGGTCAGGGACATGGCGCGCAGGACCGTCTCTGCCGCAGCGATGCGGGCGGCGGCATCGAGTTCGGTTTCGAAGCGCGGCGGCGGATCGTTGGGCGCAGAGATCGAGGCAAAGCCGAGGCCGTCGCGGAGCAGCTTGCCGACATAGACCGGCCCCATCGCCTCGACAAAGGCGAAGGAGGAGACTGCCGCCAGCTTGAAACGGCCCCAGGCCCGCTTGGCCCGGGCGCGATAACGCGTCGCAAGATCGCGATCCCGATCTGTCTCACAGCCCGCACACGAGCTGATCGACGGATTGAGCAGGACCGGCAGGCGCAGTTCCTCGACATCGGAGGCGAACCGGCGGTGCTTGGCGCCGATGCCGAAGAAGCCGGCAAAACCGAGCGTGCGGATCGACGGATCGATGGATTCGAGCGCCCGGCGGAACACCTCGGAGCGCACGTCGATACAGAACGCAGCCTGAAGCTTCGGCCTGTCGTCGCCGACCGTCGGAGCGGGCGCGGCAAGCGTTTCGGCAAGACTGCGCTGCGTGGCGCGTTCGAACGCCTCCTGCAGGATTTCGCCGATCACATCGTCGCCCCCGGCTTCGACTGGCGTTTCATGCAGGCGCGCGACCCGGCGCCATTCGTCGGCGACAGCTTCTTCCTGGAGAGAAAAGAGCGCCTCTTCCCAGAGAAGCCGGATGGCGAGCAGGTCGGTGATCGCCGAGTCGGTCTCACCGGCCAGTTCGGCACGCCACAACTCGTAGCGGGCATATTGAGCCAGCCCGCCGAGCGAGAACAGGAGCTGGTGGAAGTAGCTTTCCAGGGCCGCTTCGTCGATGCCGAGACGCGCGACCGCGCGGGCGATTGCCTCGGAGGGACTGTCGGGCGCTTCTGCCACGAAGGTGGCGAACCCCTTCAGGCCCATAATCTCGGGCGTCAGGTCGTGGGTGGCATAAGCCCGCCACGCAAACCAGGCGGACCGCCCCCGCGGCGCGGCCCACAGGGCCTGTCCTCGGTCGAAATAGCCGCCCGCCCAGGAACCGATGCGCTCGGCGAGAATTCCCGGCCAGTCGGTCAGGCTCGCTTCCGCCACGAGATCAGCGACCGTCGGCAGCGCCTTGCGACCCAGTGCCGGGCTGCGCATAGCGACCTTGAGTGCTGCGACATGAAGCGGCTTGTCACCATGCGGCGAGGCGTCGAGGGCGGAAGCGAGATCCTCGTCGGAAATCTCACCAGTCTCGATGCGGGCGACATACCAGTCCCGCGGCATGGTCACCGAAACCCCGCCGACGCGTGCGAGAAGCGCGCCGGCTTTGGCCAGACTCATGTTCATCTGGCCCAGAAAGGGATTGACCGCGACAGAGGAAGAAAGTGGCCAGAGCGGAGGAATCTGGCGCGCGGCGGCATCGGCGCCTGTCTCGATGACCTTCATGTCGACGTTAGCGATCTTGAGATGCGTGTTCATCGTCTTTCCCTTTCCCGTGTGTCAGGACTGATTGCGGGTGGACCAGTTGCCGATCATCCGGTCGAAGACGGCATTGGCGTAGAGACCGTTCGACAGGTGGACGCGCAGTCCGGCTGCGGCCGGATGATCCGACCAGAGCGGAAACAGGGCCTGCGCCATCGCCACCACACCGAAGCTCGCGACGGTCAGCGTCAGCATCGCCCATTCGAGGGGACCTGGCGCAGGCGTCTGGGGCAAGGCGCCGGCGGTCAGCCATTCGGTGCCGGTCTGAAGCGCAAAATAGCTCACCGAAGCGGCGATGGCGTAAAGCGCGGTGCGCCGCGTCAGCACGCGCGGCGCGGCATCCGCCAGCCCCTGCGCCAGAAGATAGGCGACACCGAAGATGAGAATGGCGCCGAGCGCGATCGCCTGCGGAGGCTTGCTGGCGAAGCCGAAGGTCAGGCCGATGACGGCGTAGATCGCGAGCGCCAGCGCAAAGGCCCGCAGGACGGCGCGACCGCTCGGGATGGCGATCGGACCGGGCCGCCGGATGGCCGCCACCCGTTCCACGGCGGTTCCCGAAGCGAGAAAGGCATGCGCCTTGTAGAGCGAGTGGGCGACGATATGCAGAAGCGCGAGCGGGAACAGGGCCAGGCCGCACTGCATGATCATGAAGCCCATCTGGGCGATGGTGGACCATGCGAGCGAATTCTTGACCGCCGACTGCGCGAGCATGGCGAGCCCAGCGAAAAGTGCAGTGAATCCCCCGAGGATAACAAGAAACGCCAGCACGCCGGGGCTGAGCAGCATCACATCCGAGAAGCGGATCAGAAGGAACCCGCCGCCGTTGATGACGCCGGCGTGGAGCAGTGCCGAGACCGGCGTGGGCGCCTCCATCACTTCGGTGAGCCAGCCATGGAAGGGGAACTGTGCCGATTTGAGGATCGCGGCAAGCGCCAGACATCCGGCTGCCCACGGGGCCGCTGCCGGGACCGCGCCCTCGCGCGCCTCAGCCAGGATGGTGCCAATGTCGAACGTGCCGTAGCCCGAGAAGAGCAGAATTGCAGCGCCCACGAGGGCCCCATCGCCGATACGGGCGACGATGAATTTCTTGCGCGCGCCACGGACGGCCTGGACCCGATCACCGTAGAAGAGCAACAGTCTGTGCAGGCTTACGCTGGTGGCGATCCAGGCAGCGACGAACAGCGCCAGATTGCCGGCCTGGACGAGGACGAGAACGGCGGCAAGCGTGACGGCCATCCAGCCGAGGAAAGCGCCCTGCCGGGCCTCGCCATCGAGATAGGATCTCGAATAACGCAGCACGATCCACCCGACGAAGGAGACGAGGACGAGCATCGTCACGCTGACGACATCGAACCGGGTCGACAGACCGACACCTGCGAGGCCGAGAACGGGCCCGGTGTGGGCACCGGCGAAGACCAGCAAGGCCGCAGAGCCGATTGCCACGATCAGGGCGACGAGCGCGGCGGACTCGATCAGACCCGGCACGAGACGCGGTCGCCGTCCGGGCCGCAGAAAGGCGAATGCGGCAGCCAGGAGCAGGACGGCGGGTGCGGCCAGCGGGATCATATCGTAGGACATGGGCAGGGTTTCCGGGACTGTTGAACCTGGCCCGCTTGTAGGCGCTGGCTTATCCCAATAAAAATACATTGTTCTAGGAAAACCGTTCTGTTTATAAGAACAATATGGCCGAGCTGAATTTCCACCATCTGCGGTATTTCCATACAGTGGCGCACGAGGGAAACCTGACCCGTGCGGCGGTGCGCCTGAACGTCTCCCAATCAGCGGTCTCGTCCCAGATCAGGCTGCTCGAGGATCGTCTCGGTCAGCCCCTCTTCGAGCGCCGCGGGCGGACGCTGATCCTGACCGAAGCGGGACGGATCGCTCTCGACCACGCCGATACCATCTTCTCCGTCGGCGAAGAGCTCATCAGCACGCTCGGAGAACGGCCTTCGGGGCGGCGGCAGGTGCTCAGGGTCGGATCGCTCGCCACGCTGTCGCGCAACTTCCAGATCGGTTTTCTGCGGCCGCTTCTCGACCGCGACGATGTCGAGATCATCATCCGCTCAGGTGCGCTGGGCCAACTCCTCGACAGCCTGGAAAGCCACCAGCTCGACGTCGTGCTCGCGAACATCCCTCCGCAACGGGACGCGGCAACGCCCTGGATCTCGCACGCCATCGCCGAGCAGCCGGTCAGCCTGATCGGCACGCCCGAACGGATCGGCACGGATGCGTCATTCGAGATCCTGCTCGCGCGTGAACCACTCATCCTGCCGACAGTCGAGAGCAGCATCCGCTCTGGCATCGATGCGCTCTTCGACCGCCTGGAGATACGCCCGCGCATTGCCGCGGAGGTGGACGACATGGCGATGATCCGTCTCTTGGCACGCGAAGGCGCGGGGCTGGCCGTCGTCCCGCCGATCGTGGTCACCGACGAGTTGACCAGCGGCCGCCTCGTCGAGGTCGATCGGTTTCCACGGCTGACCGAAACCTTCTACGCCGTCACGCTGGAACGGCGGTTCCCCAATCCCCTGCTGCGCGCATTGTTGCAGGGTGCGGAAGACGCCGCTGGTCGCAATTCCACAGACCATTGAAAAAGGCGCACACCGATGAGGTGCGCGCCTTTCCGATTGTCGAAGCTCGCTGCGAGCGAGGCTCCGGTTGAGCTGTCAGCCGAAGGATTCCGGCAGCAGGTCGTCCGGCATGTTCTGGTAGCAGACCGGGCGCAGGAAGCGACGGATCGACAGCGTGCCGACCGAGGTCGCGCCGAAGTTGGTCGAGGCGGGGTAAGGGCCGCCATGAACCATGGAGTCGGCCACTTCCACACCGGTCGGGAAACCGTTGACGAGAAGACGTCCGGCCTTGCGCTCAAGTACCGGCACGAGCTTTTTCGCGTCGGCGGTGTCGCCACCATCCATGTGGATGGTGCAGGTCAGCTGACCGTGCAGCGTCCGGGCGATCTTCTGGACTTCATCGAAATCGGCTGCGCGGACGACGAGGCCGAGCGGTCCGAAGACTTCCTCGCCGAGCTCGTCATGGGCGAGCCACTCCTTGCCGGTCGTCGAATAGAGGAACGGTGTCGCCTGCCGGCCTTCGGGGCTGGAGGAGACCAGCTCCTGAACGCCTTCGACGGAGGCCACGCGATCACGGCCCTGACGATAGGCGCTGGCGATACCGTCGGTCAGCATGGTCTGCGCGCCGACCTCCTTGAGGGCTTCGGTGGCGGCCTTGACGAAGGCGTCGGCATCGGGGCCGTCAACGAGCACGGCGATGCCCGGATTGGTGCAGAACTGGCCGGCACCCATGGTGAGCGAACCCGCCCAGCCCTTGGCGATCGCCTCGCTGCGCGCCTTGAGCGCCTCGGGCATCAGGAACATCGGGTTGACCGAGCCCAGTTCGCCGAAGAACGGGATCGGCTCGGGACGCTGGGCGCAGAGATCGAAGAGCGCGCGACCGCCGCCGAGCGAACCGGTGAAGCCGACAGCCTTGATCAGCGGATGCTGGACGAGGCTCTGACCGACATCGCGCTTGCCGCCCTGGATGAAGGAGAAGACACCGGGATGGATGCCGGTCTTCTTGACCGCCGCGTCGATGGCCTCGGCGACAATCTCGCCGGTGCCGGGATGGGCGGAGTGGCCCTTGACGACCACCGGGCAACCGGCTGCGAGTGCCGCTGCGGTATCACCACCGGCAGTCGAGAAGGCGAGCGGGAAGTTCGAGGCGCCGAAGACGGCGACCGGGCCGATCGGCCTCTGGATCATCTTGAGGTCAGGACGCGGCAGCGGCGCACGGTCGGGCAGCGCCTCGTCGTGACGGCGATCAAGATAATCGCCCTTCTCGATATGCGAGGCGAAGAGGCGGAGCTGGCCGGTGGTGCGGCCGCGCTCGCCCTGCAGGCGCGCTTCCGGAAGACCGGTTTCCGAGCTGCCGATCGCGGTGATCGCATCGGCGCGGGCCTCGATCTCGTCGGCAATGGCGTTGAGGAAGGCGGCGCGTTCGGCGCGCGTCGAATAACCGTAGGTCCAGAAGGCTTCCTCTGCGGCCTTGGCGGCGGCATCCACATGGGCAGGCGTACCCACGGAGTATTCTTTCGCTTCGCCGTGGGCGGGCTCGGAGGTGAACTTGTTTTCTCCCTCAACCCATTCGCCAGCGATGAGGTGTTTTCCGTTCGTCATCAGGTTCTTTCCGTTCAAATCAGATTTCGCGCAGCATGATTGCGCATGAATATGGCCACGCCGAACGTCCATTCCGGGCATTCGGTCGACAGCCTCCCGTATGCGACAGGCTGTCGAGTTCATTAGGCGGTATGGTTACAACATCCCCGATGGTGCGAGTAAAGCCTTCGTGGCGAACATCGCCACAATCTCGCGACCGTCTCACCTCCCCCATTCCTGGCGGCCGATACCAATTCCCTGATCAGCTTCAAACTGAACTTTCCAGTGCACTGCCGACCGACATCAGGAGCCCCCCCACAGTAAACCCGCCAAAGACTATGCGATGACGCTGCGCCGTGCGAGACCAGAATCTGTCATTTCAGGGTAAAGCTGACGGAAAAGGTTACGCCGTCTCGGCGAGCGTCGAACGCTGGAGCTGGTCGTCGATTTCCCGCAAGGTGTGTTTGAAGGTGCGTTCCATCGCCGCGAAGTGCGCCAACAGAACATCCCGCGGCGGCGTCTCGTCGCCCCGCGCGAGCGCTTCCATCGTCTGCGCGATTTCCGAGAGCTTCATCGCTCCGACAATCCAGCTCGAACTCTTGATGGTATGCGCGGGCAGGACCAGCATCTCGAGGTCGCCGGTCGCAAGCGCGGTGCGAATGCCCTCGATGTAGTCGGCGGTGCCGGTGCGAAACAGTTCGACGAGCGTGGTGGATTTGCGGATCGTGGACCGCATCGTGTCGAAGACGCCCAGATCGAGGATCGGCGCTTCCGGCTGCGAAGGCCCGGGTTTCGCGATGTTCACTTCCGCCACCGCGGTTCGGGCAGTTGCATGGTCCATGCCCGGCTCCTTACCGTGCCGATCGCCTACCGATCTGAGCCAGCCGAACTCGGGCATATCCAGCAGGCGCAATAGCGTTTCGGCGAGATTTTGCATCTGCAGAGGCTTGGGAAGGAACTCGTCCATTCCGGCTTCGAGGCACTTGTCACGGTCGCCCTTCAGCGCGTTTGCGGTCAGGGCCACGATCGGCACACGCCTGATCTCATCGCGCGCCATCATCGTACGCAAAATGCGGGCGGCCTCATAGCCGTTCATACCCGGCATCTGGCAATCGAGAAAGATGACGTCGAACCGGCCGTGCCGGGCGGTTTCGATGGCGGCTTGCCCATCGGCATCGGCCTCGACGTCGATGCCAAAGGTGGTAAGGAATTGCTCGCCGATCGTCAGGTTGACCGCGTTGTCGTCCACCAGCAAGAGCTTGCGGCCCTCGAAGTGGATCCGGGCCCTGTCCGTCGCATCGGCAACCTCGACCTCGTCTTCCCGCCCCTCGGCAGCCCGCTCCGCACGCTCGGCGCGGACCGCCAGCCGGACGTGGAAGGTGGTCCCCTCGCCCCATGTGCTCTGAACCGATATGTCTCCCTGCATCGCCTCGCATAGCTGCTTGCATATCGCGAGCCCCAGACCGGTTCCGCCGTATCGCCGGGCGGTATCGCCGTTGGCCTGACTGAACCGCTCAAACAGTCGCGCGACTTCCTCGGGATGCATACCGATGCCGCTGTCGGCCACCGAGACAAGGAGTTCGCCCACTTCGCCGTGCTCGTCCGAGGACGCGGTTCTGAAGCCGACCGTGACGACGATCCGCCCCGTCTCGGTAAATTTGAGGGCGTTGGTGATGAGATTGCCCAGTATCTGGCGCAAGCGCATCGGATCCACCACCACGAATTCCGGGACGTCGGGCTCCAGATCGAGGACGAGGCTCAGGCCCTTCGACTGCGCAGCGGGAGTGTGAAAAGCGATCGCGTCACGGCACTGGGCGGTGATGTCGGTACGGACCGGATCGATGGCGAGCTGTCCACTCTCGAGCTTCGACATGTCGAGAATGTCGTTCAGAATGGTCAGGAGCATCGTGCCGGACGACTTGATCTGCTCCGCATAACGCCTCTGCGTCGGCGACAACTCGGATCGCGTCAACAGTTCCGCCATCCCGAGAACGCCGTTGAGCGGCGTCCTGATCTCATGGCTCATGTTCGCGAGGAAATCGGACTTGGCGGCATTGGCGCGCTTTTCCGCAGCCACGGCTTCGCCGAGACGTCCTACAAGGTCCCGATTTCGGTGCTGCAGCAGAAGGAAAAGAGCCGTCGCGATGCCTGCAAGCAGAAAGATCCCGGAGACGAAGACGAGCAACCTCTCGAAGCCGACATAGGTTTCGCGAAACCGCAATAGGACCGACAGGTTCCGGCTGAAGAGCACCGGCACTGCCATCTCGCCGGAGTAGTACCTCTGGAGATAGCCCGGCGGCCTGACGTGCTCCAACGCAATCGTCCGGGAAGCGCCGTTGAGGGTATAGGTCGCCCCAATCAGTTCGGCCGCCTTGAAGGCTCCCGAGAGCTCGTCGAAGATATCGCGTAGATCGAGGATCGCATAGGTCACCAGATAGCGCTTCGGCGCACCGCGCAACTGGAGCCCGTCGGTCACCTCGAGGCTCTGCATCACCAAAATGTCTGTGTCGGACAGGGCGCGGAGAAATCCGCTTCGATCGTCATTGGACGCAAATGAAATCATCAGGCCCGGCGTGGCGTTGAGACGGGCAACCACTGCAGCGAGATCGTCCCTGTTCATGTCGAGCGACGATGAATCCGCATAGTAAAATTTGTGATCGCCGAGCCGGTTGGAGAAGAAGAAGCCGAGTTCGCTGATGGATTGGGAGTTCCGGCTGGCGCGCCGGAGTTTCATGTCAACCTCGTCAACCTGGCCCGAGGCGACGAAAGCGGCGAGATCCTTCAGCCGGATCGCGGCAGCATCGACCTGCTGGCGGACGATTTTCGAAGCGGTGGCCACCTCCTGCTCGAACCCCCGCTGGTTCGTCTGAAAGGAGGTGATGAGGAACCACACCGTCAAAGCCACCGACAGCAGGAGCAGAACGGCCATGACGACATAATGGAGATTGCGTCTGCGAGACTGCCCCATCAGTCCGGCCTCACAACGGAAACGGCCGCTTTTGCGGGTGCATCAGCGCAGTCGCCTGATTTACGGCCTCGTGGTAGGCGAGTTTGTCAAATCCGGAAGCGGGGTCGGTGACGGTGATGGGCAGGATCAGCCCGTTTCCGCGGCGACGCGTGGTCACCAGAACGCGCGTTTCGGCATAGGAGGGGGCGCGTCCCCGTATCGGCACGTGGTCTGCATTCACGTTATTCATCGCTCCACGATGACATCTGCCATCTAAGCAATGCTTAAAAATTGACTCTCATTTTCCACGGTGAAAGTCCAAATACACAGGGTGACCGTCCAACCAATCCGCTGAGATGAAAGAGCTATTCCGGACGAACGCCAACCCGGCCGGACCAGACGGCCCGTATGCGGGGCCGTGGACCGTCCGGTGGCATGCCCTCAGTCGCGAATGATCCAGCCGCGGTTGTCCGGGCCGAACAGCTCGTAGCCCTCGTCGGTGACGATGATTGTGTCTTCGAGCTTGATGAAGCCGCGCTTGGGGTGCTGCATCGTGGTCTCGACGGAGAGCACCATGCCCGGCTCGAAGGGCCGATCCGCATCGATGCCTTCATAGGCGACCGGGTGGTTGGTCATGAGGAACGGGGCCTCGTGCGAAATCAGGCCCATGCCGTGGGCGAAGAAGTCGTTGCAGGCGGCATTCGGGCCGCGCCGGAGCTCGGCTTCACCGGCCGCGATCATCTCGGCACCAGTGCGACCGGGAGCGATGCAGGCGAAGGCCGCCTGCTGGACGGATTCCACCTCGGCCAGAAGGTCGACGAGTTCGCTGTCCGGTTCCCCGAGCACGCCCATTCGGCAGATATCGCCGATATAGCCGTGGAGATTGCCCCCGGAATCGATCGAGAGCACCTCGCCACGATCCCAGGCCTGTTCGGACCCGGCGCGGACGTGACTGTCTCCGAGGGTCAGCAGGCAGTATTCGAAGGTGAGTTCGCGCGCGGTCTCCTCTTGCCTCAGCCTCTCGATGATCTGGTGTTTGGTGCTGCCCTCGCCCGAAGCCCGGATGGTGGCGACCATCGACTGGTCGATCCGGCGGGTCGCCTCGCGCAGGAGATCGATCTCCGCTTTCGACTTGATCATCCGGAGACGGGTGAGCGCCATGCTCGCGTCGACGATGCGGGCCTGCGGCACGGAGGCCGCGAGCGCGTCGTAGCCGTCCTTCGGCATGAAGCCGATCTCGATGCCGATCTTTCCGCTCGCCACGCCGCAGCTCTGCAGGTACTCCCCCACCGCCTGCATGGAATCCACCGATCCCCAGAAGCCCGGACGGAATTCCGGCACCCAGAAGGGCGCGACCTTGTGCTCGTGAATCTCCATCTTGTTGGCGAAATAGCCGGTCCTGTCGGCGTGTCCGCGGATATAGACGAAGGCCGGCAGGTAGCGGCTCTGCCCGATCGCATCCATGGCCGAGAAGAAGATGAATTCGTAGCCGCCGAGCAGATAGCGGACATTGTGCTTGGACGTCGCCACGAGGGCGTCGAGCCCGGCGGCCTCCAATGCGGCGTCGAGATCGCTGAACTTGTAGGGCAGGTCAGCCGAGGTGGCGGCGTGAAGCGGTGCCATTTCATGCAACATGTCTGTCTCCTCCCAGAAGGCCAGTCAGCCGTGCGGCGGCGGAACGAGCCGGAAGTCCGGCAACTCGCGCAGAACCTCCTCGGGTCCCGCCGGGCTATAGACGACGAACAGCTTCATCGGCTTGTCGCCGGTGTTGAGCGTGGAGTGGAAACGGCTGTCGGGAATGAAGATGGTGCAGCCGGCACGTACCGTTTCGGTGACCGGATTGCCGTCGGTATCCTCGACCATCTGCTCGCCCTCGCCCTCGAGCACATAGATGATCTCTTCCGATCCGGGATGGTTGTGGCGCGCATGCCCCTGGCCCGGCGGCACATGCACCACGCCGGCGGAGAACTGGTTGGCGCCGTTGACCTTCGGCCCGCAGGTAACCGTCAGATGACCCCAGTCGAAGGCGAAGCGGTCGACCGCCTCGGGATAGATGAAGAATTTCTCACTCATGTTCTGGCTCCTCTCCAGACTGGAATTCAGATGATCGATCGAAACGCCTCGACCGCCGCTTCGGCAAAAGCCGGGTCGTTGACATGCAGCGGCAACCGTTCGATGCGGCGGTTTTCGGAGGCGTCGAAATTGGCTTCGATCGCCTCGAACAACTCCGCGTCCGCCTCGGGATCGAAGAAGGCGCCGCCTTCGATGTCGAGCGCCGAGACCCCGCGCTCCGGGATGAGAAAGCGGACAGGACCATTGCAGGCGCTCAGCTTTCGGCCGATCCAGGCCCCGATTTCGGCGCACTCTTCGGCGCTCGTCCGCATCAGCGTGATGTTGGCGTTGTGGTGATACAGCGTGCGGTTCCTGAACTTCTCCGGCACCGTTTCCGGCGCCCAGAAATTGACCATGTCGAGCGCGCCCACCGAACCGACATAGGGAACCCCGGTGCGGGCAATCGCTCCGAAACGGTCCTCCTTCGCGGCGAGCACTCCGCCCACGATCATGTCGCAAACCTCGGTCGTGGTCATGTCGAGCACGCCCGAGAGAACGCCGTCGTCGACGAGCTTCTCCATGGTTCGTCCGCCGGTTCCCGTCGCATGGAAAACCATGCAGTCGAAATCCGTTTTCAGGTGCTCGACGATGGCGGTCACGCACGGGGTCGTCACGCCGAACATCGAGAGACCTATCGATTTCGCGCTCGCTTCATCGATTGCCGGCTTGTTCACCATGCCGGCGATCGCCGCGGCGGCGTTGGCCAGCACCATGCGGCTCAGGCGGTTGAGCCCCGCGAGGTCGGTCACAGAGGGCAGCATCACGATGTCGGAAATGTCGACGAAGGCCGAGACGTCGCTCGAAGCGAGCGTCGAAACCATCACCTTCGGCAGGCCGTAGGGAAGCTGGCGCATGCCGGCGGTGACGATCGAGGTGCCGCCGCTGCCGCCAATGCCGATGACGCCGGCGATATCGGTGCACTGCGAGAGATAGGCCGCGAAGGCCGTTCCCATCGCGCTCACCGCCGCGCCGCGATCATCGCCCGCAAGCACGGCATCGCGACCTTCGGGATGAAAGGACGCCACGGTGCGGGCGTCGACGTCTGCCGCAAATGTCGGCGTTCGCGTTCCCACATCGACGGTCGTCACGGTCGCGCCGGCAGCTGCAACCGCCCGCGCCAGATAGGCGAGTTCATCGCCCTTCGTGTCGGCGGTGCCGACAACATAGATACGCTTCACCTTATCCTCCCATTCGGCTCCCACCGCCTCCTCCAAGGCGATCAGGCCATCTCCGGCAGCGATCGTGCACTTGCCAATTTTTGAGACGCGAGTATCGTATTGACATGAACATCTCTCGTCAATCGAACGAAACCGCCCTCTTTCCGGAACGCGGCCCCCGGGCGCGAACCCGGAAACTCATGGTGTCGACGGCGAGCCGCCTGATGCAGGCCGGCCTTACGCCGTCCGTCAGCGAGGTGGCCGAGGCGGCGGAGGTCTCGCGCGCCACGGCCTATCGCTACTTCCCCAGCGAGGCGGCGCTGGTTCATGCGGTCGTCGACGAGGCACTCGGCCCCATTCTCGACTGGAGCGGCGCCAGTCCGGATGCTGAAACGCGCGTGCGCGACCTGTTCGAGAAGTCGCTGCCACGCATCGCCGAGTTCGAGGCGACCTTCAAGGCGGCGTTGCGGCTGTCGCTCGATCAGTGGGCGCGCGAACAGGTGGGCGCGCTTGGCGACGAGCCGCGCTTCCGGCGCGGCCACCGCATCGAACTTCTCAACGAGGCCCTCGCGCCTTTGCGCACAACCCTGAGCACGGCCGAATTCGACCGCCTCTCCCAGGCGCTCTCGATGATCTTCGGCGTCGAGGTCTATACGGTTCTCAAGGACATCTGGGGATTGGCTCCCGACCGCTCCGCGGAGGTCGCGCAATGGGCGGCGTGCGCTCTTGTGAGAGCCTCCGTCGACGCTGCGGCAGGAAACGGAAAAGCGAAGTCGTGAACCCATCTGGCCTTACCAGTTGATCGCGTGGAGCAATTCGCGGCGAGAGAGCTTTAGCACGCCGACGCTCGGAAAAGAAACCAAATAGCCTCGATTGTCTGGCGTTTTTGTCATTTTTTGCGGCATCCGCCCATTTCAGCACCTGTGGATGAACTTGCTTGACGGACCCTGAATTTGGTAATACCAATTTCTGACTGGCAACTGGCGTTGAGGAGGCCAGACTAATTTTGACGGGAGTTGGTCGCTGGAGGACTTGAGGAGGTCCGGTCGACCGTGAGGAGAAAATCCCGGACGGGCAGCGCCGACAGCTTATCGAATGTGCATAATTGGGAGGAGATCATCATGCGCAGGAGACTACTTGGAATTGCGGGCGGGCTCGCACTCGCCCTCGCGAGCAGTACCTCGGTACTGGCTCAGGAACTGACCATCTTTTGGGCGGAATGGGATCCGGCCAACTACCTGCAGGAACTGGTGAACGAGTACGAAGCCGAAACCGGCGTCCGTGTCACCGTCGAAACCACGCCCTGGCAGGACTTCCAGACCAAGGCCTTTACCGAGTTCAACGCCCGCGGTTCCGCCTACGACATGGTGGTGGGCGATTCCCAGTGGCTTGGCGCGGCTTCCGAAGCCGGCCACTACGTCGACCTGACCGACTTCTTCAACGAGCACAATCTCGGTGAAGTGATGGCTCCGGCGACCGTCAAATATTACGCCGAGTATCCGTCGAACTCGGGCAAGTACTGGGCGATCCCGGCCGAAGGCGACGCCGTGGGCTGGTCCTACCGCAAGGACTGGTTCGAAGACCCCAAGGAAATGGAAGCCTTCAAGGCTAAGTACGGCTACGACCTGGCTCCGCCGAAGACCTGGGCCGAACTCCGCGACATCGCGGAATTCTTCCACCGTCCGGACGAGAACCGCTACGGCATCGCGATCTATACCGACAACTCCTATGACGGCCTGGTGATGGGCGTCGAGAACGCCATCTTCTCTTTCGGTGGGGAACTCGGCGACTACGAGAATTACAAGGTCGACGGCATCATCAACTCGGACAAGAACGTCAAGGCGCTGGAACTCTATCGCGAGCTCTACACCTACACGCCTCCGGGCTGGGCGAAGTCGTTCTTCGTGGAGAATAACCAGGCGATCACCGAGAACCTGGCCGCGATGAGCATGAACTACTTCGCGTTCTTCCCGGCTCTCGTCAACGAAGCCTCGAACCCGAACGCCAAGGTCACCGGCTTCTTCGCCAACCCGGCCGGTCCGGACGGCGATCAGTACGCGGCCCTTGGCGGCCAGGGCATCTCCGTCATCTCCTATTCCGAAAATCAGGAAGAGGCGATGAAATTCCTGGAGTGGTTCATCAAGGACGAAACCCAGAAGCGCTGGGCTGAACTGGGCGGTTACACCGCCAGCGCGGCCGTGCTGGGTTCGGACGAATTCCAGAACGCCACGCCCTACAACAAGGCCTTCTACGAGACGATGTTCCGCGTGAAGGACTTCTGGGCAACGCCGGAATATGCCGAGCTGCTGATCCAGATGAACCAGCGCATCTATCCGTACATCACGGCGGGTGAAGGGTCGGCCAAGGAGTCGCTCGACGCGCTCGCTTCCGACTGGAACGAAACCTTCAAGAAGTACGGCCGCAACTAGGCCGGATAGCGGCAGGGTGCGCCACGGCGCATCCTCCACTCTCTGACACGTTGAACGGGAGGGCGCGCCGGAAACGGCGCGTCTTCGAAGTCCCGCGTCCGCGGGTGGGGATTTGACATCTGAATTGACATGACCGTGCTTGCGTACGGGATGTGGCGGCTCTGGGAGGAGCGGAGTTTGACGACCTTGACAATGACACAGCTCGATCCGCAATCGCGCGCCGCGCGGCGGGGCATGAGCGACATATCGATCCGGAACCTGTTCATCATCCCGACGATCCTGTTCCTGATCATCTTCAACATCTTTCCGCTCCTGTATTCGCTGTACTACTCGTTCACCGATTTCAGGGCTTCGACAAACGCGCCGGCCAACTGGGTGGGGCTTGCCAACTACCGCGAGCTGCTCAACGACCCGTTCATCTGGACCAATTTCGCCATCACCGCGAAATACGTGATCGTCTCGGTCGCGGGCCAGGTGATCGTCGGCTTCGGCGTGGCGATGCTGCTCAACCGCGACATTCCCTTCAAGGGACTGATCACGACGCTTCTTCTGCTGCCGATGATGCTGTCCATGGCCGTCGTCGGCCTGTTCTGGAAACTGCTCTACGATCCGTCCTTCGGCATCATCAACTATGCGCTGGGTCTCGGCCGCTTCGAGTGGCTGTCGGATCCCGACATGGCGCTTTATGCGGTTGCCATCACCGATATCTGGATGTGGTCGCCCTTCGTGATGCTCTTGTCGCTCGCCGGCCTGTCGGCGGTGCCCAAGCATCTCTACGAGGCTGCTGCGATCGACCGTGCGGGTCCGTTCTACACCTTCTTCCGCATCACGCTGCCGCTGGTGGCGCCGATCCTGATGATCGCGATCATCTTCCGCACCATGGAGGCCTTCAAGACCTTCGACATCGCCTACATCATGACCAGCCAGCCGACCACAGAGATGATCGCCATCCGTCTCTACAAGATGGCCTTTCAGGAGTGGCAGACCGGCATGAGCTGCGCCTTCGCCTACATCGTGCTGATCATGGTGGTGGCCATCACCAACATCTACGTGAAGTACCTCAACAAAGTGAAGGAGCGCTGAGATGGCTGCCGTCCAAACAACCAGCGAACGCGCTCTCAACAAGGTCGCGATCGCGTCCGTGCTGATCGTGACGCTCATCTTCCTGGCACCGATCTACTGGATCGTGGCGACCTCGTTCAAGCCGAGGAATCTCGCGACCACCGTGCCGCCGACCATCGTCTTCGAACCGGAAATCTCGCCCTTCGTGAAGCTGACGCTGAGGCGCTCGCAGCTGCGCGAACAGCCGACGCCGGAAGAGTATGCTGCCGCCCCCTGGTGGGAACGGCTGATCTTCGACGGCGGCGAGAAGATCGTCCGCTCGGGGCGCGGCGAAGTCCAGCTCTCGGGCTATCCGAGCCGCTTCGTCAACTCGCTGATCATCGCGATCACCTCGACGATCCTCGCCGTCGCGATGGGCACCATCACCGCCTACGGATTCTCCCGGTTCAAGGTGCCGGGCGAGCAGGACTGGCTGTTCTTCATCCTGTCGACGCGCATGTTGCCACCCGTGGTCGTCGCGATCCCGATGTTCCTGATGTACCGGGCCGTGGGGCTGAACGATACGCATGTCGGCCTGATCATTCTCTACACCGCCTTCAACCTGTCGTTCTCGGTGTGGCTGATGAAGGGCTTCATCGACGAGATCCCGCGGGAATACGAGGAAGCGGCGCTGGTCGACGGCTACACCCGCATGGAAGCCTTCTTCAAGGTGGTGCTGCCTGAGGCGGCCACCGGCATCGCGGCCACGGCTGTCTTCTGCTTCATCACCGCGTGGAACGAGTATGCCTTCGCGCTGATCATGACCCGGCGCGACGCCCAGACCGCACCGCCCTTCATTCCCAGCCAGGTGGGCTCCGGCCTTCCCGACTGGACCGTGATCGCCGCGGGCACCTTCCTGTTCCTGCTGCCGGTCGCAATCTTCACATTCCTTCTGCGCAACCATCTTCTGCGCGGCATGAGCTTCGGAGCGATCCGCAAATGAGTTTTCGTGAAATCAACAGCAAGTTCCTCGAACCCGCGTCGATGTGGATGATGATCTTCGGGATCGTGGCACTCTGCCAGCCGTGGATCTTCTTCCTGCACCGCTACGGTGCGACCATCATCATCATCGGCCTGATCTGCTTCCTGATCACATCCCATATCGGGCCGAAGCCCTTCGTGGTCGAGGACGAGGTCTTTGATGTGTCCGACCATCGGGAGGGCAAGGCATGACGACCGAGATCCAGCTTCGCAACCTGCAGAAATGGTTCGGCTCGAACCAGGTGATCAAGGACTTCAACCTGACGATCGCCGCCCATGAGTTCATCGTCATGCTCGGCCAGTCCGGTTGCGGCAAGACGACGACGCTGAGGGCCATCGCCGGCCTCGAATCCATCGACGACGGCGACATCCTGATCGAAGGCCAGCCGGTGCAGCACCTGAAGTGCTCGGATCGGGACATCGCGATGGTGTTCCAGTCCTTCTCGCTCTATCCGCACATGACGGTTTACGAGAACATCGCCTTTCCGCTGCGCGCCACGCGCATGGGAAAAGCCGACCTCGACAAGGCGGTGAAGGAAATTGCTCGTGTCCTGCAGATCTCCGACCTGCTCGACCGCAAGCCCTCGGCGCTGTCGGGCGGCGACATGCAGCGTGTGGCCATCGGCCGGGCGCTGGTGCGACAGCCCAAGGCCATGCTGATGGACGAGCCGATCGGCGCACTCGATGCCAAGCTGCGCGAGCAGATGCGCGCCGAGATCAAGCGCCTCCACATCAAGCAGGGATCGACCACCGTCTACGTGACCCACGACCAGGTGGAGGCGATGAGCCTCGCCGACCGCATCGTGATCATGCATGAAGGCAAGCTGCAGCAGGTGGGGCCGCCGGAGGAAGTCTACCTCCATCCGGCCAACCTGTTTGTGGCCCAGTTCGTCGGCTCGCCGGTGATGAACGTCGCCGAGATCGACATCAACTCGAACGGCCAGGGTGCAGAAATCCGTCTGCAGGGGTCAGACCAGGGCTTTGCCTTCGGCGATGCGGCACTCCGTAATATCAGCACCAGTGCGCCGGTATCGCTCGGCATCCGTCCGGAAGCCGTGATGCTCTCCCATTCGAAGGTCAACGGCCACCTCTCCGCGGTCACCACCAACATCGAACCGCTCGGATCGCACGACATCGTCGATATCCGTATCGGCGGGCAGACGCTGCGGGCCCGCACGGAAAGCGGCTTCGTCGGCGGAGAAGGTCAGGAGGTCTGGGTCGCCCTCGATCCGGAACAGGCGCATTTCTTCGACCGCGAAAGTGGTCTCTCGCTTCGGAAGGCACAGTAATGGCAGGCATATCACTACGCGGGATCAGCAAGGTCTATGGCGGCACCCGGGCGTTGCGCGGGCTTGACCTCGAAATCGAGGACGGAGAGTTCTTCGTTCTCCTCGGCCAGACGGGCGCCGGCAAGACCACGACGCTGCGCGTGATCGCCGGACTCGAAAAGCCGACCGAGGGCGAGGTCTATATCGACGGGCAGAACGTGGCCGACTGGAATGCCGCGGAACGCGACGTGGCGCTCGTGCTGCAGCAATACTCCCTCTATCCGCGCCTGACCGTCAGGGGAAATCTCGAATTTCCGCTGAAGTCGAAGGTGCGGAACTTCTCCCAGGACGAGATCAACCGCCGCGTCAACAAGGCGGCCGAGACGCTGCAGATCACCAAGCTTCTCGACCGCAAGGTGGAGCGGCTTTCCGGTGGCGAGATGCAGCGTGTCTCGATCGGCCGGGCGATTGTTCGCGAGCCGCGGGTCTTCCTGATGGACGAACCGCTCTCCGCGCTCGACGCCAAGCTGCGCGAGGCTCTCCGCGTGGAGCTGAAGAAGCTGCACACGGAACTCAAGGCCACCTTCCTGTTCGTGACCCACGACCAGGTGGAGGCCATGTCGATGGGCGACAAGATCGGCGTTCTCAACCGTGGCAAGCTCGTCCAGGTCGGCACGCCGACCGAGGTCTATCACAATCCGTGCAACACCTTCGTGGCCCGCGCCGTCGGCTCACCGCCGATGAACCTGTTCGATACAAGGATCAGCGGCGGACAGATGTCGATCGGCAGCGGCACCATTCCGGTCGGTGCCAACGGCACCGCGCTCGACGGCAGGGAACTGACGATCGGCGTGCGGCCGGAAAACATCCGGCTCGAGGGCGGCGCGCCGGTGTCCGGCCGTGTGTTCGACATCGAGGATCATGGCGTGGTCAAGATCCTGTCCATGCAGGTCGACGACGAGCGCATCTATGCGACGGTGCCGGCCAAGACCCGTGTGGCGCTCGACGAGACGGTCCAGTTCGGATGGCAACCGGAGAAGACGCTGATCTTCGACCGCAAGAGCGGAGCCAATATCGCCAACGCCTAGTTTTCGGGGGGCGCAGAGGAGAGGGCGGGCAGCCGCAAGGCTTCCCGCCCTTTCTGATTTTTCGGACAGATCAGACCGGGAAGCGGCTCCGGTAGAGATCCCAGACTTCGGGATTGCACAGGTTCGGCGGACGCTCGCCCGAAAGGATAGCGCGGGTTTCCCGCACGACCCCCTGCCCCATGCGCAACATGCTCTCCTCGGTGATCCCGGCCATGTGCGGCGTCAGAATGACGTTGGGGATACCAAGCAAAGGATGACCGGCCGGGAGCGGCTGGGTCTCGAAGACATCGAGCGCCGCGCCGGCGATCGCGCCGGTCCGCAGCGCGTCCACGAGGGCGGCCTCATCGACCACCGGACCTCGGGCGACATTGACAAGAACGGCGTCCGATCGCATCGCGGCGAGCTCGTCGCGGCCTATCAGGCCACGGGTGCGCTCGTTCAGCGGACAGCAGAGGACGACAACGTCGCTGGCCACGAGCATGTCACGAAGCGGGAGCGCCTGGGCGCCCTCAGGGAGCGATTGCGGATGACCCGTGACCGCAAGCACCTTCATACCGAAACCGGCCATGGCGATGGAGGCGAGCTGTCGGCCGACATTGCCCATTCCGACGATGCCCATCGTACGGCTTGAGAGTTCGCAGCCGTGATCGGAATGGGCGCGGGCTTTGGCCCAGCCGCTCTCCCGCAGATCGGCACTGACCATCGGATAACGGCGCAAGAGCGCTATCGAGGACCAGATCACATGCTCGGCCACAGTACGGGCATTGACGCCCGGGACGTTGGCGACGAGGACGCCGGCATCGGTGGCCTCCTGCATGGGGATCATGTCGAGACCGGCACCATGGCGGACCGCTGCGCGCAGCGTGCTCTCGCGGCCGAACACCTCCGGCGGGATCGGCGCACGCACGACGATAATCGAGGCACCGGCGGCACCGGCGCTGATCGCCGCGGCCGTCGGCTCATCGGCGATGACGAGTTCGCCCATCGCCGACAGCGCTTCGGTGACTTCGGGATGCAGCGTATGGGTGGAGAAAATGCGGTGCTTGCCGGCCATCGAGAGACGCCTAGGCGTGGCCGGGTTCGGCGACGGGCGCTTCGGCGGCCTGCTCGCGGGTCCCGTCGAGGATTTCCGTCCAGTAGCTCATCGCACGACCCAGATGGGTGTTCATCAGGGCCTGGGCGAGGATGGCGTCACGGCGGTAGAGCGCATCGAAGATCTGCTGATGCTCGGCATGCGATTTGATCGACCGGTCGATGTGGCTGAAATAGAGCGGCATACGCTGGAAGCTCGCCGCGTAGAAGCTCGAGCAAATCTTGTGGAACATCTCGTTCTGCGTGGCGCGCACGATCTCGAGATGGAACTCGCCGTCGAGCTGCTGCAGGCCGAGCCCGTCTGTGATCTGCTTTTCGGAACGGTCTAGAATATCGCGCAGCCGTTCGAAATTGGCTTCCGTCGCCCGGTTGGCGGCGAGTTCGGCCGCCTTGATCTCGTGGATCTTGCGCAATTCGACCGCCTGGAAGATCTGCCGCGCGTCGAGCTGGACGCCGGCACGCGCCAACAGCGCCATGCTGTCGAGACCGGCTGAATCCAGCGTCAGGTAGATGCCCGACTTGGCGCGCCGCTCGATGATCTGCATGGCTTCGAGGATCGCCAGCCCTTCGCGCACCTGCCCCCGGCTGACGGAGAAATACTCCGCCAGTTCCCGTTCTGACGGGGCCTTGTCGCCGTTGACCTTCGCCACATCGACGATGTGGGATACGAGGGACGGCAGGAATTCGATTTCACTGGTGCTCATATGGCTTTCGCGAACTTCTTCAGGGCTGTCTCGTTCATGGTGAAGCCGAGACCCGGGCCTTCGGGGATCTGGATCATACCGTCCCGCACTTCGACCTTCTCCTCGATTATATCGTGTATCATCGGGTTGGCGCCCAGTGAAAATTCGACCGTGAAGCTGGCCGGGGATGCAGCGCAGACATGGAGCCCGGCAAAGAAGCACGGCGCTCCCGCCCAGAGATGGGGCGCCAGACGCAGATTGAAAGCGGATGCGATCGTTCCGATCCGCATGGCTTCGGTGATACCGCCGCAGAAGGCCGGATCGGGCTGGAATATATCGGCGGCACGCCGAACCGCCAGATCGCGGAAGGCGAAGCGCGTCGCCTCGCTCTCCCCGGTTGCGATGGGTATGGGGATGGAGGCCCGCACTTCGGCGATGCCGATCTTGTCGTCGGCGATGATCGGCTCCTCGAACCAGGCCAGATCGCAATCGGCGACCATCTGCGCGAAACGGCGCGCGCCGGAAACCGTATAGGTGCCATGGGCGTCGACCGCCAGTTCGACATCCGGTCCGAGCGCCTTGCGCGCGGCCCGCACCCGCGCGGCGGAGGCATGCGGCGAGGGGTCCATAGCGCCGACGCGCATCTTCACCGCGCCGAAGCCGCCGGCGGAGATATAGGATTGCAGCTGTTCGCCAATATGATCGGCATCCGCCCAGCCGCCTGAAGCATAAGCCGGCAACCGGTCGGCCTTCCGGCCGCCGAGAAGCTTCCAGACGGGTTTGCCGTCGGCCTTGCCGAGAATGTCCCACAAGGCGATGTCGATGGCGCTGATCGCGGACACCGTCAGTCCGCGCCGGGCCATTTCAGGCATGGCGTGACCGGAGCGCGAGGCCTTTCCGGCCCGCACGCCGTTATAGAGATCTTCCCAGATGAAGGTGATGTCGGCCGGATCGCGCCCGACGAGGCGCGGCCCGAAATCCTCGTTGATCAGCCGGACGAGCGTGCCGTAGTTTCCGGAGCTGCCGGCAGCGTTCTTGCCCTCCCCCCAGCCGACAAGACCGTCGTCGGTCTCGATACGGATGATCGCGGCATCGAACGTCCTGAGTGTCCCGAAATCGCTGGTATGCTGTCGCGCCTCTTCGATCGGGATCTGGATCCACCAGGCGGTGACGTTCTTTATTTTCATGTCAGGGCCCTTCGAACCCCGCTGGCGAGCGAGCCCGCCCCCGGTGGATCGCCTATTCCCGTTATTTCATCAGAGGCAGCAGGGTTTCCGCGGTGATCCGCATCTGATCCGAGTAGAACTTCTCGGTCAGAAGGCTGGAGCCGTGGTCCTGAATGAATTTCAGCTGCTCGGGTGAAATGTCGACGGGATTGGTTTCGACCATATCCGGGTACATGGTCGCCGGCGTCCGGTCGACGGGGGCGACGAACTCGTTGGTCAGGGCGCCGTCGTAACCGATCTCCTTGAGTGTGGAGACGATCTTCTGCCAGTCGAGCTGACCGAGACCGGCGGCGAAGCGGTTGTTGTCGGCAACATGGAAGTCGAACAGACGATCACCGGCGAGCCGGATCGCGTCATACATGTCGGTTTCCTCGATATTGATGTGGAAGGCATCGAGGCAGACGCCGCATTCCGGGCTGACCGCATCGGCAAGCGCCAGCGCCTGGGCGCAGCGGTTGAAGAGATAGGTCTCGAAGCGGTTGAGCGGCTCGACCGCAATCTTCACGCCCTTCTTCTTGGCATGATCGAAGCACTCGCGGGTGGCGTCGACCACCCACTTCCATTCCTCTTCCGGCGTTCCGTCCGGCACGACCTTACCGACGGTGGCCGGCACCAGCGTGATGATCTCGCCATCGAGTTCGGAGACCATGGTGATAACGGACTTCACGTAATCGACGGAGCGGGCCCGCTGACCCTCATCCCTGGCGGCGAGATTGCGTTCGCCCAGCGTCAGCGTCACCGCGCCCCAGCAACGGATGCCGTGTTCCTTGAGAAGCGCACGGGTCTCCTTCACATCATACTGGGTGGGTTCCCCCGAGATTTCGATGCTTTCGTAACCGTATTGCTTGATCCGCTTCAGGGTGACTTCAAGCGGCTCCGCGCGCATCCAGTTATGTGTCGACAGGTGCATTCATTCCTCCCTAGCGCCGGGGTTCGTTCCCCGTACTCTCACCTTAATCTGGTTCTACCAGTTACGCGGAAATCTGGCGGGAAATCAAGCAGACATTTTAGAGAAATCTCTGGAATTTCGCGTATTAACGGATTTTGAGGGAGGCAGAGCCCAAAAATGTCCGAGCGCGCCTCGGGATTGCTCTTGCATCCGATCGTGGATTTGGTATGACCAGATGAGCTGTACGGGAGGATGGCGTGAAAATCGGCATGAACATGTTCCTGTGGACGACCCATGTCGCCCGCGAGCACGAAACATTGCTCAGAGACATCAAGGCAGCGGGCTTCGACGGGGTCGAAATTCCCGTCTTCGACGGCGACGCGCAGCACTATCGCGACCTTGCCCGGATGCTCGCAGACATCGGCCTCGGCTGTACCGCGGTCACGGCGATGGGCGACCCCTCCATGAACCTGATCGGATCGGCTTCCGAACGCGCGAAAGGGCTCGACCATATGCGCTCGGTGCTCGACCGCACCGACGCACTCGGCGCCAAGCTCATTTGCGGACCGCTGCATTCGACGCTCGGTCACTTCACCGGCGTCGGCCCCACTCCGGAAGAATTCGAGCGATCGGTCGAGGTTCAGCGTGAAATTGGAGCGCACGCCGCCGGTCTCGACATCACCATCGCGCTCGAAGCGCTCAATCGCTTTGAATGCTACCTGCTCAACACCATGGACGGGCTCGCCGCTCACATCAGGGAAATCGACCACCCGAACATCCGCGCCATGTACGACACGTTTCACGCCAATATCGAGGAGACCGACCCGATCGGCGCGCTCACCCGGAATATCGACGTGGTGGCGCACATCCACATCTCCGAGAATGATCGCGGGGTGCCTGGACGCGGCAACATTCCCTGGGCGGAGACCTATGCCGCGATCAAGGATAGCGGTTACGACGGCTGGCTGACGATCGAGAGCTTCGGCCGGGGCCTGCCGGATCTGGCCGCTGCCACCAAGGTCTGGCGAGATTTCGCGGAAAGCCCAGAGGCGGTCTACCGGGAGGGCTACCGGCACATTGCGGATTCGATGCGGGCGGCAGGCTTCGCCTGATGCGGGGCCTGAGCGCGCAAGAATTCTGCGGAAAACAGATTCGGGGTCGAAGCCCCGTCCGCTTTCTGAATATAGTCTGCGGCATGACAACGTTTGAATTATGGGAGGAAAGACAATGAAGACGATGAAGGGTCCGGCCCTGTTCCTGGCGCAGTTCGCCGGCGACGAAGCGCCGTTCAACTCCTGGGATTCGATCACGAAATGGGCCGCCGACTGCGGCTACAAGGGCGTCCAGGTTCCCTCCTGGGACGGTCGCCTCATCGACCTGAAGAAGGCGTCCGAGTCCAGGGATTACTGCGACGAATTCAAGGGCAAGGCGCGGGAGAACGGCGTCGAGGTCACGGAGCTGTCCACCCATCTCCAGGGCCAGCTCGTCGCCGTGCACCCGGCCTACGATACCGCGTTCGACGGCTTTGCAGCACCGGAAGTGCGCGGCAATCCCAAGGCTCGTCAGGAATGGGCGGTCAATCAGGTGAAGATGGCGCTCGACGCCTCCGAGCTCATGGGACTGAAGGCGATGGCCACCTTCTCCGGCGCGCTCGCATGGCCCTATATCTATCCGTGGCCCCAGCGCCCGGCGGGTCTCATCGAAACCGCTTTCGACGAACTCGCCAAACGCTGGAAGCCGCTTCTGGACCATGCGGACAAGCGCGGCGTCGACGTCTGTTACGAGATCCATCCGGGCGAAGACCTGCACGACGGCATCACCTACGAGATGTTCCTCGAGCGGACGGGCAATCACGACCGCGCGTGCATGCTCTACGATCCCTCGCACTACGTGCTGCAGTGCCTCGACTATCTCGACAATATCGACATCTACAAGGACCGGATCCGGATGTTCCACGTCAAGGACGCAGAGTTCAATCCGACCGGCCGCCAAGGCGTCTATTCCGGCTATCAGGGCTGGGTCGACCGCGCCGGTCGCTTCCGCTCGCTCGGTGACGGCCAGGTGGATTTCGGCGCCGTTTTCTCCAAGCTGACGGCCGCCGATTTCGACGGCTGGGCCGTGGTCGAATGGGAATGCTGCCTGAAACACCCCGAGGACGGCGCGCGCGAGGGCGCCGAGTTCGTCAAGGCGCATATCATCCGCGTCACCGAGAAGGCCTTCGACGATTTCGCCGACGGCGGGACCGACGAGGCCGCCAACCGCCGCATGCTGGGGATCGACTGATGGCTATCGAGGGACGCAACGAAAAATACTCTGGCCGCATCCGTCTCGGCATGGTGGGCGGCGGAAACGACGCCTTCATAGGTGGTGTTCACCGCATCGCCGCCCGCATCGACGACAAGTACGAACTTGTCGCCGGCGCCCTCTCCTCGACGCCGGAAAAGGCGCGCGCCTCGGGCGAGGCGCTCGGCCTGCCGCGGATCTACGAGGACTTCAAGGAGATGGCGATCCGCGAGGCGCGGCGGAAGGACGGGATCGAGGCCGTCAGCATCGTCACACCCAACCATGTGCACTATGCGGCGGCGCGCGAGTTCCTCAAACGCGGCATCCACGTGATCTGCGACAAGCCGCTGACATCGACGCTTGCCGATGCGAAGAAGCTGGTGAAAGCGGCGGAAGAATCCGACGCACTCTTCATCCTCACTCACAATTACACCGGCTATCCGATGATCCGCCAGGCGCGCCAGATGGTGGCCAATGGCGACCTCGGCAAGATCCGTGTCGTGCAGGTGGAGTATCCGCAGGACTGGCTGAGCGAGGAACAGGACTTCAAGCAGGCCGAATGGCGCACCGACCCGGCTCGTTCCGGCGTCGGCGGCTCGACCGGCGACATCGGCACCCATGCCTTCAATCTCGCCTGCTTCGTCACCGGACTGGAAGTCGAAAGTTTGGCCGCCGACATTCAGGCCTTCGTGCCGGGCCGCAAGGTCGACGACAATGCGCATGTGCTGCTGCGCTTTGCCGGCGGGGCCCGCGGCATGCTGTGGTGCAGCCAGGTGGCTCCGGGCAACGAGAACGCGCTCAAGCTGCGCGTCTATGGCGAAAAGGGCGGGATCGAGTGGAGCCAGGAAGATCCCAACTATCTCTGGTACACCCCGCTCGGCGAGCCCAAGCGCCTGATCACCCGCAACGGGGCCGGAGCCGGTGACGCGGCAGCCCGCGTGAGCCGGACCCCGGGCGGCCACCCGGAAGGCTATCTCGAAGGCTTCGCCAATATCTATTCGGAAGCGGCGGAAGCCATCATTGCGGCGCGGTCGGGCAAGAAGCCCGGCAAGGAGGTCGTCTATCCGACCGTCCAGGACGGACTGGCCGGCGTGAAATTCGTCGATGCCTGCGTACGCTCGTCGGCGAAGAATGCCGGCTGGGTGAAACTCGACTGACACATATCGCCGGCGGCTTCGGCCGCCGGTCTCCCTACCTCGACACGCCCAGATGGCGCATGGCGATTTCCGCCGTCAGTTCGCCGGGCCGTCCTTCCCAGACATCGGCGCCCTTCTCGATAATCACATAGCGATCGACCAGCGTCGAAAGCTCAACCAGCGACTTGTCGATGACCAGGATCGACAGACCTTCGGTCTTGAGCGCGTGCAGCGAGCGCCAGATCTCCTGTCGCACGGCGGGCGCTAGTCCCTCGGTCGCCTCGTCGAGAATGAGAAGCTTCGGATTGGTCATCAGCGCACGGCCGATCGCCAGCATCTGCTGCTCGCCGCCCGAGAGCGTGCGCGCGGTCTGGCGGCGACGTTCGGCCAACCGGGGGAACAGATCCGACACGGTCGCGAAATCCCAATGGCCCGGCCGGGCCGCGGCGATCAGGTTTTCTTCGACCGTGAGCGGGGCGAAGCAGCGGCGGCCTTCCGGAACAAGACCGATACCCAGGCGGGCGATGCGATGCGGGGCGAGGCCTCTGGTGTCCCTTCCGGCCACCGCGATGCGCCCGGCGGTGCGGGGAAGCAGTCCGCAAATCGTCTTGACGGTCGTGGTCTTGCCCATGCCGTTGCGACCCATCAGGGCGACCGCCTCCCCCTCTCCCACGCTCAGCGACACGCCGAACAGGGCGGGCGAGATGCCATAGGCGGCCGCGACCTTCTCGACCGTCAGAAGCGCGCTCACGGGGTCTCTCCCAGATAGGCCGTCTGAACGGCCTTGTCGGAGCGGATCGCTTCGGCGTCGCCGGTGGCCACGATCCGGCCGCCGACCATCACCGAGATGCGGTCTGCGAGCGCGAAGACTGTGTCCATGTCGTGCTCGATCAGCAGGATACCCATATCGCCGCGCAATTCGTCGAGGAGCGCCGAGAGACGCGCCGAGCCATCGGCTCCCATGCCCGCCATCGGCTCGTCGAGCAACAGCACGCGCGGTTCGAGCGCCAGGGCGATGGCGATCTCCAGCTGCCGGCGTTCGCCGTGCGAGAGGCCTGCCACCGGAATGCTCGCGCGGTCGCGCATGCCCACTCGCGTCAGGATTTCCCCGGCCCGGTCTCTCAGCGCGCTCTCGCTGGCGACGGGGCGGAGGAAGTGGAACACGCCGCCCCGGTGCGGCAACAGCGCCAGGATCACGTGCTCGAAACCTGTCATTGAGGGCGCCAGCGCCGAAACCTGGAAGGAGCGCGCCATGCCCATTCCGGCGCGCGCCGTCATCGGCAGGTTCTCGATCGACTTGCCGAGGAGATGGATGGAGCCCGAATCCGGTGCAATCTCGCCGGAGACGAGTTTCACGAACGTCGATTTTCCCGCGCCGTTGGGGCCGATGAGTGCATGGATCTCGCCAGCGCGGATATCGAGGTCGACACCGTCACAGGCCATCAGCGCGCCGAAGCCGCGCGAGAGCTTGCTGGTGACGAGGAGCGGCTCAGCCATTCTGAACCGCCTTTCGCGCGCCGGATCGATCGAAGAGACCGGCAAGACCGCCTGACCCCATCAACACGATGAGGATGAGCGCGATACCCAGCAGGAACTGCCAGTATTCCGTAAAGCCGCCGAGCACCTGCTCAAGCAGGATGAACACACAGGCACCGGCGACCGGGCCGCCGAGACGTCCGACGCCGCCCAGAATGACAAAGACCATGATCTCGCCGGACATGTGCCAGGAGAGCATGGTCGGGCTGACGAAGCGGTTGAGATCGGCATAAAGCGCGCCGGCGAGCCCGGTGATGACCGCCGAGATGACGAAGGCCGTCAGCAGAACGCGCTTGGGACCAATCCCCAGATTGCCGAGCCGCAGCGGGTTTTCGCGCGCCATGGTGAGCGCGAGACCGAAGCGCGAGCGCGTCAGGATGGCGATCAGCACCAGCACTACGGCGAGGATGGTGTAGCAGACGAGGAACCAGACCCAGGGGTTCATGGTCTGCAGCCCACCAAGCTCGTTGCGGACGTAGAAGGAAAGACCGTCCTCACCGCCATAGGCGGGCCAGGAGACGGCGAAATAATAGAGCATCTGCGCGAAGGCGAGCGTGATCATGATGAAGTAGACGCCGCCCGTCCTGAGCGACAACAGACCCATCGGCAGGCTGAAGAGGCCGGCTGCGAGCATCGCCACGAGCCAGATGACGGGCGCCGAAGTGGTGCCGGCCAGTTCCACCGGCCAGGTCATCAGCGGCTCGTAGTTGCGCCCATGCGAGGCGAGGATTCCGGCCGCATAGCCTCCGATCCCGAAGAAGGCGGCGTGGCCGAGCGAAACCAGCCCGCCATAGCCGAGCGCGATGTTGAGCCCGGCGCCTGCGAGACCGAAGATCGCCGCCTTGGCTGCGAGTGTAAGGTAGAAGGGCTCATCGCCGAAATAGCCGTAGAGACCGGCGGCGAGCAGGGCCGCCATCGCGGCGAGGGTGAAAACGAGGTCGCGGCGCATCTCAGGTCTTCTCCCCGAACAGGCCCGAGGGCCGGAAGACGAGAACGAGCGCCATCAGGATGTAGATAAGCATCGAAGCGAGCGCAGAACCGGTGGCGTTGGCGCTCGCCGGATCGGTGAAGGTGGCAAACGCCATCGGCAACAGGACGCGGCCCATCGTGTCGGTAATGCCGACGAGGATAGCTGCGATCAGTGCGCCGCCGATCGAGCCGATGCCACCGATCACGATGACGACGAAGCCGAGGATGAGAACCGGCTCACCCATACCGACCTGCACCGACTGAACCGACCCGACCAGCGCGCCGGCAAATCCCGCAAGCGCGGCGCCGAGCGCGAAGACGATCATGTAGAGTTTCGAGATGTCCACGCCGAGGGCAGCAATCATCTCGCGGTCGGCCTCGCCGGCGCGGATGCGCACGCCGAGCCGGGTGCGGTTGACGGCAAGGAACAGCAGTGCGGCGACGAGGAGGCCGACGAGAATGATCATCAGCCGGAACAGCGGATAATCGATGCCACCCGGCAGTTGAACCGTGCCCTGCAGCGCCGACGGGATATCGAGATAAAGCGGATAGGAGCCAAAGAGCCAGCGGGTGCCTTCGGTGAAGACGAGGATCAGCGCGAAGGTGACGATCACCTGGTCGAGGTGATCGCGGCGATAGAGCCTGCGCAAGACGAGGGTCTCGACGATCACACCGGCGAAGGCGGCGGCGAAGAAACTGGCCACCAGTCCGAGGGTAAAGGAGCCGGTGGCCGCCACGACCGATGCACAGGCAAAGGCGCCGACCATGTAGAGCGAGCCGTGGGCGAGATTGATCAGCCCCATGACGCCGAAGACCAGTGTCAGCCCCGCAGCCATGAGGAAAAGCATGACGCCGAACTGCAGCCCGTTGAGGAGCTGTTCGAAGAAAAGCGCTGCGGTCATGAGAGCCGGGCGGTGAGCAGTTTGGTGGCGAAGCCCGCGAAGAGGGCGGCCGATAGCCCGTTGATCCAGCGCGCCATCCGGCGATAGGCCGCCATCGGGCCGGCCCGCGAAAACAGGAAGGCATAGCCAAAATTGATCAGGGCGCTCTGCAGCGCGACCGCAGCCACGACCACGGCCAGGCTCGAAACGGGTTGTCCGGGCTTGAGGATGACCGAATAGAGCGCGGCGAAGAAGAGGATCGCCTTGGGATTGGTCAGGTGGATGAAGAGGCCACGCAGATAGGGCCTGGAGCGCGACACCTGCCCTTCACCCACGCCGCCCCTCAAGGCGGCGCGGGCCGACTTCCAGGCCAGCCAGAAGAGATAGGCGGAGCCGACATAGCGAACCGCCTCGAGCGCCCAGACGTGCCGCGAGGCAAGGGTCGCGAGACCCGCCGCCGTCAAGACCGACCAGATGAGCGATCCGGTCAGAACACCGGCGGCCATTCGCATGCCGTCGCCGATCCCCCGGGTCATGGAGGTGGAGGCGATGGCCAGCGTGGCCGGCCCCGGCGAGGCCTGGGCGATGAGCGCGGCGAGCAGGATCACCGGCAAGCTGATCAGGATGTCCATGGTCGGTCCTTCACGGTGGCGCGGATCGGGACCCGCGCCACCGGCATTCGCCTTTCCGGCGCTTACATCTTGCAGTCTTTGGCGTAGGCGTCCGCGTGGTCGGTCATGGCGGTGGCGACGATCTTGTTGGTGTAGATATCGCCTTCCTTGACCACCTCGCGGACGTAGATGTCCTGAATCGGATGATGGTTCGGACCGAAGGAGAACTTGCCGCGGACGGATTCGAAGTCGGCAGCTTCCAGCGCGGCACGGAAACCGTCGGCATCCGAGACCGGCGCCTTGGCGAGTGCCGAAAGGATCAGGTTGCCGGTGTCGTAGCCGTAGGAGGCGTAAATCGACGGCAGACGGTCATATTCGGCCTGATAGGCCTCGACGAAGGCCTTGTTGGCCTCGTTGTCGAGGTCCTTCGACCAGTTGGCGGTGTTCTTGACGCCGAGGGCCGCGTCGCCGACCGCCTGAAGGATATTCTGGTCGAAGGAGAAGGCCGGGCCGATGAGCGGCTGCTCGGCGCCCGACTGGGCGTACTGCTTCATGAAGGCGATGCCCATGCCGCCGGGCAGGAAGAAGAAGACGCTGTCGGCGCCGGATGCCTTGATCTGGGCGATTTCGGCGGCGTAGTCGGTCTGGCCGAGCTGGGTGTAGATCTCGCCGGCGAGTTCGCCCTTGTAGTAGCGCTTGAAGCCGGACAGCGAATCCTTGCCGGCCGGGTAGTTCGGCGCCAGGATGAAGGTCTTCTTGTAGCCCGCGTCGGTCGCGTACTGACCGGCTGCTTCATGAAGATTGTCGTTCTGGTAGGAGACCGAGAAGTAATCCTTGTTGCAGCCGGCACCGGCGAGTTGCGAGGGAGCGGCGTTGACCGACAGATAGAACTTGCCCTGGCCGACTGCCGACGGCACCACGGCCATGGCGAGGTTGGACCAGATGATGCCCGTCAGGATGTCGACCTTGTCGGACTGGATCATCTTGTCGGCGATCTGCACGGCCACATCGGGCTTCTGCTGATCGTCCTCGACGACGACCTCGACGTCCTTGTTGCCGGCCTGCTTCAGCGCCAGCAGGAACCCGTCACGGGCGTCCACGCCGAGGCTCGCGCCACCGCCGGACAGGGTGGTGATTACACCGATCTTCGTCGGTTCGGCATAGCTCGCCGTTGCCATCAGTGCCGTCATCGCGGCCGCTGCAAGGCCCTTCATCACAATCTTCATGGAGTTCTCCCCCTCGTGTTGTTTTCGCCCTCTGCGGGTCCCCGTCCATAAAACCCTGATCCGGTTGGGCGTCAAGCACCGGCGGACGTCGGGACTTGAATCCGCACCCGCGAAGGCCCAAACAGGGCCGGATTGATAGTTGCAGGGAATACAGACATGTCAGCCATTGCCGATTGGGACCTCGCCTACTCCAACAGGGACCACTCCCCCGACTGGCCGGACTTCATCGAGAAATGGACCGCTGCCGCACCCGCCTTCCGCGAGAAGCTGGTGGGCGAAGGCAGACTGCGGGCCGATGTGGCCTATGGCGATGGCGAGCGAAACAGGCTCGACATCTTCCTGCCCGAGGGCGACCCCAAGGGGCTCGCGATCTTCATCCATGGCGGCTACTGGCGCAGCTTCGACAAGTCGATGTGGTCGCACCTGTCCGCCGGCGCACTGGCCAACGGTTTTGCCGTGGCGATGCCCTCTTACACGCTGTGTCCCGAGGTCCTCATTTCGGCCATCACCACAGAAATCACGGCGGCAATAGAATCCGCGGCCGGCCTGGTGGACGGGCCGATCCGGCTTGCGGGACATTCCGCCGGCGGACATCTGGTCACGCGGATGATCTGCACCGACACGAAGCTCTCGGCGGCGACGCTCGAACGCATCGGGCCGGTTCTCTCGATCTCGGGAGTTCACGACCTGAGGCCTTTGATCAGGACCGCGATGAACGACGACCTGAAGCTGAGCGAGCAGGAAGCCGCAACGGAAAGCCCCGCCCTTCTCGTCCCGCTCGAAGGCAGCAGAGTGACCTGCTGGGTCGGCGGAGACGAGTTGCCGGAGTTCAAGCGGCAGAACGATCTTCTCGCCAATATCTGGACGGGTCTGGGTGCCGACATGCGCGTGGTTCATGAGGCTGGCATGCATCATTTCAGCGTCGTCGACAGTCTGGCGGAGCAGCATTCAGCGTTGACGCAAGCCTGGGTTCTGGACTGAGGTCAGCGATACGCCCAATGGCGCGACGCGATGCAGCTACATTTCCCGCTTGCCGGACCAAGTTGACGGTCTATCTTCTCCAGGAGTTTCACGTCGTGTCCCTCGGCGTCACAGTCCAGCCGTCACTTTCCGACGGTCTAGCGAGTTGCCTATAGTGAGCCCGAAACGACATAAAGCGCGCATGTGGCCAGACATGCCCCGGTCCTTCGGTTTCGTGGGTCGCCATCCCGTCCTTCCGGCCTATCTGATC
Source organism: uncultured Hoeflea sp. (assembly GCA_964511625.1). Classification (GTDB taxonomy): domain Bacteria; phylum Pseudomonadota; class Alphaproteobacteria; order Rhizobiales; family Rhizobiaceae; genus Pseudohoeflea. The sequence continues at coordinate 34,902 of CAZEJG010000004.1, forward strand.
GCGACGCTGTCCTTGAGCGGCTGCTCCATCGACGGCAGCTTCTTCAGCGCCGCCGGTCCGGTCGCGGAAGCGCAGCGCGCTCATTTCCTCTCCGTCCTCGGCTGGATGGCCATCGTCGTGCTGCCGATAGCGATCGGCCTGCCCTACGTGCTCTGGAGATACCGCGCCGGTCGCGACAGCGGCGATTATGCGCCGGACTGGGAGTTCAACTGGAAGCTCGAGGTGCTGATATGGGTTGTCCCGGCGGTCGTCGTCGTGGCTCTCGCCGTCAATCTCTGGCGCGAGACCATTGCGCTTGATCCCTACAAGGCGATCTCCACCGCCGGCCAGGAAGAGCCGCTGACGATCAACGTCATCGCGATGGACTGGAAATTCCTGTTTCTCTATCCGGACGGGGGCGTTGCCACCGTGAACGAGATCGTCGTACCGGCCGGGCGCCCGTTGCGATTTCGGCTGACGAGCCAGACGGTGATGCAGTCCTTCATCGTGCCGCGGCTGGGCGGCCAGATCTACGCAATGGCCGGCATGACGACGGAGCTCAATCTCCTCGCCAGCAAACCCGGCGACTACACGGGACAGAACGCGCAATATAACGGCAAGGGTTTTGCGAAGCAGAAATTCACGCTCCGCGCGGTGTCCCCTGAAGAGTATGAAACCTGGCTCGGCTCTGTGAAGTCGGACGGCAAGACACTCGACATGGCCGGGTACGAAGAGCTGACCAAGCCATCCGTCCCCGAGAGCCCCAGCGTCTACGCCTCGTACCCCGCCGATCTGTTCAAGACCGTGCTCGGCCAATTCCACGGTCATCGGCCGGCGGATACGCCGTCGCAGCATTCTGAAGACCGCATCGAAGCAGGATCTCCGTCATGACCGGCACGACCTCTCCGCTCTTCGGCGTTCTCGACTGGTCGTCGATCGTTTTCGTACCGGCGATCCTGCGTCCCGGCACAAGCGAATTCATCGCCGCCGGCGCAGGTGGCGTCGTGGTGCTCGGAGCGCTGGCGGTCGCCATCTGGCTGACCGTGCGCGGCTGGTGGAGACCCCTGTGGTCGGACTGGCTGACGAGCCTCGATCACAAGAAGATCGGCATCATGTATGTGGTGCTGGCACTCGTCATGCTGGCGCGCGCGGTCGTCGAGGCCTGCCTGATGCGGGCGCAGCAGCTCGTCGCTGTCAATGGTCCCGGCTTTCTTTCGCCCGAGCACTTCGGACAGCTTTTCTCGACCCACGGCACCATCATGATCTTCTTCATGGCGATGCCGCTCCTGACCGGGATCATCAACTACGTCATGCCGTTGCAGCTCGGTGCGCGGGACGTGAGCTTCCCGCTGCTCAACGCCGTCTCGCTGGCCGTTACCGCAGCGGGCGCAGCACTCGTCATGGTGTCGCTCGTGGTCGGCAAGTTCTCGACAGCCGGCTGGACCGGATATGCGTCCTTCACGGAAGTCGCCTACAGCCCCGGTGTGGGTGTCGATTACTGGATCTGGGCGGTGACGCTCAGTTCGCTCGGCTCGACCCTCACGGGTCTGAACTTCGCAGTCACCATCTACAAGAAGCGGGCGCCGGGCATGACGTTGTTCCGCATGCCGCTGTTCTGCTGGACGACGCTTTGCACCTCGATCCTGATGATCTTCGCGATGGCGCCGCTGACCGTTGCCACGATCATGCTGGCCTTCGACCGCTATGCCGGTTTCCACTTCTTCACCGACGGGTCGGGCGGCAACCTGATGAATTATGCCAACCTGTTCTGGCTGTTCGGCCACCCGGAGGTCTACATCCTCATCCTGCCGGCTTTCGGGGTCTACTCCGAGGTGTTCTCCACCTACTCCGGCAAGACGCTCTACGGCTATACCTCGCTCGTCTATGCGACAATGGCGATTGCGGTCCTGTCCTTCACCGTTTGGCTCCACCACTTCTTCACGATGGGCCAGAGCGCCAATCTGAACGCCGTATTTGGCGTTGCGACGATGACGATCGGCATTCCGACAGGGGTGAAGATCTACGACTGGATCCTGACCATGGCGCGGGGGCGGATCCGCTTCTCGACCGCCATGCTGTTTTCGATCGCCTTTGCGGCCACCTTCGTCATCGGCGGCGTGACCGGTGTTCTCCTAGCCAACCCGACAATCGACTTCTCGGTCCACAACTCGCTGTTCCTCGTCGCACACTTCCACAACATGCTCATTCCGGGCCTCTTGTTCGGCATGATCGCCGCCATCCAGTTCTGGTTCCCGAAGGCCTTCGGGTTCCGGCTCGACGAGACATGGGGCCGCCGGGCCTTCTGGTTGTGGGTGACGGGCTTCTATTTCGCCTTCATGCCGCTCTACGTTCTCGGCCTGATGGGCGCGATGCGCCGCACGGTGGAATGGCTCGAACCGGGTTACCGGCCATGGCTTGCCGTTGCCATGCTCGGGGCACTCCTCGTTCTGGGCGGGCTCGTGAGCCTCTTCATCCAGCTCTATGTCAGTATCCGCGACCGCGAGCGGCTTGCGGTCCCGGCGGGTGATCCGTGGGACGGCCGCAGCCTCGAATGGTCGACCTCCGCGCCGCCGCCGGACTGGAATTTTGCCGTCGTTCCGCGGGTTACAGGGCGCGATCCGATGACCGTCGCCAAGGCACGCGGCCTCGCCTACGAAAACCCGCCGCGTTACGAAGCCATCGAGCTGCCGCGCAACAGCGCCACGGCGCCGCTGATCGGACTGGCCGCAGCAGTGTGCGGGTTTGCGCTCGTCTGGCACATCTGGTGGCTGGCAGTCGCATCACTGGTGTTCGGTATCGGAACCATTGTCGCGCGCAGTTTCAACATGGAGACCGAACGGGTCATTCCCGCGGATGAGGTCGAACGGATTCATCAAGGCTGGCTCGAAAGCGTCAGGCAAATGCCGGGAGTGACACGGGAGCGCGAAATGACGACCGCAAATCTCGGCAGGGCGGCCTCGCAATGAGCGAACTCAAGCATACAGGGCTCAATCTCGGCGAGCGCCACGGGGAAACCGATGAAGCCGCGGAAGAGGTGATCTTCGGCTTCTGGATTTTCCTGATGAGCGATCTGGTGCTGTTCGCCATGCTGTTTGCCACCTATGCGGACATGAGCCTGCATGGCATCGCTTCCGGCCCTGCCCCGCACGACATCATCGACCTGAAGAGTGCGGCGATCGAAACCGCGCTTCTTCTCGCCAGCTCCTTCACCTTCGGAATGGCGTCTCTCGCGCTCAAGCACCGGAGCGGCCGGAGCAGGCTGTGTTTTTGGCTCGCCATCACGTTCGTTCTCGGCGCGAGTTTCGTCGGCATGGAATTGCGCGATTTTCACCTGCTGATCACGGAGCATCAGGCGCCGCCGCAGCTCAGCGGCTACCTGTCGTCCTTCTACCTGCTCGTCGGCACGCACGGCTTGCATGTTACCGTCGGCTTGTTGTGGCTTGTGGTCCTGCTCGTTCAGATCGGAACCCTCGGTCTCGTTTCCGAGGTAAAACTGCGGGTGATGCGGCTGGCGCTGTTCTGGCACATGCTCGACATCGTCTGGATCTGCATCTTCACCTTCGTCTATCTCTTCGGAGCCCTGCAATGACTGCGCGCGACGACACCGTCTCCGAGGCGAGCCTTGAGTATCGGAGGGAATTCCGCTCCTACATGGTCGGAGGCTTCCTGTCGGTGGTTCTGACCGGGGCTGCTTTCGCCATCATCGGGCTTGATCTCCTGTCGGGACTATCGGCGATGATTACGCTGGCGGCGCTGGCTGTCGTCCAGATCGTCGTCCATTTCCGCTTCTTCATGCATATCGATCTGCAGAAATCGCATCGCGACGACCTGCAGCTCATTCTGTTCACCGGCCTGATCCTGGCGATCATGGTGGCGGGGACGATCTGGATCCTGTTCAGCCAGTGGAACCGGATGATGTGACCGGATGACGAGGAGGAGCGGTCAAATGGCGGAGACAGCCACGAACAGACATTTCGTCGTCATGGGGGTCGCCGGCTCCGGCAAGTCGACCATCGGCGAGATGCTGGCCGACCGGCTGGGCTATCCGCTCATCGAGGGCGACGCCTACCACCCGGAAGAAAACATCGCGAAGATGTCCGCCGGCATCCCGCTCGATGATGCCGATCGCCGCCCCTGGCTGGAAACGCTGGGCCGGCTGATGCGCGATTCCGACGGCCCGGTGGTCATCACCTGCTCGGCGCTCAAGCGCCGTTACCGCGACATCCTGCGAGAGGTCTCGGGCGCGGAAGTCGTCTTCGTCTATCTGCACGGTGAGCCCGAATTGCTGGCCGAACGGATGAACAGCCGGACCGGCCATTTCATGCCCCCGAGCCTGCTCGAAAGTCAGCTTGCCAGCCTCGAGGTTCCGGGCGAGGACGAGAACACCATCCGGACCGATATCGGTCCGTCGCCAGCTCTGATCGTGGATGACATCGTCAGCAAACTGGAAGACGGGGCAGGGTCCTGACGTTGGAGGGCCTCACGTCCCGGTGACATGGATTGCGGTGCCCCATTCCCTGCACTTGGCCGCCAGCGCACGCGGAAAAGCCTTGTCGGTGTAGACCGCGTCGAGTTCCCGGATCGAGGCGATGCGCACGGGGGCGGAGCGATCGAACTTCGAGTGGTCGGTGACGAGAAAGACCTTCCGCGCATGACGGATGATCGACTTCGAGACCCGCACTTCCCGGAGGTCGAAATCGAGGAGATCGCCCTCCTCGTCGAGCGCAGAGGCTCCGATGATGGCAATGTCCACCTTGAATTGCTCGATCATCTGGGTCGTCAGATCGCCCACCAGGCCGCCATCGGTGCGGCGCAGCGAGCCTCCCGACACGATGATCTCGCAATTCTGGTTGGCAGCCAGGATGTTGGCGACGTTCATGTTGTTGGTCACGACCGTCAGATTGTGGTGATCGAGAAGTTCCCGCGCCACCGCTTCGGTGGTGGTCCCGATATTGATGAAGAGCGAGACATCGTCCGGCACATCCTCGGCGACGCGCCGCGCAATCGCCTCCTTGGCTTCCGCGAAGATATTGCGGCGCTCCTCGTATTCGATATTGGTCACGCCCGAGCGGATGACCGCGCCGCCGTGGACACGCGAGACCTTGCCGTCGATTTCCAGCTCCCCGAGATCGCGGCGGATGGTCTGGACCGTGACGCCGAAGTGATCGGCCAGGGATTCGACCGTCGCCTTTCCCTCCAGCCGCATCAGCGACAGAATCTCGTTTTTCCTCAGGCCGAGAATGGACTTTTTCACGCCGAACCCCTCCTCCGGTCGGTCGAAACTAACGCAAGCGCGCATGAGGGAAAAGCGAAACGAAAGCTTTTTGCGTCCATTGCAGCAGATTGGGGAAAAGAGAATCCGGACTTACCGGACACGGTATGCCTATTTTAGATATATATTTCAATTATTTAATATCGAATAGCGATCGCTCGAAGCCCCCTACGGATGGTCAAAAACGAAAAAAAAGGAAAATCCATCGGTTGTTTCCATTTTCGTTATGTGCTTCAAATCCGTTCGGGAGGAAATCGTAATCATCATGCAAAATCGCGGGCAGCGACATGTTTGACCTGTTCATCATTGGCGGCGGCGTCAATGGGTGCGGCATTGCGCGTGACGCTGCCGGACGCGGCTACAGCGTGGCGCTTGCGGAGATGAACGACCTGGCTTCGGCCACTTCTTCCGCATCGACAAAGCTCTTTCACGGCGGCCTGCGCTACCTCGAATATTTCGAGTTCCGCCTGGTGCGCGAGGCGCTGATCGAGCGGGAAACGCTTCTCGAAGCCATGCCGCATATCAGCTGGCCGATGCGCTTCGTGCTGCCCTATCATGAATCCATGCGCTTCGAGAGCGAGACGCCGACGTCGAAGCTGTTGTCGACGGCGATGCCGTGGATGCGCGGGCGACGCCCGTCCTGGCTCATCCGGCTCGGCCTGTTTCTCTATGACAATCTGGGTGGCCATCGCATCCTGCCAGGGACGTCGACGGTCGACCTGCGTTCGAATCCGGCAGGTGCCCCGCTGCAGAGGCGCTTCGAAAAGGCTTTTGAATATTCCGACTGCTGGGTCGAGGACTCCCGGCTTGTGATCCTGAATGCCCGCGACGCTGAAAAGCGCGGCGCCCGTATCATGACGCGGACGGAAGTCGTCGGCGCCAAGCGCGGCAGCGACCGCTGGACGATCGAACTGCGCAATTCGGAGACCGGCGCCACAAGTACCGTGGAGGCGAAGGCCCTCGTCAACGCCGCCGGGCCCTGGGTTGAATCGGTGGTTCGCTCGAAGCTGCATGTCGACACCCGCGAAGGTGTCCGACTGGTGCGCGGCAGCCATATCGTCACCCGCAGGCTCTACGATCACGACAAGTGCTATTTCTTCCAGGGCGAGGACGGCCGGATCATTTTCGCGATCCCGTACGAAACCGATTTCACGCTGATCGGCACGACCGACCAAGAGCATGAAGGCAAGCCCACCGAGGCGGTCTGCACGCCGGAGGAACAGGACTATCTCTGCGCCTTCGCCTCACGCTATTTCGACAAGCCGGTCACCCGGGACGACATCGTCTGGACCTATTCGGGCGTCCGCCCGCTCTATGACGACGGCGCCTCCTCGGCGACGGCCGCCACGCGTGACTACGTGCTGTCTCTGGACACTGACGGTGGCGCAGCACTCCTGAGCGTCTTCGGCGGCAAGATCACCACCTATCGCCGTCTTGCCGAAGCGGCCCTCACGAAACTCGGTTCGGTGTTTCCGGGCAAGTCCGGAGACTGGACCGCCCGCAAGCCGCTACCGGGCGGCGATTTCCCGGTCCGGGGTTTCGAGGAACTGCTCGGCAAGGTGACGGCCAAACACCCCTATCTGCCGGCCAAACAGGCGCGGCGCCTCGTGCGCGCCTACGGCACGGAGACGATGCCGATGCTGGAAGGCAAAAGCTCGCTCGAGGATCTCGGCAAGGATTTTGGCGCGGGCCTGACCGAGACCGAAGTGACCTGGCTGATGGACAAGGAGTATGCGCTGACGGCGGACGACGTCGTCTGGCGCCGCTCGAAACTCGGCCTGCGTCTTCCGGAGGAGAAGATTGCAGAACTCGACTTATGGATGAAGAATGCGCGAAAGGCCGGAAGCGGCGAGATCGCCGCTGAATAGGGCCGACCGGAGGAGGCGCAATGACTTTGAAATTGGAGGGAGTCGGGAAATCCGTTGGTAAGCAGGTGCACGTGCACCCGACGGATCTCGAACTCCAGAAGGGCACGATGAACGTGCTTCTGGGGCCGACACTCGCGGGCAAGACCACGCTGATGCGTCTGATGGCGGGCCTTGAGGCCCCGACGCAAGGCAAGATCTTCTGGGAGGGCAAGGACGTCACCGGCGTGCGCGTCCAGGATCGCGAAGTCGCGATGGTCTACCAGCAGTTCATCAACTATCCGTCGATGAGCGTCTACGACAACATCGCTTCGCCGCTGCGCCTTAAGGGCAAGAGCGCGAGCGAAATCGACGCCGCGGTGCGCAAGACTGCCGACATGATGAAGCTTTCGCCGATGCTCGGTCGCAAGCCGCTCGAACTGTCTGGGGGGCAGCAGCAGCGCTGCGCCCTGGCGCGTGCGCTCGTGAAGAATGCGGGGCTCGTTCTCCTCGACGAGCCGCTTGCCAACCTCGACTACAAGCTGCGCGAGGAACTGCGCGTCGAAATCCCGAAGATCTTCGAGGAATCGGGCTCCATCTTCGTTTATGCGACGACCGAACCCGAGGAAGCCCTGCTTCTGGGCGGCAATACCGCCACCTTGTGGGAAGGCCGGATCACCCAGTACGGTTCGACGCCCGAGATCTATCGGAATCCTGCGGACGCAACGACGGCGCGCGTGTTCTCCGATCCGCCGATGAACTTTCTGCAGATTTCCAAGGCGGGCTCCAAGATCATGTTCGGCGACGGCCAGTCGGCGCCGGCCGCAGGTCGGCTGGGAGAGGTTGCCGACGGCCGCTATACCGCAGGCTTCCGGCCGAGCCATCTCGAACTGAACAAGCATGTGGGCGACGCGCTGCGTTTCCGCTGCAAGCTTGCCGTCACCGAAATCACGGGGTCGGAAACATTCATCCACCTCGATCATCACGACCAGCGCTGGGTCGGCGTCGTTCATGGCGTGCACGACCTCGAACCGGGCAGCGAGATCGAGGTCTATCTCGATCCGGCCCACGTCTACATCTTCGGCGAGGACGGCGCGCTGATCGCCACCGCGCCCTACGCGCAGGCGGCCTGAAGGAGACCCCCATGGCCAGGATCACGCTCGAAAATCTCGCCCATTCCTACCTCTCCTCGCCGCAGGGCGAGGACGACTATGCGCTCAAGGAAATGACCCATGTCTGGGAGGACGGACAGGCCTACGCCCTGCTCGGCGCCTCGGGCTGCGGCAAGACCACCCTGCTCAACATCATCTCCGGGCTGCTCGTCCCGTCACAAGGCCGGATCCTGTTCGGCGATACCGATGTGACTGCCGCACCGACGACGGAGCGCAACATCGCGCAGGTGTTCCAGTTTCCGGTCGTCTACGACACGATGAGCGTGCGCGAAAATCTCGCCTTCCCGCTGAAGAACCGCGGCTCGGAACCGGCCTACATTGCCAAGCGGGTCGAGGAGATCGCCCGCATGATCGGCCTCGAGGACCAGTTGAGCCGCAAGGCGCGCGGCCTGACGGCGGATGCCAAGCAGAAGATCAGTCTCGGCCGCGGCATGGTGCGCGAGGACGTCAACGCGATCCTTTTCGACGAGCCGCTGACGGTGATCGACCCGCACATGAAATGGGCGCTCCGGACGCAGCTGAAATCGCTTCACCGCCAGTTCGGCCACACGATGATCTACGTCACCCACGACCAGACCGAAGCGCTCACCTTCGCCGACAAGGTGGTGGTGATGCATGACGGCCGCGTCGTGCAGATCGGCACGCCGGAGGAACTGTTCGAGAAGCCGGCCCACACCTTTGTCGGCTATTTCATCGGCTCGCCCGGCATGAACCTCTTCCCGGCCAGGATCGACGGCAGCCGCGCCTATGTGAACGGCTCGGAAATCGACCTCGGCCGCGGCTATGGCCAGCCCAAGGGCAACGTCCAGATCGGCGTGCGCCCCGAATATCTCAAACTGTCTTCAAAGTCCGGCCTGCCGGTCAACATCCGGCGTGTCGAGGATGTCGGCCGCCACCAGATCGTGCGCGCCGAATTCTTCGGCCACGACATCAACATCGTCGCCCCTGAAGGCACGCCCGTGGGCAGTGACATGACCCGGGTGGATTTCGTGCCGGGCAAGATCAACGTCTATGCCGATGACTGGCGGATCGACGGGGAGGCCGCGTGATGGAAAAGACGACAAACCAGAAGGCATGGTTCCTCGTCATGCCGGTTCTGTTCCTGGTGGCCTTCTCGGCGGTCATTCCGCTGATGACGGTGGTCAACTACTCGGTGCAGGACACGTTCGGAAACAACGTCTTCTTCTGGGCGGGCATCGAATGGTTTCGCGAAACGCTGGCTTCCGAACGCATGCATTCGGCGCTCGGCCGGCAGGCCATCTTCTCGGCAGTCATTCTGGCAATCGAGGTTCCTCTCGGCATCTTCGTGGCGCTCAACATGCCCAAGCGCGGCTTCTGGGCCTCGTTCTGCCTGGTGGTGATGGCGCTGCCGCTTCTCATCCCCTTCAACGTGGTCGGCACGATCTGGCAGATCTTCGGGCGCGTCGACATCGGGCTTCTGGGCCATACGCTCGAAGCCATCGGCGTCGACTACAACTATACCAACGATTCAGTCGACGCGTGGATCACGGTCGTCGTCATGGACGTGTGGCACTGGACGAGCCTTGTGGCGCTTCTTGCCTATGCCGGTCTCCAGTCGATCCCGCAGGCCTATTACCAGGCGGCCAAGATCGATCAGGCCAGCCGCTGGGCGGTGTTCCGCTACATCGAACTGCCGAAGATGCAGGGCGTGCTACTGATTGCCATCCTGCTGCGCTTCATGGATTCCTTCATGATCTACACCGAGCCCTTCGTCGTCACCGGCGGCGGTCCGGGCAATGCGACGACCTTCCTGTCGATCGACCTCGTCAAGATGGCGATCGGTCAGTTCGACCTCGGTCCGGCCGCGGCCTTCTCGATCATGTACTTCCTCGTAATCCTGCTGATTTCGTGGGTCTTCTACACGGTCATGACCAATCTCGACAAAAGGGAGGTGGTGTGATGTCCGACACGACCTTGACGTCCACGACGCGCGCATCCGGCAAGAGCCTCGCGATCCCCCGGATCAACGGGAGCGTGGTGGTGATGACGCTCTATCTCCTGTTCCTGATGTTGCCGATCTACTGGCTCGTCAACATGAGCCTGAAGACAAACCAGGAAATTCTCGGCGCCTTCTCGCTGTGGCCCCGCGATCTGACGTTCGACAACTACCTGACGATCCTGACGGATCCGAGCTGGTACATGGGCTATGTGAACTCGCTCATCTACGTGGTCATGAACACGGTGATATCGATCTCCGTGGCGCTACCGGCGGCCTACGCCTTCAGCCGCTACAACTTCATGGGCGACAAGCACCTGTTCTTCTGGTTGCTCACCAACCGGATGGCGCCGCCTGCGGTCTTCGCCCTGCCGTTCTTCCAGCTCTATTCGTCGATCGGCCTGTTCGACACCCACATCGCGGTCGCGCTCGCGCACTGTCTCTTCAACGTGCCGCTGGCGGTCTGGATTCTCGAAGGCTTCATGCGCGGCGTGCCCAAGGAAATCGACGAGACCGCCTATATCGACGGTTACTCGTTCCCGAAGTTCTTCCTCAAGATCTTCATGCCGCTGATCGCCAGCGGCGTCGGGGTGGCGGCGTTCTTCTGCTTCATGTTCTCCTGGGTCGAGCTGCTGCTGTCGCGCACGCTTACCTCGGTCGACGCCAAGCCGATCGCCGCGACCATGACCCGGACCGTTTCGGCCTCGGGCCTCGACTGGGGCGTGCTGGCCGCCGCCGGCGTGCTCACCATCATTCCCGGCGCGCTGGTGATCTATTTCGTGCGCAACTACATCGCCAAGGGCTTCGCCCTGGGGAGGGTGTGATGGACGCAAGCGAAACGAAGAAGCTGCGCGAGGCCATCGCGCAGCAACCGGAAGGACCGTTTCATCTCTCCGATCTCTACGGAAACGAATGGGACCGGATCTGGATCGGCGACAAGGTCAAGCTCGGCAACGCCTTCCAGAAAGCCGTCGCACGCAACGAATTCGAGAATGTCGAGGACACCGGCGAGAAGCATGACGGTGGCCGCGTCTACATCAAGGGAGGACAGGCCTGATGGATCTTTCATGGATGGCATGGACCTGGCCGACGGCGATTTTCTTCATCGTGATCGCACTTCTGCTCGTCACCTTCACCTTTCTGGCGATCCGGTTTCCGGAAACGCCGCGTACCGGCATCCTGCGGATCGAAACGACCCGCGGCGACCGGCTCTTCATCACCCTTCTCGGCTCGGCCTTCATCAACCTGGCCTGGCTTGGATTGATCGGCGGCCCGCAATGGTGGGCCCTGATCGTTTGCCTGATCTACGCGGCGGCAGTCTTCCGCTACGTGTAGATTTCAACCGGAAGGTCAGGGAGCCTTCCACAACAACCTGAAATCGGGAGGATTTCATGAAGAAGCAAATGACGATCACCGCCGCGATGGCGCTGATGCTCGCCGCGGGCAGCAGTACGCTCGCCTATGCGGGCATGGACGAGGCGAAGCAATTCCTCGACGCCGAGATCGGCGATCTGTCGACGCTGTCGCGCGCCGACCAGGAAGCGGAGATGCAGTGGTTCATCGATGCCGCCAAGCCCTTCGCCGGCATGGAAATCAAGGTGGTGTCCGAGACGATCACCACCCACGAATACGAATCGAAGGTTCTGGCGCCTGCCTTTACAGCGATCACCGGCATCAAGATCACGCATGACCTGATCGGCGAAGGCGACGTGGTCGAGAAGCTGCAGACACAGATGCAGTCGGGCGAGAACATCTATGACGGCTACATCAATGACTCCGACCTGATCGGCACCCATTGGCGCTACCAGCAGGCCCGCATCCTGACCGACTGGATGGAAGGCGAAGGCAAGGACGTCACCAACCCGAACCTCGATCTCGACGACTTCATCGGCAAGTCGTTCACCACCGCACCGGACGGCAAGCTCTACCAGCTGCCCGACCAGCAGTTCGCCAACCTCTACTGGTTCCGCTACGACTGGTTCAACGACGAGAAGACCAAGGCCGACTTCAAGGAGAAGTACGGTTACGACCTCGGCGTTCCGGTCAACTGGTCGGCCTATCAGGACATCGCCGAGTTCTTCACCGGCCGCGACATGAGTTATGCCGGCGGTCCGAAGAGCGTCTACGGCAACATGGACTACGGCAAGAAGGACCCCTCGCTCGGCTGGCGCTACACCGACGCCTGGATGTCGATGGCGGGCATGGGTTCGGAAGGTGAACCCAACGGCCTTCCGGTCGACGAGTGGGGCATCCGCGTCAACGACAAGTCGCAGCCGGTCGGTTCCTGCGTCGCCCGTGGCGGCGCCACCAACTCGCCGGCCGCCGTTTATGCGGTCCAGAAGGCCATCGACTGGCTGCAGAAGTACTCGCCGCCGGCCGCTGCCGGCATGACCTTCGGCGAAGCCGGTCCGGTTCCCGCGCAGGGCGAGATCGCCCAGCAGATGTTCTGGTACACCGCCTTCACCGCCGACATGGTCAAGGAAGGCCTGCCGGTGATGAACGAGGACGGCACGCCGAAGTGGCGCATGGCGCCCTCCCCGCACGGTGCCTACTGGACCGAGGGAACCAAGATCGGCTACCAGGATGCCGGTTCGTGGACACTGATGAAGTCGACCCCGGTCGACCGGGCAAAAGCCGCCTGGCTCTACGCCCAGTTCGTCACCTCCAAGACGGTGGACGTGAAGAAGTCCCATGTGGGTCTCACCTTCATCCGCGAATCCACCATCCAGGACAAGTCGTTCACCGAACGCGCACCGAAGCTCGGCGGTCTGATCGAGTTCTACCGCTCGCCGGCCCGCGTCCAGTGGTCGCCGACCGGTACCAACGTGCCCGACTATCCGAAGCTGGCCCAGCTGTGGTGGCAGAACATCGGCGACGCCATGTCCGGTGCGAAGACCCCGCAGGAAGCACTCGACAGCCTCTGCGAAGCGCAGGAAAAGGTGCTCGAGCGTCTTGAACGCGCAGGCGTGCAGGGCGATCTCGGTCCGAAGCTGAACGAGCCGAAGGACCCGCAGGTCTGGCTCGACGAGCCGGGCTCGCCGAAGGCCAAGCTGGAGAACGAGGAGCCGAAGGGCGAAACCGTCTCCTACGACGAGCTGGTGAAGAGCTGGCAGTAAAAGCTGCAACTGAGGCCGGGGTCTTCGGACCCCGGCCGAACGCGACTACAGTTCGCCGCGAATCCACCGGTTCGCGGCGAATCTCGTCAGGGACCGTCCATTCGGGAAGACAATAATGACCCATATTCTCGCCATCGATCAGGGAACCACGTCCAGCCGCGCCATCGTCTTCGACGCCGACATGACCATCAAGGCGATCGCCCAGGAGGAATTCCCGCAACACTATCCGAAGAGCGGGTGGGTGGAGCACGATCCCTCCGATCTCTGGTCGACGGTGGCAAGCACCTGCCGCGGCGCGATAGAACGGGCCGGCATTACCGCCGCCGACATCGCCGCCATCGGCATCACCAACCAGCGCGAAACGACCCTCGTCTGGGACAAGGACACCGGCGAGACCATCCACAACGCCATCGTCTGGCAGGATCGCCGGACCACACCCTTCTGCGACGCGTTGCGCGAAGCCGGCCACGAGCCGATGCTGAGCGAACGCACCGGACTGATCATCGACCCCTATTTCTCCGGCACCAAGGTGAAGTGGCTCCTGGACAATGTCGAAGGCGCCCGCGAGAAGGCGAAGGCCGGCAAGCTGCTGTTCGGCACGGTCGACAGCTTCCTGGTCTGGAAGCTGACCGGCGGCAAACGCCATGTCACTGACGCATCGAACGCGGCACGCACCCTTCTCTATGACATCCGCAAGGGACGATGGAGTTCGACGATCTGCGAACTCTTCGACATCCCGATGAGCATGCTCCCCGAGGTGCTCGACAACGCCGCCGAGTTCGGCCACACGCGCGGCGATCTGTTCGGCCGGGAAATCCCGATCCTCGGCATGGCGGGCGACCAGCAGGCGGCGACCGTGGGGCAGGCCTGCTTTGCGCCCGGCATGCTGAAATCCACCTATGGCACCGGCTGCTTCGCGCTTCTCAATACCGGCTCGGAGCCGGTGGTCAGCAACAACCGACTGCTGACGACCATCGCCTACCGGCTCGACGGCAAGACCACCTACGCATTCGAAGGCTCGATCTTCATTGCCGGAGCGGTGGTGCAGTGGCTGCGCGACGGGCTCAAGATCATCCGCGAAGCCAAGGAGACACAACCCCTCGCCAGCCAGGCCGATAGCGGGCAGAACGTCATTCTCGTACCGGCCTTCACCGGGCTCGGCGCGCCCTACTGGAACGCGGAATGCCGCGGCGCGATCTACGGTCTGACCCGCAACTCCGGCCCCGCCGAACTGGCACGCGCGGCGCTCGAAAGCGTCGGCTTCCAGACCCGCGACCTGCTCGAGGCGATGTATGCCGACTGGGGCGACGGAACCGACGGCGGCGTGTTGCGGGTCGATGGGGGCATGTCCGCATCCGACTGGGCGATGCAGTTCCTCTCCGACATCATTGGCGCCCAGGTCGATCGCCCGGAGGTTCTGGAAACCACGGCGCTGGGTGCCGCCTGGCTCGCCGGCATGAAGGCGGGGATCTATCCGGGTCCGGACGAGTTCTCCAAGAAGTGGGCTCTCGACAAGCGGTTCGAGCCGTCGATGGAAGAGGCCGAACGCAATACGCGCTACGCGGTCTGGAAAGACGCCGTCAAAGCCACCATGTCGGTGCGGACGTGAGGCGACATATTTTTTTTATACGGATCTGGTGAGCTGCATCGAGTGAGCGAGGCTTGATTTCGGTAACCCTCCGGATGCTACACTCACTCCCGAAGGTCGCGGCAAGGAACGAGGAACAGGTGATTACCGATTTCAGAGATGCGGCGAAGGTCGTGAAGTGGCGCTATGACCGCGGTGAAATCATCGCCGACGGCATCGTGCACGGCATTGGGCTCGTTGCCGCCCTGATAGGTACCACCGCGCTGATCTTCTACGCCTCGATCTGGGCGACCAACGGACAGCTCGCCGCCGTCTGGATCTACGGGATCGGGCTCGTTCTCGCGCTCGCGGTTTCGATGACCTACAATATCTGGCCGGTTTCGCGGACCAAGTGGATCCTCCGGCGGTTCGACCATTCCGCGATCTTCATCCTGATCGCGGCCACCTACACGCCCTTTCTGCAGCGCGGCTGGGACGATCCCTTTCTTTTCGGACTTCTGATCGCGATCTGGCTCGCCGCATTCGGCGGCATCGTGCTCAAGGTTCTCTGGCCGGGCCGTTACGACCGTCTGGCTATCCTGCTCTATCTCGGCATGGGCTGGAGCGGCGTGATGGCAGCGGGGCCGCTGACCCCGTATCTCTCCACCTCGACGCTGGCCCTCATCGTCATCGGCGGAATCATCTATTCGGCCGGCGTGATCTTCCATGTGTGGGAGAAGCTGCGCTTCCAGAACGCCATCTGGCATTCCTTCGTCGTCACCGCCGCACTCGTCCATTACTGCGCGGTCTTTTCCTGCATCCGCCTTTCCGTGGCCTAACGGTTTTCCCTCAGGTGCAGCAGTCCTTCGAAATCTCCCTTCCCGGTCGCATCGTCTTCGGGCGCGGCAAGGCGCAAGCGATGCTTCCGACTATCGGCTCCACCGGTCGTCGCATCCTTCTCGTCCACGGACGTGATGCGGAGCGGATTTCGTGGCTGCCGGACGGACTGCGCGAGCAGTGCGAGGTCGTCTCGTTCGCCTGCCCCAAGGAGCCCGATCTCGATATGGTCGAAAACGTGGTGGCGCTTTGCCGGGAGAATGCGATCGACGCGGTGGTGGCGATCGGCGGCGGTTCGGTTATCGATCTGGGCAAGGCGGCAGCCGGGCTTGCACGGGTGAGCGGCAGTGTGATGGACTATCTCGAGGTCGTCGGCCTTGGCAAACCGCTCGACGCCGAGCCCCTGCCCTTCATCGCGCTTCCCACCACGTCCGGAACCGGGGCCGAGGCGACCAAGAACGCCGTCATCGACGTGCCTCATGCGAAAAGAAAGGTCAGCCTGCGCGATCCACGCATGCTGGCGAACCTCGTTATCGTCGATCCCGCATTGACCGACGGTTGCCCGCGTTCCGTCACGCTGGCGAGCGGGCTCGATGCCATCACGCAACTGATCGAGCCCTATTTGTCGATCAAGGCGAACGCCTTCACCGACGGGCTCGTCGACCGGGCGCTCCCCCATGCGCTGACCGCAATCCGCATCCTCGCCGAACAGGAGGACGAGAAGGCGCGCGACGCGATGGCGTGGGCGAGCCTGTCGAGCGGCATGGCTCTCGCCAATGCCGGTCTTGGCGCCGTTCACGGGCTGGCCGGCGTGATCGGAGGGGAAACGGGTGCCGCGCATGGCGAAATCTGCGCCGCCCTCCTTGCGTCATCGCTCACGGTCAATCGCCGGCAAGCGGAGATGGCAGGCGTCTCGCTCGGCCGCATCAACGAAATAAACGAGATGCTGGCGGGCACGTTCCCGGCCCGGCCAGGGCAGAGTGGATTTGACGCGCTCGGAGAGTGGGCACGCCTCAACGGGCTGCGCGGGCTGAACGAACTCGGCCTTCAGTCCAGCGAGTACGAGCGCATCGGCGAGGCCTCGAAGGCATCGTCCTCGATGCGCGGAAACATGGTCGTACTATCCACGGGCGATCTTCTCGATATCCTGAAGCAATCAGCCTGACGCAAAGCCGCTTTTCGCTCGAAGCTATCGCACTTCCGGCGCGGGAACGATCGGCACGATATGGTAGATGGTGACCGAAACCACCAGAAGCAGCGGGGTGGCGACAAAGCCGCCGATCGGACCCCACAGCCAGAGCCAGAAGACCAGCGTCAGGAAGACGATGAAGGGAGAGATCGTCATCTGCCGGCCGAGAACGCTCGGGGTGACGAACTGCGCCTCCAGGAAGTTGATGAAAAGGTAGCTCGCCGTCGGCAACAGGATCCACGGGAATTCGGTGTAGGTCGCTATGCCGACGCCGAGAAGGATCGCAGCCATCAGCGCCGGACCGATATAGACGACATAGTTGAGTGCCGCGGCAAGCAGACCCCACAGGAGTGGCGAAGGGACACCGAGGGCGAACATCACCAGCGCGACCGCCGCTCCCAGCCCGATGTTGATGAACGTGATCGCAACCAGATAGCGCGAAACGAGGTTCTCCGTGTCGCGGAAGATGTGCGCGACGCGCCAGCGCAGGCGTCGACTGATGCAAAGGCGCAGGATACCGCTTCTGATGGTGTGTCGGCTGGACAGGAAGAAGTAGAGACTGGCGAGGAAAATCAGCACCTGAGCGAGAATTCCGGGTGCGAGGAAGGCGATGTCGGCAGCCGTACTCGATTCGTCGATCTGAACCTTCATACCAGAGCCCGAGCCGGTAAGATCGCGAAGCTGCTCGCCCAGTTCGCCGACAGATTTCATGACCCCTCGCCAGTCCGCCACGATACTTTGCACGCGGGCCCAGATCATCGGCAGGCGATTGACCCAGTCCGTCAACGGAACGGCGAACCCGACGGCGAAAACTAGAAGCAGGATAAGGAACGTGAGAACCACGATGATCGCGGAGGCGGCGGGTGGCAGACCGAGGCTCTCGAGCCGGTCCGCCATCGGCCCGAACATCAAGCCGATGACGACCGCAAGCGCGACCGGCGCGAGGATCGGCTGACCGATATCGAGGACGACAATAATCGCTATCAATCCGACGAGGATCGACGCGATCGAGGCTGCATTGTTGAATATCTGGCTGAACCCGGAAGCCGGCTGCAACGGATATGCCGTCGGCTTGAATTTTCCATAGCGCATATGACGGCACCCCTTCGAAAAAGAACGCGATCACTGACTTTTTGTTCCGGTAGCCGGATCCGAAAAATACGCGGGAAACGGGAACTAGCCGAGCGAGGCCGACGGCAGCGAAATCCTGATCTCCAGCCCCTCGTCGGAGATCTCGCGGTGCAGTTCGCCGCCAAGTTCCCCTGTGACCAGGGAACGGATCAGGCGGGTGCCGAAACCGCTGCCTTCCTTTCTGGCCAGCGGTTCGCCGAGATGCTCGCTCCAGCATATCTGCAGGGTCGAAAGATCCGTCCACTGCCATTCAACGTCGAGACGGTTCTCGGAGCGGGACAGGTCGGAATATTTCAGCGCGTTGGTGGCCAGTTCGTGGAACACCAGCGCCATTGCCTGGGTCGCCCTCGATCCGAGTTCGACGGTCGGCCCATTGGCGGAATAGTTCTCGAAGTCCTCGTCAAAGACCTGGACGAGTTCATTGCGCAGGAGGTCGGATACCGTCGCGGTTCCGCTGTGGGACTGGGTGAGAAGATCCTGGGCCGCCGCCATCGCCTGAAGGCGCTTTGTGAAGGACTGGATGAAATCGTCGACGCTTTCGGAATGACGAGCGGTCTGCCGGGCGATTGCGAGAATGCGGGCGATCGAGTTCTTGAGCCGATGCTTCATCTCCTGAAGCAGGAAATCTTTTTGCGATGTGGCCTCGTCCGTCACGCGAACGACCTCGCGCGAGGCGGCGAGCGCCTTCATCTGCGAACGGAGCGAAAGCGCAAGTGCGGCCGCCATGAGGATCATCAACGAGGCGAGAAGGATGGCTACACCCTTCTGCGGCCCTTCATGAAAGGTCTCGGACGGCTGCATCACGTAGTTCCATCGCTGGCCGGCGACATCCACCGAAACCAGATGCTCGTAGGCCCTTCCGAAATTCCCGACCTGATTTGTGCTCTTGTAGACCAGGTTCTTGTCATCGATCGAGCCGATAAAGATTGACATGTGAACCGCCGGCACGCCGCCGCGATCAAGCGCAGCGCCGATCAGGTCGCCGACACGAAACGGCGCATAGATGAAGCCGCGCAGATCGGCAGGAAGCGCTTTGTCCCCGATTGCGGGCCCACCAGCCCGGAAATAGGGAAGATAGACCAGGAAGCCCGGTTGCTTGCGGTCGTCGATCTCCTGAACGAGCTGAACCACACCCGTGGCTCTTGGCTTACCCGTCTGCGCGGCGGCACGCATGGCAAGACGTCTGCTGGTTTCGGAATACATGTCGAAACCCAGAGCCGCTCGATTGCGCGAGTCCGGCGGTTCGAGCATGGTGATCGCAGTTCGCAGCGGTTGGTCCGATGCCGGGAAAATTCCCCTGTCCACGCCGTAATTGGCCGCGAGTGCCGCCTCGACAGCGTCTTCATCGCCTTGACCGACAACGGCTGAGAAACCGATCCCCTGCACGCCCTTGAAGCGTTTCTCGATGTCGAGATTGCCGACGAAGGACGCAAACTTCGCGTGGCTCATCTCCACCACCTCGGCGACGAAAAAGGCGCGCGTCGCTTCCAGCAGGGAGATTTGCTCGTCGATGCGATCGGTGACCCGGTCAACCGTCTCGTCGGCGATGTTCTGGAAGCGCAGGATGGAGGCCTGCTCGCCGGAGCGGTACACCGAGATCGGCATGATAAGGCCGACCACGGCCGCTATCACGAATACAAGTCCTGCGAACTTCAAGGTGTCCCTCACACTGCGCTTCGGCCAAGCTTTAGCAAAGCGGGAAAATCTCGCAATCAAATATGACAAGCCCGCCAGACTTGACGGAACCGCGCGCACGGGACGGCGTTTCCCTTGTATCGGAACCAACCGATCGAACGAATTACAAACAAAGATCAGACACAGGAGCGAAACAATGAATTGGGATCGCATCGAAGGTAACTGGGAACAGTTCAAGGGTAAGGCCCAGCAGCAGTGGGGCAAACTCACCAACGACGACCTGGACGTCATCGAAGGCAACCGCAAGGAACTTGCCGGCCGCCTGCAGGAGCGCTACGGCAAGTCGAAGGACGAAGCCGAACGCGAAATCGACGACTGGATGTCCAAGCACTAAAAAAAGTTTCCTGCGCCGGGAACCAACTTCACTCCGGCGCATTCTTACTACAACTGCCGCACCCCGTCCCCCACTCCCCCACGGCAGTTGCTTCCAGCGCCCCCCATGCTGGACATGGCCCGGCTTTGGTTCCCCCCAACCAAGCCGGGCCCAAAATTTTCAGCTACACCTCAAACATAATCGACGCACCCGCCAATTCCCGGCGCGAATGGTCGCAGCGGAAATCAAACCTCTCGCGGCCCAAGTCAGACCGAACGGAAATACAGCCGGTAAATGACGTGATGGGGAGCGATGTCGTAATCAGCTTCACCTTCCAGTGCGGAAGGGACGACGCGCTCGAGTACGGTGCTGCCGAACTTCTTGCCGTGGGTTGGCATGTCCTCGGACAGTGTTCGATCCGGCACGGTACCGGTGTCTTCATCCCAGATGATGCTGAAGTAGCCTTCCTCGTCGCCTTCGCACGTCAACTGCACCTTGCCGGAGCGGTTCGACAGCGCGCCGAAAGCAACGGAATTGGTGATCAGTTCGTGCAACGCCAGCCCGATGTGTGTGGCGCCGTTCGGCGAAAGAATGACATCGTCGCCGCGAATGGAAATCCGCTGGTCGCCAACTTCGACGTAGCGCAGGAACTGATGCATGGCGAGTTCGCGGAAATGGGCGCCGCGCCAGTTGGAATCGGTCACCAGATCCTGTGCCGAGGAGAGGGCCGCAAGGCGGCCGCGGAACTTGGTGAGGAAAAAGCCGAGATCATCACTGGTTCTCGCGGTCTGCGAGGCAATGCTCTGGACGATGGCCAGCAGGTTCTTCGAGCGGTGGCTTACCTCGCGCAACAGCGCCTTGAGCGTATCTTCGCGCTTTCTCTCATGGGTCAGGTCGACAAAAGTGATGAGAATGGCCGGCTGCATGCCGCCGCTCTCGTAGCGCTGAACGGTGCACTCGCAGGTCGAATACTGGTTGTTGGTCGTCCGCGCGAGTTCGAGGACCACTTCCTCGCCGGAGGTCAGAACCTCATTCTGCGCCTCGACGATCTGATCCAGCCAGTCACCCTCGAACAGATCGGCGTCAGTGGCGCCGGGCAGGACGATGGGAGGAAAATATTCCGGCAGGCCGGAAGCATAGAGATAGCTTCCATCCTGCGCCTTGACCACGACTCCCACCTCCGCGCTCTTCAGCGCGAGCAAGAGAAGGGGTGCCAGCGCGCCCCGTGTTTCGTACGTCAGCCGGTTAGAAGGCATGTCCTGCAGATTTCCCCTCGTTCCCCATATGCACGAAAAGGCGGCCCCGCAAGGAGGCCGCCCCAACTCTGTCAGTTTTATCCAGCCTCAGGCGCGGCGGAAGAAGCCGGCCACCAGCGAAATCACCAGCAGTGCGAGGAAGATAAAGAAGAGCACCTGCGCGATACTGGCCGAAGCACCCGCGATGCCGCCGAAACCCAGAACACCCGCGATAATCGCGACGACCAGAAAGACCAAGGCGTAATACAACATGTCGATTCTCCATCGTTGAATGATGACGGAAAAACGACCGGGGGATGTTTTGGTTCCCGCTCACGCTTAATTCCCTGGAAAAACTGCTGTGCTGCTTCACGCGGCGGTCGCGTCGACCCGCTCGAAGAACAGGGCCTGACTGATCAGAGCCTTGACCATCTCGGGGTTGAACGGCTTGGTCACCAGGAAAGCCGGTTCCGGGCGATCGCCGGTCAACAGCCGCTCCGGGAAAGCGGTGATGAAGATCACGGGGATCTCGCCGGTCTTGAGGATGTCGTTGACGGCGTCGATGCCGGAGCTGCCATCGGCAAGCTGAATGTCAGCCAGCACCATCTTCGGCTTGGTCTCGTTGAAGAGACGAACTGCTTCGGCATGAGTGCGGGCAATTCCGGTCACCTTGTGGCCCAGCGATTCGACCATTTCCTCGATGTCCATGGCGATCAGCGGCTCATCCTCGATGATGAGGATGTCGGTGGCCACCTGGCTGGAAATCTCGCGCGAAGCCTCTTCGAGCAACGCCTCGGTTTCCTGCTTCGTGGTGTCGAGAATTTCACAGACCTGATCTTCGTTGAAGCCTTCGACGGCGACGAGAAGGAACGCCTGACGAGGAAGAGGCGCGAGATGCATCAGATTATCCGCGGCCCGTTGCTCCCAGGCATAAGGGGAAACAGCTTCACCGACCTCGACATTTATGGAACCAAACAGCGCGACGAAAAGTTTATAAAGCGAAATACGGTCGTTCGAGGCTTCCGGGAAGATAGAGATATCAGCTATAAGAGCCTCGAGAACCGCAGCGACGTATGCATCGCCCGAAGTTTGCGACCCCGTCACCGCACGGGAAAATCGCCGCAGATAGGGGAGATGGGGCGCGATGCGCGCAGCTATCGACATCAATGAACTCCTTGATGATGGCGTTACGTTATTCCCAGAGATAACGAGCGAAGTCAAAAAAGGCTCCATGGGCTGGAACTTTTTTTCGCGAAGCGCATTTGGTCAGGGATAGAGAAGCCAAGAGTGTTAAACAATGCCGCATGAGCATATCGGGAAAAACGTGGACAGACTGACCGGGCAAAAAGACCCCAACCGCATCATCAGCCAGAAGCTGAAGGCGCTCTACTCCGCCGTCGAACAGGAAGGTATTCCGGACAAGTTCATGAGCTTGCTGGAAAAGCTCGATGAAGCCGAGAAGGCTGGAAGCAGAGCGGAAAACGTCAATGAGTGAGGCCTCGGATCCTTTCAAGCGTGATCTTCTGGCCGTCCTGCCGAATCTCCGGGCATTCGCCGTTTCGCTTTGCGGAAATGCCGACAGGGCCGACGATCTGGTACAGGATGCGATCCTGAAGGCGTGGGGCGCCCAGGACAGGTTCGAAATCGGGACAAACATCAAGGCCTGGATCTTCACCATCCTTCGCAACGAATTCTACAGTCAGGCTCGCAAAAAGGGCCGTGAAGTTCAGGATTCGGACGGTCTTTTCACCGAGAAACTCGCCGTCCATCCCGGGCAGTACGGCTCGCTCGACCTGCAGGACTTCTCCCGCGCTCTGAACCAGCTGCCCGAGGACCAACGCGAAGCGTTGCTTCTGGTGGGTGCGTCCGGCTTCGCCTACGAGGAAGTCGCGCAGATCTGTGACTGCCGGGTGGGAACGATCAAGAGCCGGGTCAGCCGCGCTCGCGCCCGTCTGCAGGAAATTCTTCAGATCGAGGGAGAAGGTGATTTCGGACCCGACCGGTCATCCGCCGCCGCGACCCTTCGCTCGTTCGCATCCTGATCTTTCCGATCGCCCGTATTCCTGACAATCTCAGGCGCGGCGTCTGCCGACCAGAATGAACGAGCACGGGCCGAGCTCACGGGCCGAAGCGGGACGAACAGGACCGGAGGGGTAATGGAAAAGAAAGCGAAGCGGACAAACTGCAGCGATTGCCCACTGCGTAGTCTCTCGAGCTTTCGGGACTTTTCCGACAAGGAACTCGCATTCGTCGAGGACTTCAAGACGGGCGAGTTGGTCGCTGATCCCGGTGCGACCATTCTCGTCGAAGGCGCGCACAGTGCCCACCTCTATACGGTTCTGACCGGCTGGGCCTTCCGTTACAAGACACTCGCTGATGGCCGGCGACAGATCCTCAATTTCGTCATGCCTGGAGATCTGGTCGGACTTCAGGGCACCTTGATGGACGAGATGCAGCACTCCATCGAGGCGCTCACGCCGGTGCGTTTCTGCGTGTTCGAGCGAGGCAAGATCTCCAAGGTTTACACCCAGCATCCGACGCTGGCCTTCGACATCACATGGATGGCGGCGCGCGAGGAACGAATTCTCGACGAAAACCTTCTGAGCGTGGGACGCCGGTCGGCCTTCGAGCGCGCGGCCTATCTGCTGGTCTATCTCTATCAGCGCGCCAAGCTCGCCGGCCTCCTGTCCGATCGCAAGGTCGAGATCCCGATCACCCAGCAGCATGTCGCCGATACGCTGGGTCTGTCGACAGTTCATACGAACAAGACGCTGCGAAAGCTCGCCGACAGAAAACTGATCAAGTGGCGCGAACGAGCCTGCGATATTCTCGACGAAGAAGGCCTTCTGACCGTCTCCGGTTGGGAAGGCTTTGAAGAAAAAAGTCGTCCCTTCATCTAATGGACCCGGTGCCACATGCGATTTCGCGCGATCCTCAATCAAGACGGTGGCACGCTCAAGGACACCGATATCGAGCAGTTTTCCACGCTCATCGTGGAGAGCTTCGAGGCCAATGACCATTCTGTAGACGTCCGGCCCGTCAAGGGAGACGATCTCATCGAGGCACTGGAAAGCGCCTTCGAGGATGACGAGGTCGAGGCTGTCATAGCCGGTGGTGGCGACGGAACCGTGTCGGCCGCCGGCGCTCTGGCGCTCGATGCGGGAAAGCCGCTCGCGATCCTGCCGGCAGGAACGATGAACCTCTACGCCAGGGCGCTGAAAATCCCGCTCGATCTCGATGACGCTGTCCGCGCGTTGGCTGCGGGACATGTCGGCCAGAGCGACATTGGACGGGCCAACGGACGTCCCTTCCTGCACCAGTTCACCATCGGGTTTCACTCGCGCATGATCGCAGAGCGCAACAGCTACAACTTCGCTTCCAAATTCGGAAAGATCCGGGCGTCCATAGTCGCAGCGCTCGATACCATCCGGCGTCCCCCGTCGTTTCCGGTCGAAATGGACATCGACGGCCGCAAGGTGCGCGAACGGGTGAGTTCGGTCGCCGTCTCCAACAATCCTTACGGCGAAGGCCACCTTCCCTATGCCGACGAGGTCACCAGCGGCAAGCTCGGCATCTATTACGCCAAGCCGGCGACTGTCGCGGCCAACGCGAAGATGCTGGCCGACCTGACGATGGGCAACTGGCCCAACAATCACGACATCATCCACGACAGCGGAAAACGTGTCCTTCTTGAATTCCCGCAGAAGCGGAAATCGGCCAAGGCCGTGATCGATGGCGAACTGGTCGACCTCGATCCCTCGGTCGAGATCGAGATCCTGCCGGGCGCCCTGAAGGTCATCCTGCCAGCGAAAGAAAATACATGAGAGTCCGTGAATACGTGCAGCGCATTCCGCAGAACATCCTCGTCCTGCTGACCATGCCTGCGCTGATCGCGCTCGGCATTACCGCCCTGCCCCTACCGCTCTACTGGATCGATTCGAACTACGCCGAAGGCTTCATGAGCCCGTTCGTGTTGCAGATCGATCCCGAAAGTGCCCATACGCTTCTCTCGACGGTGGCGACCGGAGCGATCACCGCACTGAGCTTGACCTACTCGCTGGTCCTGCTCGTCTTCACCCTTGCAGCGGGAAACATCGGACCAAGGCTGTTGCGCCGCTTCACCACCGAACCGGTCAACCAGGTTACTGCCGGCATCCTCGGTGGAACCTTTCTCTATTGCCTGGTCACCATGATGATGATCCGCGAGGACTATCTGCCGAAGATCACCATCTCGGTCGCCGGCGGGCTGGCGATCCTGTCGGTTCTCCAGCTCATCTATTTCGTTCGGCACGTATCGACCTCGGTCACGATCGACGACGAGATCGCCTCCATATCCGCCAAGCTGTTCCGGGATATCGAATCGCTGATGGAGCGCGATTCCCGATGGGACGTGGAAGAGAAGGAATACAACCATTCCATCCCCGCCGGCAGGACAGGCTATGTCGGTCATATCGACGAGGCAGAAGCAGTGCGCCGCGCTCGTGAACTGGGGATCACCATACGGGTTGCGCAACCGGCCGGAGACTATCTCCTCGAAGGCGAGAAACTGCTTCTGACGACCGACCAGGTCGAGGAAGACGTTGCGAAGGAACTGGCGCAACTGGTCAACATCGAATCCTCGCGCTCGGATTCGCGCAATATCGAATTCTCCATCAACCTGCTCATCGAGATTTCCCTGCGGGCGTTGTCTCCCGGCGTCAACGACACTTATACGGCACGCGCTTGTGTCGACAGCATCACCTACGCGCTGTCGCAGCCGGTTCGCGAGGACTTGCCCACCTACCGGCGCTGCGACGAGGACGAGGAATTGCGACTGGTCATTCCCGGCCTCTCGCTCCAGTCGATGGTCGACACCGCCTTTCATCCTCTGCGGCGGGCATCGCGCGACAACATCATGATGGCGAGTTCCGTGGCGCTGGCGCTCAAGCGGCTCGCCAATATCGCCACCGATAGCGTTCGTCCATTGCTGCGGACGCATTCGGAACTGTTGATGAAAACGCTCGAGATGGAAGACCATCCGGAAGAGGATCTCGATCTCGTTCGCCGCCACCTCCCGAGCTTCGATTAAGACCGGCAGTGTCCAGCGGAGATCCCTCAAGACATCAAAAAAGGGCCCGGCCAATCCATGGCCGGGCCCTTTGTCATGGCTTAGGCCACCTGCTGCAAGCAGGTGGCGCCATCCTCAGGCGACGTGGGCGCGCAGCATCCAGATCGCCTTTTCGTGGAAGGCCAGGAACTGGGTCAGCATGTCCTCGGTGACGAGATCGCCGTCATCGCCGGCCTTCTCGCCGGCTTCCCGCATCGTGCGCACGGCAGCCTCGTGATCCTTCACGAGATCCTCGACCATGGATTCGGCTGACTTGTGGTCGAGCGACTTGCCGTCCGGCGCAAAGGTGGAGGCATCGCCAAACTTCTCGGGCGCAAGATGACCCAGCGCGCGGATGCGCTCGGCGATCACATCGGTGGCGGCGAAAAGCGCATTGTAATGCTCTTCGGTGAGTTCGTGCAGCGGCTTGAACAGTGGGCCGACAACGTTCCAGTGATAGACATGGCTCTTGATGGTCAGCTTGTAGGTGGCTGCCAGGATTTCAGTAAGCATGCCGGTCATGTCCTCCCGGTAATCGGGAGTGAGACCGGTGTTGATGTCCTGGGCATGGGACTTGGTTTTCAGCACGGCTGCAGCATTCTTTGCCATCTTCTTTCTCCAATCAGGCCGGCGCGGCCGGCGGTTTTTCAGGTGTCGTAATCCGTGTCGGACCCATCCGAAGAGTCCGAACCGAGGGCCTTCGCAAGCAGCGCGCTGCCGCCCGCCGCGAGAGCGAGGAGCATGAGCGGCCGCGAACGGATGATCATCGGCAGCGCCACCATGGCAGCGGTGGCGTAGAGCGAGGTGTTAGCCTGGCGGCGCCGGGCCTTGCGGCGTTCGATTCGTTCCATGATCATCAGTCCAGCAATCAACAGCAGCGCGACGGCCGCTATGATCCCGGCGACAGCAAGCGTCGCCGTCAACGGATCGGTGGTTCGTGCCAGTGCGATTACACCTGCAACGATCAAAAGCGCCCAGACGCTGAGAAACAGGATGCCGGCCAGCGACAGGACAATTGCCCGTCGCTTGGCCCGCTTCATCCAGTAGCCGGTCTCGCCCGATATCAATCCGGACAGGAGCGATACGGCCGGGTAAGGTACCCTCATGGCGACGATTACCGGCGGGCGATCAGGGCGATGAGGAAGCCTACGCCTGCCGCTGCGGCGATTGCTGTCAGGGGCCGGTCACGAACATGACCCGACACGGTTTCCTCAATCTCGTCGAGCTGCGCGCGAAGGTCACGAATAGTGGCTTCGGAAGAGCGACGCATCTGCTCGCCCCGAACCCGGGCATTGCCCTTCACATCCTTGGCGATGACCGAACCCGCATTCGAAACGCTTTCAGCCAGTCGGCTCATTTCGCTCTTGAGATGTGCGATCTGGGCTTCCAGATCAGCGCTCACGTCTCCGGTGGCTTTGGGGCTGGTGGCGTTCGATGCGGTTGAGGCGCGAGCCATGTGTTTCTCCGTAAGAATTGTTGATCTCGGAGGACTCAACGTGGCGCGACGCCAGAAGTTCCAACAAAAAAGCCGGCCCGAAGGCCGGCTTGATTGGATCCTGGGATCAGGTTCCGATTACGACTTGGTAGCCGAAAGCGAACCGTTTTCCTTGTCGTTCTTGTAGGTGTCTTCATCGTAGGCAGCCTGGTTTTCAAGCTGCTCCTGGGTGAAGGGCGTGAAGACCTTGATGTCGCCGGACTCGTCACGACGGAAGTCGAGATCCTTGGCGTTCACGGCAACTTCCTTGTCGCCGATGCCGAGGAAACCGCCGACGTTGACGACGAAGCCTTCGACCTTCTGGTCACCGTCGAGGATGACTTCGCCAATCTCGCCGATCGATTCGTTGTTCGAGTTATAGACCCAGGCACCTTCCAGTTCATCAGCCGTCACCTGGCCGAGCTCCGTGGTCTGCATGCTGTCGCGGTCAACGCCGAGCTTTTCTTCGGCGCCCTTCGTAGCGCTCTCGGTAGTGATCGCGCCGGTGGTCATGTCGTCCGACTTTTCGGTGTCGCTCATGGCCTGCTGTTCGGCAGCCGTCTTGTCAGCCGGTGCCGCGTTCGGATCAGCCGGTGCAGCGGCCATGCCGGTGGCGTCCGTCGCCATGCCGGTGGTGTTGTTCATGGCGGTGTCCGTACCGGTGTTCTCCGGGGTGGTCATCGCCGCGATGTCGAAGGCCGGAGCGTTTTCCAGCGATTCCTTTGAGGCGTCGAGGACGAAGCGCTCGTTGCCTTTTTCGCCGGTCACTTCGACCTTGTCGTACTGAACGGCGACGTTCTTTTCGCCGATGCCCAGGAAGCCGCCGACACCGATTACGACTGCTTCAGCCTGGCCGTCCTTGGACAGGATGATGTCGTTGATGTCGCCGATGGCTTCGGCATCTTCGCCGGTGCCATTGTAGACCGAGGTGCCGATGAGGCGGTTAGCGAGAACATCGCCGGCTTCAGCCGTGTCGTAGATGCTGTCGCTCGGAAGCGCTTCGGCGGTTTCCTCGGTAGTGGCTTCGGCGCCGGCATCAGCCTGGGTGCCGGTTGCAGCCGTACCTTCGGTGGTCATGGCCGGGTCAGCGGCCGGGGCGGTGGTGTCGTTGGACTGCGCCAGGGCACCGGTCTGCAAAAGTGCGACCATTGCGGTGGTAGTCAACAGAGTGCGGATCATGATAGCCTCTCCTTGTATGTCTGATCGATGTGCTGGCCGGCCCGCCATTTCGTTTTCCAGACCAAGTGTGCGGGTCGGCCATTTTTCGTCTTGCAGGGGAAGAACGTGGAGCCTTCGCATTCGTTCCGCGAAGTTTCCGCCCTGATCGAAAACAATTTTCTCGAACCCGCTCCACCCACCACAGTTTGACCGCGCGCACGTGCGTACGCGCGTGCGGAGACGTAAAGTCGACTTAACATTGTTAATTGCGATGCGCCGCTCCGGGGAATATTCCGCCACGATCAAACGACACTGAGGATTTCATAAGGGATTTCGAAAATGCATCGTCTTTTTTACGTGAGCACCGCTTCGCCGGACTTCGATATCGCGGACCTCGCGCCGCTGGTCAAAGCCGCAGGGGAACGAAACCGCGAGATGAAGATCACCGGCGCACTCAAATTCAACGGCGTGAACTTCGCCCAGGTGCTGGAGGGCGAAAAGGATGCCGTTCTGGGACTGATGGGCTCGATCCGCAGGGACAAGCGCCATACGGGCGTGATCGTCGTGGCGGAACTGGAAACCGACGAACGCCTCTTCGGCGACTGGGACATGAGCTATGTCGACGGTCTGGATTTCCAGGATTTCGTCAACGCCATGACAAGCCGCCCCGAACGCACGAAGCAAAACGCCTGACTCCCGGCGGCGACCGGCACGCAGCCAGAAGACAGAAACAAAAGAACCCCGCATCCGCGGGGTTCTTTGCTTCTCATGTGACCTCTACAGTCCCGGTACGCAATACGTCTGACCGGGAAGAGCGATCTCAGAGCTGGTCGAGGTTGATGCCGATGGTGATGGCACCGATCGCCTCACCGCTGTCCGGGTCGACGATGGTCATGCTGGCCTGGGACTGAAGCGCCTGGGTGGACTCGTCCTGTTCGACCTCATCGACGAAGAGAGCATCCGGACCGACGAGGTAGGTGTCCTGCCACTTGGCTTCGTCACCCT
This sequence comes from uncultured Hoeflea sp., assembly GCA_964511625.1. GTDB lineage: Bacteria > Pseudomonadota > Alphaproteobacteria > Rhizobiales > Rhizobiaceae > Pseudohoeflea. Next base: position 64,932 of record CAZEJG010000004.1, read on the forward strand.
GCCAGTAGTCGGAGGTGACGTCGCTCTGGCCGACGTTCAGACCCTTGCTGTCCATCACGAAAACTTCCGTGATCATGCCGGCGGATTCGTCCTTCTTGGCGGCCAGGAACTTCGAGATTTCGCGGCCGAGAACCTCGTCGATCAGCGGCTTGTCGGCAGCAGTTGCCTGGGCGCGCCATTCCTTGTCGAGTTCATCGATCTTGGCCTGATCGATACCGGCATGCTCTTCGTTCTGCTTGCGGATCGCATCGATGACGACCGGGTCTTTCGCCCAGCTCACGACGTTCTCCGACACGTAGGCCTTGACCGGGGCGACATGGGCCTCCTCGGCAAGAGCAACGCCAGTGGATGCCATCAGGAAAGTGGACAGGACAATGGCTTTCGAAACAAACTTCGACATGGTTTACCTCTCTAGTTGGGTTTCTTCACAGTTGGGCTGTTCGTGCCCTATTGGGTGACTCAGAACTCTTCCCAATCGTCAGCATCGACCTGACGAAGGGTGTTTCCTTCCGCAACGACCGCGGTTTTCGCCGGAGCCGGGCGCTTTGGTGCAACGGGCGCCCTTTCACTCGTCGGCCGCGGGGCCGGCCGGGGAGTGGAGACCGGGGCAGCCGGCGTGCGGGATGCGCGCGGTGCGGCAACCGAAGCGGCGACGTGTCCGTTCTCCGAAACCTTGAAGCTCGAGACGACCTCTGCAAGACGAGAGCACTGGACACCGAGATCCCGCGATGCGGAATGGTTTTCCTGAACCATCGCAGCGTTGCGCTGGGTCATCTGGTCCATCTCGTTGATGGCGGAGTTGATCTCGGAGATGCCGGAAGCCTGCTCGCGGGCCGAGGTTGCAATCGCCTCCACTGTACGGGCCACTTCGCCCACCTTGGCTTCGATCTTGCTGATGGCATCGCCGGTTTCGTTGACCAGGGACACACCACTCTTGACCTGCGTGACCGACGCCTCGATGAGATCCTTGATCTCCTTGGCGGCCTCGGCGGAACGGCCCGCCAGATCACGCACTTCCTGGGCCACGACGGCAAAACCCTTGCCGGCCTCGCCCGCGCGTGCCGCCTCGACGCCCGCATTCAGGGCCAGAAGGTTGGTCTGGAAAGCGATTTCATCGATGACCTTCAGGATGTCGGCGATCTTGCCGGACGATTCCTCGATCAGCCCCATTGCACCGATGGCCTTGGTAACCACTGCACCCGAATGGTCAGCGCCTTGACGGGCATCCGTCACCAGCTTGCCGGCTTCGGCAGCCATCTGGCTCGCATTCTGGACGGTGGTGGTGATCTGGTCCAGAGCGGCAGCGGTCTCCTCGAGCGAGGCGGCCTGCTTCTCGGTGCGGCGAGACAGTTCGTCGGTGCCCTTTTCGAGCTCCCCTGACGATTTTGCCACGGAGACCTGGGCATCCCCGATCGTCTGGATCGTCGCGGCCAGCGACGAGACGGCACTGTTGAAGTCTTCGCCGAGCTTGCGGAAACTATCGTCGAGATCGGGCAGCCGGACGGTCAGGTCGCCGGCGGCAAGCCGCACAAGTGCAGCGCCAATTTCGGAAACGACGGCCTGCTGACGGCGAACGGTCTCTTCCGAGGCTTCGGAATTGGACTGGCGCTCCGCGTCCATCTGCTTGCGCTGCCGCTCCATCTCCTCGTCGGCGCGTTCCTTGGCTTCCGCGGCGCTGCAGAAACCGGTCAGGGCACGCGCGATGACGCCCACTTCGTCGCCCTTGTCCGCATGCGGAACGGCGGTGTGGTAGTCGCCGGACTGGAGCTGCTCGATGCGGGCGTTGATGCGACCGAGCGGGAGGCCGACCTGCTTGCGCAGAATAAAGAGAAGAATGCCGACGGACACGACGAGCACGCCGAGCTGGAAGGCGAAGATCTGCCAGGCGAACATTTTTGCCGCCTCGATCATCGCGGCAGTGGACCAGAAGGTGCTAACCTGCCCGATCGGGGTTCCGTCCTTGTCGGCGGGAAGCATCGTGGTCACGACGTAGCCGGAGCCATCCGGGAGCTGGACTGTCCGCGAGCCCTCTCCGGCCAGATCCTGCGGACCCTGGAAAGCGGACACCGAGGTGAGGTTTTCCGCACCTGCACGGGTCCATTCGTTGACCTTCTGACCGGCAGAATTGTAGGCGACGAAACCCTCGAGACCGGAATCTGGATCATCAATGAAGAACTGGTAACCGGAGACGATAGCTTCCGCCTTGCCCCACTTCACTCCGCCGGAAATCTGCGTGGCCATGTTCGCGGTATCGCGAGACCAGCGCTTCACGGCGTCGGAAATCTGGTGGGACGACGAAAGCTGCGCGAGAATGGCGCCCATCGCGATGAGGCCCACCAGATTGATGAAGACAATCGCGAAAGCAACTTTTTTGGTAATGCTCAGATTTTTGAAGCTGAGTTTCTTGCCGCTGGCGGTGGAATCCGGAACGGATCCCTGGTCGGTCGAGAGCTGCATCAGTCTTCCCCGTTCAAACTGTCAGTGTGAGTGGCACCTTGCAGTCATTGCAGGTCAGCGGAACAATCCGCTTACGGGACGATACATCTCTCCCTTGCAGCTTTCTTGATCGTCTATTTCGCGTTTAAAATGCGTTCATGAGCATTACTAGATTTCATAGTGGAAATCCCTGAGGGCGTTCGCTGACCGACACGGGGAAAAGCTGCTGCAACGGTCAAAGTGACGTCGCACGCGATCCGCCAAGGATACCGAACGCCCCTGCGCCGCCGCCGAAAGAACATCGTACGGATGGGCGGGATGCCGGACATTGGTGGTGTATAAGGGTGTTTCGCCCGGGAACGCAGTTGTCGGGTGGTGCTCCGTACATCCGGGATGCGCCAACCCGACAACCGTTCCCGCGCCAGATTGAGGCTGCGGGGCATGGTCCCCCTCTGGACCTGTGCTTATCAATGCACGAACCGTGCCAAAATCGGCAAATCACCTTCCGGACTGCGCGGGAACGGGCTTTTGCCGCCCGTTTCGATTCTGGATGCATACGAATTGAGCGGGTCATGCTCTGTTCTGACGAAGTTTCAGTCAGTTGCGGCGGTTACGGAGCGTTGTATGGGCGAACGGAAATTCATTCGAGACTTCAAATTCTTTGGAACCAAAGCTTCCATCGCTGGTTATCCGATTGTGAAACGAAAACATGAAGCCGGGCCAACCCGGCCGTAAAACCAGATCAGATATATAAAAGGATCAGACATGAAAAAGCTCATTCAGATCGCCGCCGCTTCGGCATTTGCCATCTCTTTCGCCGCCCCCGCCCTCGCCGCCTCGTCGGCACTGGACACCACCACCTACTGGCAGGACAACGCCGAGCAGGTTCAGCCGGGCGTTTACAAGCTGATGTATGATGCCGACAACAACGCCATGCGCAGCGACGACGACTTCGCCGCCATGTGGGCTGAAGCAACTCCGGAAGACCAGGAAGCCTTCAGGCAGTCCTGCACCGAGTGGCAGAAGGACGAAGCTCTGTTCTCCGACTCCGTGGCTGCACGCTGCAAGATGGCTACAGCCCCGTAACAGCTGTTACGCGTTAAGCAATGAAATGCCAGGCTTCGTGCCTGGCATTTTTTTTGGCCCTGCCACACGTCGGGCCCTGTATTGCGCGCGCGCGTATGATCAGGCGTTGTCTTCTTCGACCGCAGTACGCAGCGCCCTCATTATATCGGGATCGGCGGCCCGCACCCGACTCCAGTTGGGGATGAAGGGTGTCTCCATGGGATTGTCGATGAAGGTCTTTCCGGCCTCCATGATGTTGGCCGCGAAAAGTTCGACCGCCTGCTCCTCCGTATGACGGTCGACGCGCAGGCCGTTCATCATCGCGTCGTTGTAGTACATCTCGATCATGTCGAGCGCGATCCGGTAGTAGGTCGCCTTGATGGTCCGGAACGTACCGCCCGAAAATTCCATTCCCTCAGTCGCCAGCTTCCGGAACAGCGATTTCGAGATATCCATCGACATGCGCGACAGACCTCTGGATGCATCTTCCTGCGACAGAGGCTGATGCTTGTGGTCATAGGCGTCGGCGATATCGACCTGGCAGATGGCATGGCGCGACAGGTTTCGCGACACCTCGGAGAGCACGCCGATTTCCAGACCCCAGTCGGACGGTATGCGGATCGACGAAATCACCGATGTCCGCATCGCGAACTCTCCTGCCAGCGGGTAGCGGAAGGCCTGAAGGTAGTCGACATAGTCGCTGCGACCGCACGTCTTCTCGATCGCCATCAAGAGCGGCGTGACGAGCAGACGGGTGACGCGGCCATTCAGCTTGCCGTCGGCGATGCGCGGATAATAGCCCTTGGCGAAATAATAGGGAAATGACGGATTGGCGAGCGGATAGACCAGCCGGGTCAGCAGATCGCGTGAGTAGGTGACGATGTCGCAATCGTGGAGCGCCACGATCTCGCTGTCGCGGCAGGCGAGCGTATAGCCCATGCAGTACCACACGTTCCGACCCTTGCCGAGCTCCTGCGGCGCGAGATCGAGTTCGGTCAGGCGGTCATGGATCGCGCTCAGCCGCGGCCCGTCGTTCCAGAGGATGGAATGTTTCTGCGGCAGCCGCGAGAAATACTCCTTGGCGAAGGCGAACTCGTCGGCATTGGCGCGATCGAGACCGATGACGATGTGATTGAGATATTTTACGTCGGCCAGAATGTTGACGATGTTGTCCAGCGCGGGCGCTTCCAGTTCGGAAAACAGCGACGGCAGGATCAGGTTGATCTTGCGGGTGGCTGCGAAGGCTTCGACGTGTCGTTCCAGGTCGGCCGACGACCAGTTGCCGAAATTGTGCAGGGTGGCCACGTAGCCGGGTTGCTGAAAGTCGCCCATTGATGCTCCAGTCTCCTAACGCGTCTCTAGAACGCGCCGCATTTCCTCATTCCAGCCTTCGGGACCCGGTTTGCTCGACCTGATGATCCTTCCGGATTTCTCCGCTTCCAGCGGCCCGATGCCGGCATGCGCCGGATTGGCGATTATGATCCCGAGATCCGCTCTGTCCAGCATGGGGATGTCGTTCGGCGCATCTCCGAGCGCCACGGTCATCGCCACACCTCCCGCTCCCTGATAGAGCGTGAGAACCGCTTCCATCTGGGTCGCCTTGGTGCTGCCGTGCGAGAGCGTGAAGAAGCGTCCGCCCATGACACCGGTAATGCCCGATTGCGACAGGCGGGCGACGAACTCTTCCATTTCCTCATCGGTCCCCGACCAGATGCCGGGTTCGGAAAACCGGCGCTTCGCTGCCTGCTCCGCCTGCTCGGGCGGAAGACCGGTGCGTTCCGCGATCTCGCCCACGCTCCAGTCCGAAAAGCCCGAAAACTTGCCCCGCAAGGCTGCAGGCAGACCGGCAAGCGCCTCCGTGATGGCGTGGTGCCGGGGCGCCAAACCGTCCTCGCCGTCCTCTCCCGCAGCCAGCAGACCAGCCCCGTTTTCGACGATGGCCGGGCAGTGGACAAAGCCCATCGCCGTGCGGATCGGCGCGATCTCGGCCGCGGTCTTGGAGGACGCCAGAACCAGGATGTGACCTTCGTCACGCATTCGGTCGAGGGCAGGCCGCGCCGGCGCGAACGAATAGGTCTCGTGGTCGAGCAAGGTCCCGTCGAGATCCGAGAAGACGACGATGCGCTGGCTCATGAGGGCTTGCGGCTATTGGTGATCCAGCGGGTCTGGTAGGGCGCGAAAACGATGTCGGGCGAAGTCGTCTTGATCAACTCGCCAGTCAGAAGATCCTCCCAGTTGTCACCACCGATGAGATTGAGCGACATGACCGGAATCGTCGTTTCCTCAGCGGTCAGGTTGAAAATCGCGAAGATGCTCTGGGAGCGATCGAGACTTTGACGCCAGAAGCCGAAGAAGTGCTCGCCGAGCTGGAGCGTGAACTGGGTCGCGTTCGGGTGGAACGCGGGCTGGCGCGACCTGATCGCCAGCATTCCCTTGATGGTGTTGAAGGTCCGCGCCGGCAGGCTGGTTTCGTCGGCTAGGTCGTCGAGGAGCGGACCGGACTCGATGGCGCGGCGGTTGATGGCCCGGTTGTAACCGAGGCGCTGGACACCTTCGAGATCGTTGCGGCTGGCCACCAGCGAGTGGATGTAAAAGGCCGGAATGCCTTCCAGCGACATCACGATCGCCTGGCTGAGAATGAAGCGCTCGAACTGGAACTCGTCCGGCCCCTCGACCGTGCCGGCAAAGGCGTCGTAGAGCGAGACGTTGATCTCGTAGGGTTTCTTGCCGCCGTTCGGCATCGCGCGGTAGGACACCAGCCCGCCGAAGCTCTCGATCGCCTGGATCATCGAGCCGATTTCCTCGTCCGGAATCAGGCCCTCCGCCGGGCGCACGCCGATGCCGTCATGGGAGGCGGAGAAATTGAAATAGGCGCAGCCCAGCTGGGCCGGAGGCATGCGCATCTGCCAGGCGTTGAGATAGCGCGAGGTGCCGTTCAGGAGCGCGTGCAGCAGGAGCGGCGGCAGCGAGAAATTGTAGATCGCGTGCGCCTCGTTGCGGTTGCCGAAATAGGACAGGTTCTCGAGGTTCGGGACATTGGTCTCGGTGATCAGGATGATCAGCTCGGGATGAAAATCGGCGAGAAGTCGCACGAGACGGATGATCGCATGGGTCTGCGGAAGATGGATGCAGCTCGTTCCCAGTTCCTTCCAGATGAAGGCCACCGCATCCATCCGGATCGTGCGGACGCCGCGCTCAATGTGGAAACACAGGATATCCATGAATTCGAGCAGCACATCCGGATTGCGGAAGTCGAAATCGACCTGGTCGTGGCTGAAGGTGCACCAGACATGTCTGGTTCCGTTTGCCGTCTCCACTTCGCGCAGAAGCGGATGGGTCCGCGGCCGGGTGACCATGCTGACATCGTCGGAAGGATCGGCCTCGAAGAAGAACCGGTCATAAGGCGCGTGGCCCTGGAGATAACCGGTGAACATCTTCGACTGGCTGGAGCAGTGGTTGAGGACCAGATCGCTCATCAGGCGGAAGCGCCCGGCAATGCGGCCGATATCCTCCCAGGAACCCAGCCGGCTGTTGACTTCCCGATAATCGGTGACGGCAAAACCGTCATCCGAAGTGAAGGGAAAGAAGGGCAGGATGTGAATGCCCTTGAACAGCGGCGCGAGATGCGTTTCGGCGAAATGGCGCAGCACGTCGAGCGGATTGTGCTCGCCGTCGTAGATCGTGTTGCCGTAGGTAATGACGTAGTTGTCGCGCTCGCTCCAGAAATGGTTGCCGGGCACACGGCTGCGCCTGCGCGGTTTGTAACTTCCCCCGAAGAACGCATCGATGACACGCTGGACCAGTTCGTCGGATGCCTGTTCGGGATAGATGAACTCAAGAAGCTGCCGGACACCGTGCCTCAATCTGGAGGGTGCATCGACTGCGGTTTTCTCGGCTGTATCCGGGTTCATCTCGGGCGGGTCACACTTACCACTGATGGAGCAACTTCAGCTTCACGTTAATGCTGCATTGCGGGATCATGCAATGCGCTCCCGGGCAATGCAAGCGCGTTCGCCCTGCCCGCCCCGGATTGACAACGCTCACACGGGACAGCAAACCGGCACGATGGAAACCCAACTCCGCATCCTCGTCGACGCCGATGCCTGTCCGGTGAAGGCCGAGATCATCAAGGTCGCCCAGCGGCGCGAAGTCGAAACGGTCTTTGTCGCCAATACGGGGCTCCGGCTCGAACGCGATCCGCTCGTCTCGATGGTCGTGGTGCCCGGCAACTTCGACGCGGCGGACGACTGGATCGCCGAGCGGGCGAACGAAGACACGATCGTGATCACGGCCGACATCCTCCTCGCCGAGCGCTGTGTCGCCGCGAAGGCCTGGGCCGTGCTCGGACCGAACGGCAAGAGTTTTACCGAGAACTCCATCGGCATGGCTGTGGCCACCCGCGCCATCATGTCCGACCTCCGCGCCGGCGGCGCGCAGGTGGGCGGTCCTGCTCCCTTCTCGAAATCCGACCGGTCGAGTTTCCTCTCCGCGCTCGACCTCGCCATCGTGCGGCACGGGCGAAAGGTCTGACCGGAAACCGATCTTGCCGGAACGGCAGAAAAAGGTCAGAGATTGGACGATACGGCGGACCCGCAAGGCCCGCGGGCCGGAACGCAGATTATGCAAGGATCATCCATGACCGATACCCCCGAACTTCCCGCTCCCGATTTCGTCCGCAAGGGCATCAACCTGGCGTCCGCCGGTCTCGGGGCAAAGGGGCTCTACGCCACGGACGAGTTCTTCGCCCCGCTTGAACGGATGCTGCAGGACAAGCCGCCTGTCTTCATCGCCGACAAATACGATGATCACGGCAAGTGGATGGATGGCTGGGAAACCCGCCGCAAGCGTGTGCTCGGCCATGATTTCGCGGTCGTCAAACTCGCCGTTCCCGGCCGTATCGAGGGCTTCGACGTCGACACCGCCTTCTTCACGGGCAACTATCCGCCGGCCTGCCGGATCATGGCATGCTCGGTGGAGAGCGACCCGGTCGAGGAGACCGTCTGGACGGAAATCCTGCCGACCGTGCCGCTCGGCCCCAGCGCCCATCATTTCTTCCCGTGCAGTTCTGGCGAGATCTGGACGCATGTGCGGCTTCACATCCTGCCCGATGGCGGGGTGGCGCGGCTCAGGGTCTACGGGCAGCCGAAGATCGATCCCAAACATGCCGAGGGCGACGATTTCGAGTTCACCGCAGCCATCAATGGCGCCCGCATCGTCGGGTTCTCCGACGCGCACTACGGCTCCTACCACCGGATTCTGGCGCACGGACGCGGCGAGAACATGGGCGACGGCTGGGAAACGAGCCGGCGACGGGTGCCCGGCAACGAGTGGATGGTGATCGCGCTCGCGGCCCGTGGCACGATTTCCCGCGCGATCGTCGATACCGCCAACTTCAAGGGCAACTATCCCGACCAGTGCTCGCTGCAGGCCGCCGATCTGAGCGCCTATGGATCGGACGCCGACCAGGCGATCATCACTTCCTCGATGTTCTGGCCGACGGTGGTTGCAAACCAGAAGCTGCGGTCGGACTATGTCCATGATCTCAGCGGGTTCATCGAAGAGGTCGGGCCGGTCACGCATGTGCGGCTCAACATTTTTCCCGACGGCGGCATCAGTCGCCTGAAGCTGTTCGGGCGGATCGCCTGATCGGGGAATTCCGACGGCCGGAACAAGTCCGCTTCAGACGGATCCCGGCAGCGGGAGCATGAAGACGGAGGATCGCGGGGGCGGGCCGGCTTTAACAGGGGGACCACGCATGACTGACACGACAATCGGGACCGCCGAACAACGGCGCGATCCGGACTACACGCCGCCGCTGGCGCAGGCGGTTCCGCTCGGCATCCAGCACATTCTGGCGATGTTCGTTTCCAACGTCACGCCGGCGATCATCATCGCGGGCGCGGCGGGGATCGGCTTCGGCTCCGACCAGGGCGCGCTCGGCTTTCCGGACATGACCTACATGATCCAGATGTCGATGCTGTTCGCCGGCATCGCCACGTTGTTCCAGACCATCGGTTTCGGCCCGGTCGGCGCCCGCCTGCCGATCGTGCAGGGTACCAGCTTCGCCTTCGTGCCGATCATGATCCCCGCCGTGGCGGGCCTCGGCACGGCGGGTCTCGCCGGGCTGATGACAGGCGTTCTCTTCGGCGGACTTTTTCATTTCTGCCTCGGCTTCATCGTCGGCAAGATCCGGCATGCACTGCCGCCCCTGGTGACCGGCCTGATCGTGCTGATGATCGGGCTCGCCCTCATCCGCGTCGGCATCCAGTATTCGGCGGGCGGCGTGCCGCTGATGGGCAAGCCGGAGTTCGGCTCGCTTTCGATGTGGGTGCCGGCGCTGGTGGTGATCGTGGTCACACTGGCGATCAAGTTCTTCACGCGGGGCTTTCTCGCCGTCGCCGCCGTACTGATCGGCATTCTGGCAGGCTATCTCGTGGCTCTCGTCATGGGGCAGGTCAGCTTCGCCAATGTCGGCCGGGCGAGCTTCTTCTCGCTGCCGATGCCGTTCAAGTGGGGCTTCGAGTTCAACATCGCGATCATCATCGGCATGTGCTTCATGGCGGTGATCTCTGCAATCGAGACGGTGGGCGACACGAGCGGCATCACCAAGGGCGGCGCCGGCCGCGAGGCCACCGACAAGGAACTGGAAGGCGCGACCTTCGCCGACGGTCTCGGCACCGCCGTGGCCGGCGTGTTCGGCGGCCTGCCCAATACCTCCTTCTCGCAGAATGTCGGACTGATCGCGATGACCGGGCTGATGAGCCGGCACGTGGTGACCATCGGGGCGATCTTCCTGATCGTCTGCGGCTTCATTCCGAAGATCGGCGCGATCATCAACACCGTACCGATCAACGTGCTCGGCGGCGGCGTGGTGGTGATGTTCGGGATGGTCTGCGCTTCCGGCGTGAGGATGCTCGCCGACGTCGACTGGAACCGGCGGAACATGGTGATCTTCGCGATTTCACTGTCGATCGGCCTTGGTCTGCAGCTCGAACCGAGTGCATTGCAGCACCTCGGAAGCACGGCACAGATCCTGCTGACGACGGGACTTCTGCCGGCGGCGACGATCGCGATCGTTCTCAATCTCATCCTTCCCGAACACATCGACGAATAGTTCTTTCAGGCCGGCGGGCTTCGACAAAAGGCCCGCCGGCAAGCATGACACAAGCTTGATTTGCGACTTTCGCGGCGCAAGAGCCGCGGAAACCGATTGATGACCGACCTGACGATTTGCGTGCCGACCCGGAACCGGCAGCGCTATTGCATCGAAACAATCCGGGCGCTCGCCAGGAGCGACGCGAGGAATTTCGATGTCATCGTCGCCGACAATTCCGACGATGCATCGGTGCTGGCCGATTTCTTCACCAACGACTTCCATGACGAACGCTTCAGGTTGTTGCCGCCCGGCGACCGTGTCTATTCCATGGTCGACAACTGGGAGCGGACGATGCCGGAGGTTTCGGGCCGGTGGGTAAGCTTCATCGGCGACGACGACTACATCGACTCGAGGGCCGCCGATCTGATCGTCCGCTACGAAAAGACCTATCCCGACGTCGAGGCCGTCGGCTGGGGGCGCATGGCTTTCAACTGGCCGGACAACCGGCCCGACGAAACGATCGCCTCCATTCCCGCAGGATCGGCGACCTATGTTTCCGACCAGGCAAAGCTGCAGGACGTGCTCTACCGCTGGAGCGAGCGGAAGAGCAAACCGGCCTCCGGCTACGGCGTGTATCACGGCGCGGTCAAGCGCAGCCTGATGGACCGGATCAAGACCCGGTTCGGCAGGCGGTACTTCGAGCATCCCAATGTCGACTACGACAGCGCCTGCAAGGTGACGCTTGAAGGCAAGAGGCTGGTGAGCTGCCAGCGGCCCTTCTCGGTGCTCGGCGCTTGCGGCGCGTCCAACTCGGCGGGCCTGCAGTCGGCCAAGACGATGACCGAGAGGACCAAGACCTTCAACCAGGAAAACGCACAGAACGTTCCGGTCGCCTGTCCGGGTTTCCCTTTTCCGCTCTCCGGCGGCACGATGTCGGTCTGTGTCTCGGTGGCGCACATGACCTACTGGTTCTGCAAGACCTACGATGTCGATCTGACCGGCTTCGGCGAGAACTTCGCCGTGAGCGCGATGGAGGAGTGCGCATCCGCCCGCGACCAGGAGCATTACGACTTCAAGGTCGCCGCCTTCAGGGAAGCCTTTGGCAAATGGGAAGGCGGACGCTTTGCGGCCGATTTCGCCCCCGGCCCCTACAATCCGGAGCGGGTCGCATTTCGAAGGATGTCGGGCGTCTTCAATGACGTGATCTATCTGCAGGAACGGAAGGTCAGGGCGCAGACGCCTCACGAATTTTATCGGTTCGGCGAGCACGCTGTGCTTCCGGTCAAGCACGTGCTGTCGGGCCGGAAGGTGTTTACGACGTGACCCTGCTTTCGATCTGTATTCCGACCCGCAACCGCCAAAGCTATGCGTCTGACGCGATCCGTCACCTGCTCCGGTCGGAGCGACAGGATTTCGAAGTCGTGGTCGCCGACAATTCCGATGATCCCGCTCCGCTTGCGGAACTGACGGCTGCCACGGGCGATCCGCGCCTCAAATTGCTGCCGCCGGCGGCCGTACCGCTCTCCATGCGCGAAAACTGGGAACGCATCATCCCGGAAACGAGCGGCGAGTGGCTGAGCTATATCGGCGACGACGACTATCTCGATCCGGAACTCTGCGAGGTCATCCGGCTGGCGCGTCGCGTCGCTCCAAAGATGGATTGCCTGTCATGGGGCCGGGCGTATTACGCCTGGCCGGAAATCCGCCAAGGCGATGAGATCACAACCCTGCCCGTCTCAAGCTCGCTCGCAACCTTCGAAAAGAAGGACCTGTTGAAGCGGCTGTTCTTCTGGGAGAAGGCGGCTGATCGGCCCACCTGCCCTTTCGGCATCTATCATGGCGTCGTCAGCCGCACCTTGATGGAGCAAATCCGTCAGACCTTCTCGGACCGCTATTTCGAGCAGGGCAATCTCGACTACGACAACATCTGCAAGGTCGTGATGCTGACAGAATGCTGCGTGCTCTGGGAGCGTCCGCTGTCGGTCTTCGGCGCCTGCCACGCCTCGAACACGATGGCGCTGCGCGATCGCAATCTTGCCGAGGAACGGACGAAACAGTTTCTTGCGGAGAATCCGGACGGCGTTCAGGCCGAGGGGTTTCCCTTCGGCCCCGATCTCGGGATTGCCGCCTCCATCGGCAACACGATCGAGCGCTTCAAGCAGAAATACGGAATCGAGCTCTCCGGCTGGGAAGACAATTTCATTGGCGCCTGCGCGAAGGATTGCGAGACCTCGTTCAATCGCGCCGAGTTCAAGTCTCGAAGCGAAGCTTACGGCGCGGCGATCGCAGCCTGGCGCGGCAAGGCGGCGAAGAAGCAGTTCAAGCCGGAATACCGCTTCCGTCCGGACGTGCCTCCTTTCATCGGAGTGACCGAGGGCAAGCTCTATTTCGACATGAACATGGGTGACACGAAGACCGCCGCCGAGTTCTACGAGATGATCGATGCGATGCTGTTTCCCGTCCGTCTTCTCGAGGCGCGGCTGCTCTAGCGGCGAAGGTTTCCATGACCCAGCCCCCCGGCAACGACATCACGATCCTGCTGCTGGCGGCCGGCGAGCCGCTGGTATCCGCCATCCAGAGCCTCAGGCGTGCCGGCTTTCGTGTGGTCACCATGGACCGGAGCCCTGACGCACCCGGACATGGGCACGGCGATAACCGCGTGTTCGGCAGCATAGAAGATGCGGATGCGGTCACCGCCGCCGCGCGCGAGCATGATGCCGACCTGGTACTGGCAGCGACGGAAGCCGGCGTTCTGGCCGCGGCCACCGCCAGCGAGCGCCTCGGTCTGCCGGGCATCGGCGTCGAGGTGGCGTTGAATTGCCTCGACAAGGGACGGATGCGGCAGGCCTGGCGACGGGCGGATCTCCGGCAGCCCGACTTCCGGCTGGCGGACACCCCGAGCGAGATACGCGACAGCCTAAATGATTTTGGGCTGCCGGCCGTTGTCAAGCCGCGCCGCGCCTGGTCGAGCAAGGGCGTCACGGTCGTTACCCGCGCAGACCAGATCGATGAGGCCATCGACAACGCGATGCGTCATGCCGGCGCGCATGGATGCATCGTCGAGCGTTTCATCGATGGGCCGCTCCTGACCTGCGACGGGTTCGTCAAGGACGGTCATGTGACCTTCAGCATGATCGGCGACGTCGCGTTTCAGGACCATGACCGCTACCGCGTGAACATGAGCCTCAACTACCCTGCCTCCTATCCGCCAGCAATTCTGGAGGAAGCCCGCAGCCTGATCGCTAATGCGATCGAGGCGATCGGTCATCGCCGGGGCGCGTTCCATTGCGAATGCATCGTCGGCGAAAACGGCGTCCATCTCGTCGAGATCGGAGGACGGCCCGGCGGCGGGCATCTGTTTGCCCACGTCATCGAACAGGCGAGCGGTCTCGATGCACCCGTGGTTCTGGCCAATCTCCTCCTGCGACGGGATATCGATCCCGCACCGATCACGACTGGCGGTGCCTGCTACCGGTTCCTCTCCGCCCCGGAAGGCCGTTTCGTCCGCGCGGACGGGCTCGAGAGCGCGCGACTGATGCCCGGCGTGTCGACGATCGGGCTGACGATCCGCCCGGGGGAAACCGGCGGCGCCGTCACCCACGACAATGCCCGTCATGGCTGGGTCGTCACCGGCGGGAAAGACCGCGACGCGGCACTCGAACGTGCCAGGAATGCCATCGCCGCCATCCGAATCGAGATGGACTAATCAGCCGCAATCGGCCTCGAACGGAGCAAATACCGTCAACTCGCCGAAGTCGGTTCGCTTGTCGACGAAGACGGTAAACTCGAACGGCATGTAGTCGTGCCGGACGACCACACGCCGCGAGTAGGACAGGGCGAGATCGAGGATCTTCGCCGGGCTCGCGTAAAAATTCTCGGCATTGCGGTGATTGACCCGGTCCGACAGGAAATTGATCGCGAAGCCGATGCGCGACGATGCGTTGAAGAGTTCGAACGTCCGGCGGATGAAATCCTCGTTGTCCTCGAGGGCGTAGTTGTGTGCGCCTGAGGAGACGATGATGTCGTAGACCCGGTCCAGGCCGCTCTCGACCGGCGAGCCGACATCGAGGCGCAGATGCGGGAACACCTTGCGGCCGGCCGCGATCAGATCCGGGCTGAGGTCGATGCCGTGATAGTCGATCCGCAGGTCGCACGCTTCGCAGTAGGCGGCCAGATCGCCGAAGCCGCAGCCGAAATCGAGCAGGCTCGCGGGTTGGGCGACGGGGTCGGGACCGCCGAACCAGTAATCCATCAGGATCTTGTAGCGCAGGCGATGCTTGGGCTTGGTCCAGCCGAGCGTCTCCGGCGCATAGCCGGTCTCGGCGAGCCGCGCGGCATACATGTCCCGCATCCGGTCCCACGCTTCCCCCTTCATGCAGTGTCATCCGGCAGACGAAGAAAACGGGCGAGATTGCGCGACCCCACATTCGCACGCTCGTCGTCGGACAAACCCGCCGCCAGAGCGTCGAAACGGGCGCGGACCTCCGCATGGGTATATTCGGGATGATCGACGCCGAAACAGGTCCTGCGATTGAAACCGCGCAGGACGTAGGCGAGATCGAGGTCGAGCGAGCTTCCGGCGTATTTCATCATCGTGAACGACAGGTCGATGAGGATGTTGTGCGAGTGGCGCACCAGCTGCATGTAGCGCATGAGCTCGACATCCCCGCCATGCAGAAGGACGAGGCGGATGTCGGGCACGGCGCGGAGCGCGCGCGCCAGACCGTAGAGCGGGTCTTCCAGCGGCGCGTGTTCGACCGGCCGGTGGCAATAGGTGCAGAGGAAGACAGGCAGGTCGACATCCCGGGCGGCCCGCAATGCCTCGGCCAGGCAGTCGTCCCCCATGGAGAAATCCGACAGTCGCGGATGAAGCTTGATGCCGGCGAAGCCCAGTTCCTTGACGCGGGACAACTCTGCCGCGAGATCGCCGCGCGGGTGGATGCCGGCGATCGGCACCAGTTCGGGATAGGGCCGGCACGCCTCGATAAAGGCTTCGTGCTCGTAGCCCTCCACACCGGCGAGGCCGACCGCACAGGCGCGGCTGAACCCGTTCTGGCGCATCCGTTCGACGAGTGCCGGCCAGGAGGCATCGAGATCACGTCCGAACCAGGTGCCGGTGAGTGTCGGATGGGACAGGGAATCGAACAGTCCGCTCATGCCGCCATCCCGAGCCAAAGCCTATCGCACGCAGCGCAGATAGCCGCGCGGCGAACTCGTCATCAAGAGCTTGCCGTTATAGACCGGGTCGATCTCGAACCGATCGCTTTCGGCAAGATACTCGTCCATCGCCGCCATCGGATCGTTGCCGTTGCCCCAGCCGTGCGGAGGCGTGAAATTGTGGCTCGCAATCGCCAGGCCGGTATCGGCGACGATCAGAAACTGGCCCTCGGTGACGAGCGGCGCGTAGGCCGCCAGCTCGTTCTTCACGTGCGCGTAGGAATGGTCGGAATCGAGGATCACCATGACCTTCGCGCCGGGTTCGATGAGCGCCTTCACGCGGGCGACAGTATCCGGATCGGTCGACGATCCCTCGATCAGCCGGACGCGATGCCCGAGCGGATGGCTTTCGATACTGTCGCGGTTATGGGCGCGGATATCGATATCGACGCCGACCACCGTGCCGCGCCCGAGAAGCTGCAGCATGGACGCCAGAAAGATCGCGCTGCCGCCGCGGGCGATTCCCGTTTCGATGATGATGTCCGGCTTCGTTTCCCAGATGATCTCCTGCATCGCGACGACATCCGACGGGACCTGGATGATCGGCACGCCGAGCCAGCTCCAGAGGTAGGTGTAGCGGTGTTTTCCGGCCTCGCGCAGGAGATGGAGACCATCGGCATTGAGCGCCTCGTCTTCGCCGAGGGCGATCGCGTCGCGCCGGGCCTGCTTTTCGAACTCCTTGCGGTCGTCCTTCATTTAGACGGCTCCCCCGATGTGAGCGGCGAGCCTTCACGCAGCCGGTCGAAGCGCGAGAAGACGCTTTCCTCGTCGAAATATTTCTTCTCGCAGACCGTCTCGTAGGTCGTCATGCCGGCGGTGTCGATGCAGTGGAACCAGGCGTCTTCCTGCAGCTCGATGAAATCGAGCCGCTCGAGAAATTCCTCGTTCATCCACTCCCTGCCTATGATGGCGACGCCGGAATCGTCACAGACCGCGATCGCGCCGTCATAGCGGCTGCGCAGCGCCTCGGCTTCCTGCGGCTCCGGCGCGGTGTTCTTGCGGTTGAAGGCGCCGACCGGCGTCACCCCCTCGCACCAGATGGGGTAGTTCTCCATGCGGAGCGTGTGGGCGTCGCGGACCAGTCCGCAGACGACGAGCGCGGCAGCCTCGCGATAGAGCAGCAGGAACTTGGCGACCAGCGCGCCGAACATGGCGTAGTCTTCGTAGTCGAAGGCATGGAAGATCACGACCTCGCCCGGCTGAACCGCACTCGCCTGGTCGTGGAGCTCCCAGTTGGAGCAGTTCCAAGCGGTGATCAGCCGGATCGGCCCGACACGGAAATGTCTCGGATTGAGCGCGTTGACGCCCTTGAGGACCCCGGTCTTGCCGAGACAGTCGGTCACTTCGGAGGTGGAAATGCGGTTGCGCCGGATCTTCTCGATGATCGAATTCGACAGGGTATCCATGGATCGAGACTCCAGAAGGTTTTCAGGTTTCTCAGGCGACTCGAACTGCAACCGATTCTCCGGATAAGCGGAGCGTCACCCGTGTTACGCGGCTCGCCAGACCAGATCAAGCACCGGCCCGGAACGTCCCCAAAACATAGCGATTGGGCGGCTTCGAGCAGGACGAAGTCGTTCCGCCCATTTATTCCGCACTGCCGTCTTCAGCCGTCCGGATGACGGGAAAATGGGCAGGTTTTTTACCGGGGAATCAATTTTTGGTTTGCGACGGGGCCAATCTTGTGGAAGATGCGCGCAGGGGATGCGGGCATCCAAAGATGCTCGCCAATAATCAAAAACAGGGCACGGTGTATTCATGGAATACCTGATCCAGCAGCTCATCAACGGGCTGACACTCGGGTCGATTTACGGTCTGATCGCCATCGGCTACACGATGGTCTACGGCATCATCGGCATGATCAACTTCGCCCATGGCGACGTCTTCATGGTCGGCTCATTCATCGCTCTGGCGGTGTTTCTCATTCTCACTTCGGTCTTCGGCTTCGCCTTCCTGCCGCTGGTGCTGCTCATCGTCCTCATCGTGTCGATGCTGTTCACCTCGGCCTGGGGCTGGACGGTCGAGCGCTTGGCCTACCGGCCGTTGCGCGGCTCTTTCCGGCTGGCGCCGCTGATCACCGCGATCGGCATGTCGATCGTGCTGCAGAACTTTGTGCAGGTCACCCAGGGCGCCCGTGTCAAGCCGCTGCCGCCGCAGATTTCGGGTGGCATCACGCTGATGGAAGGGAGCACGGAAGCCGGGACCATCGCGGTTCAGCTCTCCTACATGCAGATGATCATCATCGGCGTGACCTTCGTGCTGATGGTCGGCTTCTCGCTGCTGATCGCCAAGACACCGCTCGGCCGCGCACAGCGCTCCTGCGAGCAGGACCAGAAGATGGCCGCCCTGCTCGGCGTCAACGTCGACCGCACGATCTCGCTCACCTTCGTCATGGGCGCCGCTCTCGCAGCCGTCGCCGGCATGATGTTCCTGCTTCTCTACGGTGTGGTCGATTTCTACATCGGCTTCCTCGCCGGGGTGAAAGCCTTCACCGCAGCCGTTCTCGGCGGCATCGGCTCGCTGCCGGGCGCCATGCTCGGCGGCCTGCTGATCGGCCTCATCGAGACGCTGTGGTCCGGCTATTTCACCGTTGAGTACAAGGACGTGGCGGCGTTTTCGATCCTGGCGATCGTGCTGATCTTCATGCCGTCGGGCCTGCTCGGAAAGCCTGAAGTCGAGAAAGTCTAATGTCCAGCAACGACACCCAACCGGCGGACGTCAACCATCCGGAAGGGGCGCAGATCAAGCGCGAGGAGCGCCTGTCTGCCCCCAATCTCCCGGCCGACGATCCCGCAAACTCCTATTCCGCCGCCATCAAGGACGCCGCCATCGCTGCATTGCTGGCGGGTGTCCTCGGCTTCTTCTTCCTCGCCATCCGGACCGATATCGCGCCGGGCGGTCTCGAAATCACCACGCGCTGGACGCTGTGGCTGACGTCGATGGTCGTCGTCTTCGCCGGACGCCTCGCCATCAGCATTTTCTTCCGCGGCGGCAAGGCCAAGGGCGCGGGCAACAAGGTGCTGAGCACTGTTGCGGTGCCCGGTCTCGGCACGTGGCTCGGCCGGATCCTCTTCGCCTTTGCGGTGATCCTGCCGTTCTTCTTCACCTATTTTTTCCCGGGCCGCGACCGCCAGTTCATCGATCTCGCGATCCTGATCATGACGTACATCATGCTCGGCTGGGGTCTGAACATCGTCGTGGGTCTGGCCGGTCTCCTCGACCTCGGCTACGTCGCATTCTATGCGGTGGGCGCCTATTCCTTCGCGCTCCTGTCGACACATTTCGACTTCATCGGCTTCTGGATCGCCCTGCCGCTTGCCGGCATTCTGGCAGCGTTCTGGGGCATGATCCTCGGGTTCCCGGTGCTGCGTCTGCGGGGCGACTACCTCGCCATCGTGACGCTTGCCTTCGGTGAGATCATCCGCGTGGTGCTTCTCAACTGGTACGAGTTCACCGGCGGCCCCGACGGCGTGTCCGGCATTCCGAAGCCCACCCTCTTCGGGCTGGAATTCTCCCGCGGCGAAGGTAGTTTCGCAGATTTCTTCGGGCTGGAATACGACTCCATCCAGCGTTTCATCTTCCTCTATTACATCATCTTCGTGCTCGCTATCGCGACCAACCTGATCACCATGCGTCTCAGGAAGATGCCGATCGGACGGGCATGGGAAGCCCTGCGCGAGGACGAGATCGCCTGCCGTTCGCTGGGGATCAACACCACCAACACCAAGCTGACTGCTTTCTCGACCGGCGCGATGTTCGGCGGTTTCGCCGGCTCGTTCTTCGCCACCCGCCAGGGCTTCATCTCTCCGGAGAGCTTCACCTTCCTCGAATCCGCGATCATCCTCGCCATCGTGGTGCTTGGCGGTCTCGGTTCGCAGATCGGCGTCGTCATCGCTTCCATCGTGATGATCGGCGGCATCGAACTCTTGCGTAACCTCGACTTCCTGCAGGTGATCTTCGGTTCGAATTTCGACCCGACCCAGTATCGCATGCTGATCTTCGGCCTGGCCATGGTTCTCATCATGGTCTGGAAACCGCGCGGTCTCATCTCCTCCCGTAATCCGTCTGCGGTCTACAAGGAGAAGAAGGCGATCGGCGCCGATATGGTCGCACAGGGCGAGGGACACTGACCATGGCACAGACCAAGGACATGACCGCGCCGGCAGCGCAGGTGAAATCATGGGACAATGACCCGGTGCTCACCGTCGAGCATCTGACGATGCGCTTCGGCGGACTGACGGCGGTGAACAACCTGTCGTTCAACGTCGGGCGTGGCGACATCACCGCGCTGATAGGCCCCAACGGTGCCGGCAAGACCACCGTGTTCAACTGCGTGACCGGTTTCTACAAGCCGACCGAAGGCCGCATAACCATGCGGCACGGCAAGGTGTCGGACGACTTCATCGAACGGGTGACGATCACCGGCGAGCAGTATCGCGTCGAAGGCGATGCCGGCGTCTATCTGCTGGAGCGGATGCCGGACTTCACCATCTCGCACAAGGCCAAGGTGGCGCGCACCTTCCAGAACATCCGCCTGTTCGCGGGCATGACGGTTCTCGAGAACCTTCTGATCGCCCAGCACAACGCGCTGATGGTTGCGTCGAACTACACCTTCGGTGGCCTCATCGGGCTGCCGGGCTACAAGAAGGCCCGCACGGCGTCGATCGAGAAGGCGGTCTACTGGATGGAGCAGGTCAACCTGATCGACCGCGCCGACGACCCGGCCGGCGACCTGCCCTATGGCGCCCAGCGCCGGCTGGAAATCGCGCGCTCGATGTGTACCGATCCGCATCTTCTGTGCCTGGACGAGCCGGCCGCGGGCCTCAACCCGCGCGAATCCTCCGAGCTCAACGATCTCCTTCAGTTCATACGCAGGGAGCACGGCACCTCGATCCTGCTGATCGAACACGACATGGGCGTGGTGATGGAGATTTCCGACCACGTCGTCGTTCTCGACTACGGCGAGAAAATCTCCGACGGGGACGCCGAATCCGTTCGCAACGATCCGAAGGTGATCGCCGCCTATCTCGGTGTGGATGACGAGGAAGAACTCGAGGAAGTCCTCGAAGAGGATGCCGCGATCGCCGCCGCCCATTCGAAGGACGAAGCGGTCGGCTCTCCTGTCGCCGAAGCACCGAAAGCCAAGGCCAAGCCGAAAGCCAAGAAGGCCGCGGCGGCCAAGACGAAATCGGAGCCGGCCCCCGCGCCTGCTGCGACGCCTGTGACTTCGGCACCTGCGATGGCGGGTGCGCTCGGGGCGCCGCGCGACGGCAAGCCGGACAATCTCACGCGCATCAAGGGCATCGGTCCGATCAACGAGAAGAAGCTGAACGAGCACGGCATCTTCCACTTCGACCAGATCGCCGCCTGGAAGGCCGCCGACGTGAAGCAGGCGGAGGACTATCTCGCCTTCGACGGCCGCATCAAGCGCGAGGAATGGGTCAAGCAGGCCAAAACCCTCGCCAAGGGCGGGGATACGGAATTTTCCAAACGGGTCGACAAGGGCGCTGTGCCGACAAGCCGCGCCGCGAAACCCGGTAAAGGCAAGGGAGGCACCAAGTGAGCGAGACCTCGGCCCCGCTTCTCTCGGTCTCCGGCGTCGAGACCTATTACGGCAAGATCGTCGCATTGCGCGGCGTCGACATCGACGTTCACCGCGGCGAGATCGTCACGCTGATCGGCGCCAACGGCGCCGGCAAGTCGACGCTGATGATGACGATATGCGGCAATCCGCGCGCCCGTCACGGGCAGATCGTCTACGACGGCACGGACATCAGCGCCATGCCGACACACGAGATCATGCGGCTCGGCATCGCCCAGTCGCCCGAAGGGCGGCGGATCTTTCCACGCATGACCGTGATGGAAAACCTGCAGATGGGTGCGCAGCTCGTCGACGAGAAATATTTCGACGACGACGTCAAGCGCGTCTTCGATCTGTTCCCGCGTCTGAAGGAACGGCAGGTGCAACGCGGCGGCACGCTCTCGGGCGGCGAGCAGCAGATGCTGGCGATCGGACGTGCGTTGATGAGCCGGCCGAAACTCCTGCTTCTCGACGAACCGTCGCTGGGTCTCGCACCGCTGATCGTGCGCCAGATCTTCGACATCATCGGCGATCTCAACAAGAACGAGGGGCTCACCGTGTTCCTCGTCGAACAGAACGCATTCCACGCGCTCAAGCTCGCCCATCGCGGCCATGTCATGGTCAACGGCAAGATAACGATGAGCGGTACGGGAGCCGAGCTGTTGAAGCGCGAGGAAGTTCGTGCGGCCTATCTCGAAGGCGGAAAGCACTAGGAGCCCAAAGATGGAACTTGAAAACGCCCTTCTCTGGGAAGTCTCGGCCTTCGAATTCGTCCTCGTCACCATCGTACTCGGTGGTGCCGCAGCCTGGATGACGGGCCGTTCGGTCGCCCATTCGTGGGGAACCAACAAGCTGCTCGGTTTCTACATCGTGCTGCTGACGGCCGCCGTCCGTTTCATCCATTTCTCGCTGTTCAATGGATCGCTTCTGTCGCTGCACTACTACATCGTCGACCTGATCGTGCTGCTTGCAATTGCGTTTGCCGCCAAGCGGTTTACCCGCTCGAAGCAAATGGCTTCGCAGTACAGTTTCAAGTTTGTCAGATCGGGACCACTCACCTGGAAAGACCGCCATTAACCAGGGCGCAGTCGAACCGGGTCAACAACAAGAAAAATCCTTGGAAAACCCTTTCAATCCGTAAAAATATGGGATTTGATGGCTTCCAAGCGGGGTTCAGCCCGCGGCGTTCAGACAGACCGGACCGACACCGACCGCTCTGTCGCATCTTGCAACTGGTGTATAAAATTGAGGGAGTAACAATGAAAAAGGCACTCTTGGCAGGCGCGGCACTCGGCCTTCTGATGTCGACCTCCGCCTATGCGGATATCATCATCGCAACGGCTGGTCCGATGACCGGCCAGTACGCTTCCTTCGGTGAACAGATGAAGACCGGCGCCGAACAGGCCGTCGCCGACATCAACGCCGCCGGCGGCATCAACGGCGAAATGCTGAAGCTGGAAGTGGGCGACGATGCCTGCGACCCGAAGCAGGCCGTGGCCGTTGCCAACCAGTTCGCAGGTGAAGGCGTCGTCTTCGTTGCCGGTCACTTCTGCTCCGGTTCGTCGATCCCGGCTTCGGCCGTGTATGCCGACGAAGGCATCGTTCAGATCTCGCCTGCTTCGACCAACCCGAAGTTCACCGACGAACGTCCCGGCCCGGGCATCTACCGCGTCTGCGGTCGTGACGACCAGCAGGGCGCCTTCGCCGGCAAGTACCTGATGGACAATTTCGCCGACAAGAAGATCGCGTTCATCAACGACAAGACCGCCTACGGCAAGGGTCTCGCCGACGAAACGCAGGCTGCCTTCGAGAAGGCAGGCGGCAAGCCGGCTCTGGTCGAATCCTACACCGCCGGTGAAAAGGACTATTCGGCTCTCGTCTCGAAGCTGAAGGCCGAAGGCATCAACGTTCTCTATATCGGCGGCTACCACACCGAAGCCGGCCTGATGGCTCGCCAGGCCAAGGAACAGGGCATGGATCTCCAGATCATCTCTGGTGACGCTCTGGTGACCGACGAATACTGGGCCATCACCGGTGACGCTGGCGAAGGCACGCTGATGACCTTCTCGCCGGACCCGACCCAGTATGAATCGGCCAAGAAGGTCGTGGACGCCCTGCAGTCGGCTGGCAAGACCACCGAAGGCTACGTGCTCTACACCTATGCAGCGATCCAGGCCTGGGCCGACGCCGTCAAGGCTGCCGGCTCGACCGACTTCGATGCCGTGACCAAGGCGCTCAACGATGGCACCTTCTCGACCGTGCTCGGCGACCTGTCATTCGACGACAAGGGCGACGTGTCGCTGCCTGGCTACGTCATGTACGAATGGCACGACGGCAAGTACAGCCAGATGTAATCTGGTTTTCCAAGCGATTGGAAGAAAGGCCCGGTCTCTCGACCGGGCCTTTTTCGTTTTGCGTGAGATTGCGGTCGGTCAGCTGTGCCAGCGGATATCGGGCGGGCGCGACCCTGAAATAACGCACTCGGCGTTGACCATGTCGTTGTCCCGCGCCCTGCGTTCGGCAGCATCGCGGTCGTGGCCGTGATCGAGCCATCGGCCAATGAGCCGCTTCTCGAGTTCGGCGCGATCCACGTCGATCATCACGGTCAAATCGAAGAGCGAGGCCAGCGAACTCCACGGCGTCTCATCAAGAAGCAGATAGTTACCCTCGGTAAGGATGATCCGGCTTTCTGCAGGAACAAGGCCGGCCCCGGCCCGGGCGAGATCGAGGGTGCGGTCGAAGAGCGGGACCATGACGTCACTACCATCATCCTCGCGCAGCCGCTCGATCATGGCGCGATAGCCGTCGACATCGAAGGTGAACGGGGCCCCCTTGCGGCCGAGCTGCCCGCGGTCGGTCAGGATGGCATTGTCGAGGTGATACCCGTCCATCGGGACCACAGGAACCGGCCCGTATGTCTCCGCCAGCTTTTGCCGCACCTCTTCCACCAGGGTCGACTTGCCCGCCCCGGGGGGTCCGGCGATCGCCACAATGAAGCGTTGCGAGCCGATGGCCCGCATGCGGATTTCCGAGACAAGTTGGCTCAGGCTTTCAATGGAGGTCGAGGTGGGCTGCATGCATCTTCTCACGTTCTTTGTCCCCCATTTCGCACGGGCGCGTGGCGCAGACAAGCAAGGCGAGGCGCAGGAGGGACAGTTGATGTCGCCGGAAGGCTCGCAGATTCCTGTGAGTTTTGTCCGGCACTCCTGATCGGCCTTGCAATCGCGTCCGGATTACGCAAAGATTCAACCAACCCGTTGGGAGAAGCCGGTTTCGAGCCGGTGCCGAAGGAGCAACCGCCCCGGAAACTCTCAGGCGAAAGGACCAGCGGGCGAAAGGACTCTGGAGACAGGCGCTTGGATGCGTCGGCCGAAGGGATAGCAATCTCAGGCACAAGGACAGAGGGGGTATGAATCCGGGCGCTCGTCGCCCGATAACTTTGCCCCGTGGACGGCTTCGGTCGCCCCCCTGCGTGAGATTGCCAGTGGAAACTGACAAACCCCTTTCGAAAACGCCCCTTCACGATCTTCATGTCGAGCTCGGTGCCAAAATGGTCGGCTTCGCCGGCTACTCCATGCCGGTGCAATATCCGCTCGGGGTCCTGAAGGAACATCTTCACACCCGCGCCTCGGCCGGTCTGTTCGACGTCTCCCACATGGGACAGATCCTGATCCGGCCGAAGAGCGGCGACGTTCGTGACGCGGCGCTTGCGCTCGAAACGAGCACGCCTGTCGACGTGGCCGGCCTCAAGGAAGGACGGCAGCGTTACGGGCTCTTCACCAACAAGGAAGGCGGGCTTTACGACGACTTCATGGTCGCCAATCGCGGTGATCACCTCTACGTCGTCGTCAACGCCGCCTGCAAGGATCAGGACCTCGCGCTCATCCGCGCGGCCTGCGAAGCGGACTGCGACATCGAAGCCCCCTTCGAGCGTGGCCTGTTGGCGCTCCAGGGTCCGGAAGCCGAAAGCGTGCTGGCCGCGCTGGCCCCGGAGGTCGCCGAGATGACGTTCATGGACGTCCGCGGCGTCGATCTCGACGGGATCGCGGCGATCGTCTCGCGCTCCGGCTATACCGGTGAGGACGGCTACGAAATCTCGGTTGCCGCGGCGGATGCCGAGGCACTTGCGCGCAAGCTGCTTTCGGACGAACGGGTCGAAGCGATCGGACTCGGTGCGCGGGATTCGCTTCGCCTCGAAGCCGGCCTCTGCCTCTATGGCCACGATATCGACATGGGCACGACACCGGTGGAAGCCAATCTCAAATGGGCGATCCAGAAAGTCCGGCGCACCGGCGGCGAACGGGCCGGCGGTTTTCCCGGGGCCGATATCATCCTGAAGCAGTTCGAGACCGGAGCCGACCGCGTTCGCGTGGGCCTCGCGCCGGAAGGCCGGGCGCCTGTTCGTGAAGGTGCCGAGCTGTTCGCAGACGAGACGGCCGGCGAGGCCATCGGCACGATTACCTCGGGCGGCTTCGGCCCCTCCTTCGGTGGACCGGTCTCGATGGGCTACGTGCCGAGCAGCATGGGTGAGCCGGGCACGCTCGTCCATGCCGAGGTGCGCGGCAAGCGGTTGCCGCTGCGCGTCACCGCCCTCCCTTTCGTTCAAAATACCTACAAACGCTGAGCTTCAGACGGGAACACACATGATCAAGTACACCGAAGACCACGAATGGCTGAAACTCGACGGCGATGTCGCCACCGTCGGGATCACCGCACATGCTGCCGAACAGCTTGGCGACCTCGTTTTCGTCGAACTGCCCGAAGCGGGCACCACCTTCGACAAGGGCGACGAGGCGGCAACAGTCGAATCCGTCAAGGCTGCGTCGGAAGTCTACTGCCCGCTCAAGGGCGAGATCACCGAGGTCAACGAGGCGATCGTCGCCGATCCGTCGCTGGTCAATTCCGACCCGGCCGGCGAAGGCTGGTTCTTCAAGCTCAAGCTCGCCAATCCGTCCGACATCGAGGCCCTTCTCGATGAAGCCGCCTACAAGTCGATCATCGACTGAGGATCCCGCATGGCCGTAAAGCTTTCCGACTACAATCCCTACGACTTCGCCAACCGCCGCCATATCGGCCCCTCCCCGGCGGAGATGGACGCGATGCTGGAGACGATCGGCGTCAATTCCGTCGACCAGCTGATCGACGAAACCATCCCGCCGTCGATCCGGCAGAAGACGCCGCTCGACTGGGGCGAGCCGATGAGCGAGCGCGAGGTTCTCGATCACCTCCGCTCCATCGCCAAGCGCAACAAGGTCATGACCTCGATGATCGGTCAGGGCTATTACGGCACCGTCATGCCGCCGGTGATCCAGCGCTGCATCCTGGAAAACCCCGCCTGGTATACGGCCTATACGCCCTATCAGCCGGAAATCAGCCAGGGTCGCCTCGAGGCGCTTTTGAACTTCCAGACGATGATCGCTGATCTCACCGGGCTCGACATCGCCAACGCCTCGCTTCTCGACGAGGCGACCGCAGCCGCCGAGGCGATGGCGATGGCGCACCGGGTCTCGAAGTCGAAGAGCGCGACCTTCTTCGTCGACCGCGACTGTCATCCGCAGACCATCGACGTCATCCGCACCCGCGCCGAGCCGCTGGGGCTCGAGATCGTGGTCGGTGACCCGTTTGCGGATCTGGACCCGACCGCGGTCTACGGCGCGATCTTCCAGTATCCCGGCACAAACGGCGATGTGCGCGACTTCACCGACGTGATTTCCAAGCTGCACGGCGAGAACGCCATCGCGACGCTCGCCTGCGATCCGCTGGCGCTGGCGCTGCTCAAGTCGCCGGGCGACATGGGTGCCGACATCGCCGTCGGCTCCGCGCAGCGCTTCGGCGTACCGATGGGCTATGGCGGTCCGCACGCTGCCTTTATGGCAGTGCGCGACGCCTGGAAGCGGTCGATGCCGGGCCGTCTCGTCGGCGTGACCGTCGATGCGCGCGGCAACCAGGCCTATCGTCTGGCGCTGCAGACCCGCGAACAGCACATCCGCCGCGAGAAGGCGACATCGAACATCTGCACCGCGCAGGTTCTGCTCGCCGTCATCGCCTCCATGTATGGCGTCTTCCACGGCCCGGTCGGCATTCGCGCCATCGCCGGCCGCATCCACATGAAGGCGGCAACGCTCGCGAAGGGCCTCGAGGCGCTCGGCTTTACCGTCGAGACGAAGGAATTCTTCGACACGATCACGGTCAATGTCGGCGACAAGCAGGATGCGTTGATGACAGCCGCGCTTAGCGAAGGCATCAACCTGCGCCGTATCGGCGAGGATCGTATCGGCATTTCCTGCGACGAGATCACCCGGCCCCGAACGGTCGAAGCGATCTGGCGCGCCTTTGGCGGCTCCATGACATTTGCCGAGGTGCACGCCGAACCGGCCATCACCGACGCCATGTCACGCAGCTCGGACTTCATGACCCATCCGGTCTTCCACATGAACCGCGCGGAAAGCGAGATGACCCGATACATCCGCCGGCTCTCGGACAAGGATCTGGCGCTCGACCGGGCAATGATCCCGCTCGGCTCCTGCACCATGAAGCTCAACGCGACTGCCGAGATGCTGGCGATCAGCTGGCCGGAATTCGCCGAGATGCATCCCTTCGCGCCGGCCGACCAGGCCGAAGGCTACAAGGCGATGATCGATGACCTGAGCGAGAAGCTGTGTCTGGTCACCGGTTACGACGCCATGTCGATGCAGCCCAACTCCGGCGCTCAGGGCGAATATGCCGGGCTGATGACCATTCGCGCCTGGCACGAATCGCGCGGCGAGCCGCACCGGAAAATCTGCCTCATTCCGACCTCGGCACACGGCACCAACCCGGCCTCCGCGCAGATGGCCGGAATGACCGTCGTCCCGGTCGGCACGCGGCAGAACGGCGACATCGATCTCGATGATTTCCGCGCCAAGGCGGAAAAATTCCGCGACGAGTTGTCGTGCTGCATGATCACCTATCCCTCGACGCACGGCGTGTTCGAGGACACGGTGCAGGAGGTCTGCAAGATCACCCACGACAATGGCGGTCAGGTCTATCTCGACGGCGCCAATCTCAATGCCATGGTGGGTCTGTCACGGCCGGGCGACATCGGTTCCGACGTCAGCCACCTCAACCTGCACAAGACCTTCTGCATCCCGCATGGCGGCGGCGGCCCCGGCATGGGACCGATCGGCGTGAAGTCGCATCTGGCCCCGTTCCTTCCGGGCCATTGCGCTACCGACGGCAAGCCGGGCGCGGTCTCCGCTGCTCCCTACGGCTCGGCGTCCATCCTGCCGATCTCCTGGGCCTACTGCCTGATGATGGGCGGCGAAGGGCTGACACAGGCGACGCGCATCGCGATCCTGAACGCCAACTACATCGCAGCCCGGCTGTCGGGGGCCTACGACATCCTCTACACATCGAAAAGCGGCCGCGTGGCGCATGAGTGCATTCTCGACACGCGCCCGCTCGACGACAGTTGCGGCGTCAGCGTCGAGGACGTTGCCAAGCGGCTCATTGATTGCGGTTTCCACGCCCCGACGATGAGCTGGCCGGTGGCCGGCACTCTGATGATCGAACCGACGGAATCGGAAACAAAGTCCGAGATCGACAGGTTCTGCGCGGCCATGCTCGCCATTCGCGAGGAAGCCCGTGCCATCGAGACCGGCGAGATGGATCGGGAGAACAACCCGCTCAAGAACGCGCCGCACACGATCGAGGATCTGGTGGGTGCATGGGATCGTCCCTACAACCGGGAAGCAGCATGCTTCCCGCCGGGCTCCATGCGCAACGCCAAGTATTTCGCGCCGGTCAACCGCGTCGACAACGTGTATGGCGACCGAAACCTGGTCTGCTCCTGCCCGCCGATGACGGAGTATCTCGAAGTCGCCGAGTAACAAACCAGAGCTTGAAAGAATGCGGCCCGCGGAACGCCTGTTCCGCGGGCCTTTTTATGGCTATTCGCACGGCCGCGGTACAGGGGCCGCAAATTTTTATGCAGTGTTAACAGAGACAACCAAGAAATTCCCCGGAAACGCAGGCTGCCCTCTTTGCGAATGAATGTTCATTCATTATATTGCTCTGCACAAGCCGCCGCCACCAACACGCCAACTCCGGGGAATTTGACGCCGAAATGGATGCGCCGACCATCGATTTTTCCAACCAGAAAGTCCTCGAAATTCTCGAGGCCGTGAAGTCCGTGTTCGCGACGAAGGGGTTCGACGGCGCCTCGATGCAGGATCTGGCGCAGGCCGCCCGCATGAGCGTGGGCAATTTCTACCGCTACTTTCCGTCCAAGAACGCCATCATCCAGGCAATGGTGCAGATGGACATGGACTGCATGGAGGCCGAGTTCGCGGAGATCGAGACCGCATCCGATCCGCGCGCCGTTTTCCTCGCCAAACTCACCGACCGCATCGAAAACCTTTCGGCCGAGGAAGCCGCACTCTGGACGGAGATGCAGGCCGCCTCGTTTCGCGTACCGGAGATCGCCGAACTCAAGCGGAAGATGGAAGCCACCATCCGCGGAAAGATCGTCAAGGCGCTGGTCCGGATCGACGGCGGCACGTCGCAAGCCGACCTGGCACGCTACGACCAGCACGCCCACCTGATAATGCTGATGGTCCATGGTTTCGCGCAGCGCCGCTACTGCTCTGTCGACCTGCAGGACGAAGCGGCCAACAAGGCGCTCGGCGATCTCGTTCTCAGAACCCTGCGGTTGGCGCTGCACGCCTCCGCCATTGTCAAATCCGACGAACAGGTGCCTTCCACATGAACCGGATTGCAATCATCGCAGCGGCTTTTTCGCTGATCTCCTTTTCCGCATCGGCGGAGGAGCCCGCCGAAGCGCCGAAGGCCAACCTCGCCCCCTCGATCATCACCGTCCGCGCCGAAAAGGCCGAAGTCGTCGAGCGCATCCTGGTCAACGGCCTGATCACGCCGGTGGAGGAAATCCTCGTTCAGCCGCAGGTCGAGGGTCTGGCCATCGACGAACTGCTCGCCGATGTCGGCGACACCGTGAAGAGGGGTGACGTTCTCGCCCGGCTTTCCGACGATCAGTTGCTACTGCAGAAGAGCCAGTATGTCGCCAACCGGGCGAAGGCGGAAGCCAATATCGCCCAGTTGCAGGCCCAGCTCGCCGAAGTCGAAGCCAATACGAACGAGCTGGAAAAGGCCGCGGACAGAGCCAAGACGCTGGCCAAGAACGGCACCTATTCGAGCGTCCAGGCCGACCAGGCCGAAGCTCAGGCCGTGGGCGGGCGCGCCAAGGTTCGCTCCGTCGAGGAATCCATCAAGGTGGCCGAAGCCGACATCAAGGTGGTCGACGCCCAGATCCAGGACATCGATCTCAAGCTCGCCCGCACCGAGGTGAAGGCGCCGGCAGACGGCCTCATCACCGCCCGGGCCGCCAAGGTCGGAACGATTGCGAGCGCCTCGGCCGGTTCGATGTTCACGATGATCCGCGACGGAAAGCTGGAACTGAAGGCAGATGTCTCGGAAACCGACGTCCTCAAGATCGAACCCGGAATGAAGGCCGAGATTCAGGTCTCCGGCATGAAGGCGGCGCGCTCGGGCACCGTCCGCCTGGTCGAACCGACACTCAGCACCACCAGCCGGCTCGGCACCGTGCGCATCGACTTTGAAAATTCCGACGGCCTGAAGGCCGGACTCTTCGCCGAGGCCGAGATCATTGCCGAGAAACGCGAAGGCGTGACCGTACCTGTCACGTCCGTCAGTCTGTCCCGCGATGGCGCCAGCGTTCTGCTGATTTCCGACGGCCAGGCACACCTGACAGAGGTCGAGACCGGCATCCGCGACGGTGACAGCATCGAGATCACCGAAGGGCTTTCAGCCGGTGACATGATCGTGGCCAAGGCCGGCGCCTTCGTCCGTGACGGCGACCGCGTCAACCCGGTGATCGAAGATGACCCCGAAACCACTGCGGCGATCGCCGACTAGGAGAGACCGAGATGAACTTTTCCGCCTGGTCCATCCGAAATCCGATAGCCCCGCTACTCGCCTTCGTGCTGCTCGTGGTGCTCGGGATTCAGTCTTTCTTCGCGCTGCCGATCACGCGCTTTCCCAATATCGACGTGCCGCTCGTCTCCATTACGGTGGCACAGCCAGGCGCTGCACCATCTGAGCTCGAAGCCCAGGTGACGAAGGAGATCGAGGACGCGGTCTCCTCCATCACTGGCATCGACGATATCATTTCGACGGTCTCCGACGGCCTGTCGCAGACAAACGTGCTTTTCAAGATGGAAGTGCCGACCAACCAGGCGGTGCAGGACGTCAAGGACAAGATCGACCAGATCCGCGGCGACCTGCCGGCTGACGTCGAAGAGCCGATCGTCACGCGCGTCGACGTCGAGGGCCAGGCGATCCTCACCTATGCGATTCATGCGCCCGACATGACGCTGGAAGAAGCCTCCTGGTTCGTCGACGACACGATCAAGCGCGCGCTTCAGGGCGCCGAAGGTGTCGGCAAGGTCGACCGCTATGGCGGGGCAGACCGCGAAGTCATGGTGGCGCTCGATCCCGCCCGGCTCGACAGCTACGGCATTACGGCCAGCCAGGTGAACCAGCAGCTGCGCGCGATCAACGCCAATCTCGGCGGCGGGCGCGGCGAGATCGGCGACCGGGAACAGACGATCCGGACTTTGGGCGACGCTTCAAGCCCGGAAAATCTTGCCAACCGCACGATTTCGCTTCCGAACGGCCGTTTCGTGCGGCTGTCCGAACTCGGAACCGTGCGCGACAGCTACAAGGAGCTGCGTTCTTTCGCCCGGTATGACGGCGATCAACTCGTCGCCTTCGCGGTTTTCCGCGCCAAGGGTGCGAGTGAAGTGACCGTCGACGAGGCGGTCACCGAAAAGCTCGACGAGATCCGCGCGAAGTATCCCAATGTCGAAATCCTGCCGGTCGACGACACGGTCTTCTTCACCTACGGCAACTACGAATCCGCGCTTCATACACTGGTGGAAGGCGCGCTGCTCGCCGTTCTCGTGGTCTTCCTGTTCCTGAGAAACTGGCGTGCAACGCTGATTGCGGCCGTGGCCTTGCCGCTTTCGGCCATCCCGACCTTCTATGTCATGGAGCTCCTGGGATTTTCGCTGAACCTCGTGAGCCTGCTCGCCATCACGTTGTCGACCGGTATCCTCGTCGATGACGCGATCGTGGAGATCGAGAACATCTCGCGGCATATCAAGATGGGCAAGACGCCCTATCGCGCGGCCATGGATGCCGCCGACGAGATCGGTCTGGCGGTGATCGCGACCACTTTCACCATCATCGCGGTCTTCGTTCCGGTTTCCTTCATGCCGGGGATTCCGGGCCAGTATTTCGTGCAGTTCGGCCTGACGGTCGCCTTCGCGGTGTTCTTCTCGCTTCTGGTCGCGCGTCTCATCACACCGATGATGGCGGCCTATCTGATGCGATCGAGTGATGCACACGAGGAGGGGGAGCATAACGGACCGGTCATGAGGGCCTATACCGGCCTTATCAACCACACGCTCCGGTGGCGCTACACAACGCTTCTGGCCGCCTTTGCCTCGCTCGCGGTGGCGATCTACTTCATGGCGCAGATTCCGGGTTCCTTCCTGCCGCCTGACGACGTTTCGCGCATCTCCGTCAGCGTGGAGCTGCCGCCCGGCGCCACGCTCGCCGATACCGACCGGACCACTGAGAAGATGCGCCAACTGATCGCACCGATCCAGGGCGTCGAGAACGTCTTCATTCTCGGTGGCAGCTCGCCGCGCGGCGAGATGGACATAAGGCGCGCTTCGGTGGCGGTGCTGTTGCAGAAGAAGGAGCATTCGATGCTCAAGACGCTGGTCAACGGTTTCGTCGACAACGTTCCGCTCGCCTCCAGCATTCTGCCCCGCATGCCGGAAAACGGCCGTGTCCGATCGCAGGCCGAAATCGAGATGGAGGTCTTCGACAAGTTGGCGACCGTACCGGACGTCCGCGCCTACAAGCTCAACGATCGCGGCGAGCGCGACTTGTCCTACAATGTCGTTTCGGACAACGAGGCGGACATCGAAAAGGCCGTTGCGCTGCTCGAACCGAAGCTGCGGCAGGATCCCACGCTCACCGGCGTCAGCGTCTCGGGCGCCCTGCCCCGACCTGAAATTCAGGTGCGGCCGAAGAACGACGAGGCCGCGCGTCTCGGCGTCACGACCAGCCAGATTGCCGAGACAGTCCGTGTTGCGACCATCGGCGACGTCGATGCCGCTCTCGCCAAGATCTCGCTCGACGACCGGCAGGTGCCGATCCGTGTGCAGCTCGACCGCGACTATCGGAGCAATCTCGACCGTATCGCCAATCTGAAGGTCACCACGGCCTCGGGTGATCGCGTTCCGCTGAAATCGGTGGCCAATATCGAGATCACCCAGGGACCGAGCACCATCAACCGGTTCGACCGGCAGCGCCAGGCGACCATCGGGGCCAGCCTGCCCATCGGCGTCGCGCTCGACACGGCGAAGAAGAACTTCGTGGAGATCGTCAACAACACCGATCTTCCCGCCTCGGTGAGCGTGCTCGAAAGCGGCGACGCGGAAGTTCAGGCAGAGCTCATGGCCAGTTTCCGCAACGCCATGCTGATGGGTCTGCTTCTGGTGCTGACAGTGCTGATCCTGCTGTTCAAGGACGTGATCCAGCCCTTCACCATCCTGTTCTCGCTGCCGCTTGCCATCGGCGGTGTGGCGGCGGGTCTCATTCTCACCGGCTACTCGGTCTCCATGCCGGTGCTGATCGGCATTCTGATGCTGATGGGTATCGTGACGAAAAACGCGATCCTGCTCGTCGATTTCGCCATCGAAATGGTCCGCGACGGGATGGACCGCATGCCGGCGATGATCGAAGCCTGCAAGAAGCGCGCGCAGCCCATCGTGATGACGTCGATCGCCATGTCGGCAGGCATGCTGCCGTCGGCGCTCGGCGTCGGCGAAGGCGGCTCGTTCCGATCTCCCATGGCCGTGGCGGTCATCGGCGGCATCATCGTTTCGACCATGCTGAGCCTGATCGTCGTGCCGTCCTTCTTCCTCATCATGGACGACCTGTCGCGGCTTCTCGGACGCATCTTCTCCCGCTTCGTCGGTGAGACGGACGAGGTCGAGGACCCCAACAGCCCCGAAATGGTTGCCAGGACCGTCTCGGCCAACAGCGAGGAAATCGGCGAACTCAAGGCGCGGCTGGCCCAGCTCGAAAGCGCCGAGCGCACCGGCCCGCGCCTGGTCTTGCGTCGCGACGCAGCCGAATAGGCGGCGTCGCTATCGACCGCTGCGCTTGGCAGCCGACGACGGCTTGGCCTGGAGCGGTTTCGAGTGTGACGGAATCGGCAAAATCGAAACGCGAGGATGAATTCAGTCGCCCGTCGAGGCTATCCGTTTACGCCTGACGGCGAAACGGTCTAGAAAGGGCTTTCCGCGTTCCGGTGGAACGCGCAGTCAGCCCTTTCAAGGAAGCGGATACGTCCTCATGCAATGTTTCTTCATCGAATTTCGCTGCGAACTCGGCAAGGCCTATGCCGTCGCGGAGGAGCTGGCCAACCGCGAGATCGCCTCCGAAGTCTACTCGGTCAGCGGCCCCTTCGATCTCCTGGCCAAGTTCTATGTCGACGACGACGTCGACATCGGACACTTCGTGGCGGAGAACGTCCATTCCATCTCCGGGATCGAGCGGACACAGACGACCCTCACCTTCAAGGCGTTCTGATCTTTCAGCTTCCGGACGGTTGGAAAAAAGAGGGTGGTACGATTGGCTGGGTTCGAACCAGCGACCTCCGGATCCACAATCCGGCGCTCTAACCAACTGAGCTACAATCGCACGTTTGAAGCGCCTGAAGCGCTCCGTTCCACCTGCCGCTCAAATACGGTCATGTCGGATTTTTTGCAAGAGGGTTAGGCACCCTTTTCCCGGCACGGCCATCGAACGGGCAAGCACAGACACAAAAAAGGCCGGGACGAACCCGGCCTTTCGGCTTTCGGCGCATGACGCCGCAATTTGTCGTGGATCAGGCAGCCTTGACCTTGGCTTCCACTTCGCTCATGGCCTTTTCGGTCGCTTCCTTGGTTGGCTTGGAAACGTCTTCGGCGATCTTGCGAGCGGCTTCCTGCATGGTCTTGGTCTGGTCGACCATCAGGTCGGCCTGCTTGCGGAAGAAGGTGCTCTGCAGTTCGATCATTTCAGCCATCGACTTGACGCCGAGAAGGGCTTCGAGATGCGACAGCGAGTTTTCGGTGCTCGTGCGAACCACATCGATGCCCTTGAGGCTGAGTTCGACGGTGCCGGCCTGAGCCTTCTCGAGGGTCGCTTCCATGGTCTTGGTCGCGGTCTCGGCAGTTTCCTTCATCTTGGCGTAGTTTTCCTTGGACTGCGCCATGGCCTTCTCCGCGTAGTCGCGGTAGGTTTCAGACATCTTGTTGACGTCGAAAGCCGGGAACTGAAACATTTCGGCCTGCTTCTTGGTAGTAGCCATTTCATTCTCCTCGGTAAAATTGGATGGCTCGACCTAACGGGTGCCGAACCACTTCGACACCATATATAGCACCGGCTTTTGTGCATTGCAATATGAACGCGAAAATAATTGTGCAGCGCACAACGTGTTAACCTCGAATTGACAAAGAGCCTCGCCGGTCCGAGGGTTCGCTAGACCGCAAATCCCCTCCCAGCTATTAATGAGACGTTAACTGTGCCCTTGCGGAACCCGGACCGGGGGCATGCGTTTGCCGGTACTCGGGACAGGACAGTATGCAGTACGATCGTTACCCGTTCATCGATCTCGCCGTGCACAAGGACATCCGCGAACGCTTCGCCCGTGGTGAGGCGCTTGCGGTCGCCAGTCCTGATCTCGGCACGGTCGTCTGGGCCAATGGCCCGGCCGCGGATCTGTTCGGCTATTCGAGCATCTACGAACTGATCGACGACGGCATCGATGCCCGGCCTGCCATCAAGCGGCAGATCGCCGGTGCGGTCGTCGGGCTGGCGCGCAAGCAGGGCCAGAACTTCCTGATCCGGGTCGCCAAAGGCTTCCGGCGGACGACCGTCCCTGCCCATGTCGAACTGATCGAACTGCCCGGCGGCGCACCGGCCGTACTGATTTCGGCCGAACGCGACTATCCCGGCGGATTGTCGGCGCGCGCACGGCAGATCATCAGCGGGTTCGATGACGGCGACGCCCATGTCGCCGTGGTCGACGACGCCGGAGCCGTTCTGGCCGCGTCCACCTCATTCGAGGAAGCCGAGCTATCGGAAAGCGATCTGCAGCGCATGGCGCGCGATGTCGCCCAGCAGCCCGACCGTCTGGTCAAGCGCATGATCGGCAGCGCCGGCGGGAACAAGCCCGCCGCCATCGGCCGGCTCACCGACGACCCGGCGCTCAATCTGGTGTTCGTTGTCGAGACCGCGATACGAGACGACGAACCGGACACGGATGCGGACGAACCGCATTCGACCGCTTCGGAACCGCCTCTTCTTGCCGGTTTTGCCGCCGAGCGCATCCGCGAGGAACTCGCGGCCAACCAGCCGCCCGTCAACGACGACGAGGTGCCCCCGTCGTTCGCGGAAGCGCTGGACATGCCATCTGACGAGGATACCGGTGACCTGGATCACGCCGACGAGGCAGACGAGGACGCGCAGATCGATGACGACCCTCTCTGGAGGGAAGTGCCTCCGCAGCCTCCCGTCGACGGCTTCACCCAGGCGACGATCGATACCGACGACGATGAAACCGTTTCCGCTTCCCGGCAGGAACCCGGCGAAACCGGGCAGCCGACGGAAGAACAGACCGTCGCGGAGGACGACTTCGTCTTCGATCCCGACGGGCGCCCTGTCCGGTTCGTCTGGAAGATCGACCGAAGCGGAACCTTCTCCGAAGTGTCGCCCGAATTCGCGGCCGCCATCGGTCCGAATGCGGCCGACATCATCGACCGGAACTTTCCGGACGTCGCCCGGGTGTTCAATCTCGATCCGGACCATGTGATTACCGACCTTCTGAACCGCCGGGATACATGGTCGGGCAAGACGGTCTACTGGCCCATCCAGGGCACCGACATGGTCGTGCCCGTCGATCTTGCAGCCCTGCCCACCTATACCCGCGAACGCCGTTTCGACGGTTTCCGCGGCTTCGGCATCGTGCGTATCGGCGAGGCCCGTCCCGATCCCGAGGCCATCGGTCTGGCGCTGGTCCCCGGCCCATGGAAGCCGATCGAACGCCGCGCGCCCGCGGCAGAGAGCGACGAACCCGTTGACGAGACCGATGCGCTCGATACGGCAGAGGCAGACGTGACCGTTTCGACGGACAACGCGCTGGATTACGGCGATGCTGCCGAGCCGGAAGCCCAAGAACCGGAAGCCCGCGCGCCCGAAGCCTACGAGCCCGACTTCCTGCCGGCGAATGACGACAGCACGAGTGCCGACGACGAGGCCCCGCTGAACGACGACGATGGTTCGACGGAAGACCACCTCTCCAACGAAATGCCCTCCGAGTATGATAGCACCGCGGAACCGGTTTCCGAGGCAGAAGAAGAATCCGCAGCGGAAGAGAAGTCTGATACCGATCCCTTCCAGGGCGAAAAGCCCGTGCTGTCCTTCTCCGCCAATCCGGGCCGGCGCGAAAGCGACAAGGTGATCGATCTGGAAGCGCGCCGTTCGCGCTCGCGCGAGACCCTTTCGCCACTCGAGCAGGCGGCCTTCCGGGAGATCGGCGAGAAGCTCGGCCTCGGCCTCGCGGCGCTTTCGACCCCGAAGCAGGAAGACGGCTCCTCTTCCGAGAGAGATGACAATCAGACGCCGGAAGGGACGGAGCCCGCAGCCAAGGAGACGGGCGAACCGTCCGTTACGGAGTCCCCTGAAGCGCCCGAGGAAGTCAGTGCGCTGTTCGACAATGTGGACGGCCCGACGGCCGGCGACACTGCGGCACACGAAGGCGAAGCGGAAGGGGAAGACGACACGCCTGTCTTCGACGACTCCTCCGCCGAGCTGGACGACGCCGCGGAATTGTCGCGCCAGACGGATGAGGACAGCGACTTTCCCGATGAGGGCCTCTCAGCCGACTACGCCAGCCCGACCGATCATGATGAGGCCGCCGACCTTGATGACGAGGAACCGGTTGCCGGCGAAACCGAGACCGACGATCTCGCTGCCTTCGACCAGCAGGACGAACAAGAGTTCGAAGAGCCCGTCGCATCCCTAGAGAACGCAGACCAACAGGCGTTCCAGTTGCCGTCGCGGCACGAGGCTGCGTCCGGCCTGACCGAGGACGTGGTCGACATGATTCCTGCCGCCCTGCTCGTCCATGCGGGTGACCGGCTGATCCACGGCAATCGCGAATTTCTCGGCCTCACAGGATTTTCCTCGCTCGAGGAACTGGCGGAAGCAGGCGGGCTCGACATTCTCCTGTCGAGCGACGAGGAAACGGGTGCCATGCGGATGCGGACGCAGTCCGGCCAGGACCTGCCGGTCATTGCGCGTCTGCGTTCGATCAACTGGCATGACAGCCAGGCACTGCTTCTCAGCCTCGCGCCGAAGCCGGAGGAAGTCGGGGATGCGGCCGTCTCGTCAGGCCCTGAAGAGACGGCCGAGGCGACGATTGTCAGTTTGAGTCCGGACGATGAGCCGGCAGCCGCCGAAAACGGCTCCGATACGGACGCCGCCGAACGGATCGGCGCGCTCGAAATCGAGGCGCGGGAACTGCGTTCGATCCTCGAAACCGCGACCGACGGCGTGGTGATCATCGGCGAGGACAACAAGATCCGCTCGATGAACGGCTCCGCCCATGCCCTGTTCGGCTACGACGATGCGGAGACGATCGGGGAGCCCTTCGCGATGCTCTTCGCCCACGAGAGCCAGCGCGCGGTCATGGACTATCTCGGAGGGCTCGCCGAGCACGGGGTTTCGAGCGTTCTCAACGACGGGCGTGAAGTCATCGGCCGGGAAGCCAATGGCGGCCTTTCGCCGCTCTTCATGACAATCGGACGGCTCTCGGGATCGAACGGCTATTGCGCGGTCCTGCGCGACATCACCCAGTGGAAACGAAGCGAAGAGGAACTGCGCGAAGCCAAGCGCGCGGCCGAGACCGCCAATTCGCACAAGAGCGATTTCCTCGCACGGGTGAGCCACGAGATCCGCACGCCGCTCAACGCCATCATCGGCTTTTCCGAAATGATGGTCGAGGAGCGGTTCGGCCCTATCGGCAGCCCGCGCTATCTCGAATATGCCCATGACATCGGCAATTCCGGCAAGCACGTGCTCGATATCGTCAACGACCTTCTCGACATCTCAAAGATCGAGGCGGGCGAGGTTGATCTCGACTTCGGTGCGGTGACGCTGAACGATCAGCTGGCCGAATGCGTGTCGATGTTGCAGCCGATGGCCAACAGCCAGCGCGTCATCATCCGTACCAGCCTGTCGGCAACGCTTCCGGAAGTCGTGGCGGACACGCGATCCATCAAGCAGATCGCGCTCAATCTTCTGTCGAACGCCATCCGCTACACGCCATCCGGCGGCCAGATCGTCGTGTCGACCGCCTATGAAGCGAACGGCAATGTCGTGCTGCGCATCCGCGACACCGGTATCGGCATGACGCGCAAGGAACTGGAACAGGCCATGAAGCCCTTCGGCCAGGTGGGACCCACGCCTCGCCAGCGTGGCGACGGGACGGGTCTGGGCCTGCCGCTGACCAAGGCGATGGTGGAAGCCAACCGCGCCCAGTTCGACATCATCTCGGCGCCGAGGGAAGGAACGCTGGTGACGATCACCTTCCCCTCCCAGCGCGTTCTGGCGGACTGAACTTCAGGAAAATTCCGACGCAGACAAAAAAGAGGGGTCTCGCGGACCCCTCGAAATTTGTGTTCTATGCTGACCGACACGGGCACAAGAATTGCGCTTGTCTCGAATTCGACTAAAGCGCGGAATTCCTTAACGGGACCTTACCGTCTCCAACCAACTTCTAATCATCCCCAGAAGCCTTTGGAGAGTTGGTTAACTTTGCAGGTAAGGTCTTGTTAACATCTGCCTTCGAGGCCGGTCTTCAGGATTTCAGCTCCTCGATGTTCTCATAGAGCTTCAAGGCTTCCGGATTGGCCAGCGCCTCCTGGTTCTTGACCTTGCGGCCATGCACGACATCGCGGACGGCGAGTTCGGTGATCTTGCCGGACTTGGTGCGGGGAATGTCGGTAACCGCCACTATTCTCGCGGGGACATGTCGCGGCGAGGCTCCCGAGCGGATCGCCGACTTGATCTTCGTCTTCAGCGCCTCGTCGAGGCTGGCACCATCCGCAAGCCGGACGAAGAGAACCACGCGGACGTCGTTGTCCCACTCTTGCCCGATGCACAACGCCTCGAGAACCTCGTCGAGCTTTTCGACCTGATTGTAGATTTCCGCGGTGCCGATGCGAACACCTCCCGGGTTGAGCGTCGCGTCGGAGCGACCGTGGATGATCAGTCCGCCGTGCTCGGTCCATTCGGCGAAGTCGCCATGGCACCAGACGTTGTCGAAACGC
Source organism: uncultured Hoeflea sp. (assembly GCA_964511625.1). GTDB lineage: Bacteria > Pseudomonadota > Alphaproteobacteria > Rhizobiales > Rhizobiaceae > Pseudohoeflea. The sequence continues at coordinate 105,799 of CAZEJG010000004.1, forward strand.
TCGAAATAGGCCCCATGGTAGCGCGCGCCGTCATCGTCGTTCCAGAAGCCGACAGGCATCGCCGGAAACGGCTTGGTGCAGACCAGTTCGCCCTTCTCCCCGCGCACGGGCTTGCCGTCATCATCCCAGACATCGACCGCCATGCCGAGACCTGGTCCCTGGATCTCGCCCTTCCAGACGGGTTTCACCGGAATTCCGAGGACGAAGCAGGATACGATGTCGGTGCCGCCGGAAATGGAGGCGAGATGGATATCGGACTTGATCCCCTCATAGACGAAGGAGAAGCCCTCCGGCGACAGCGGCGAGCCTGTCGAGGTCATCATGCGCAGCGCCGACAGGTCATGGGTTTCGGCGGGGCAGAGATCGGCCTTGCGGACGGCGTCGATATATTTGGCCGAGGTACCGAAGACCTTGAACCGCGCCTCAGCCGCATAGTCGAAGAGAACATTGCCGTCAGGATAGAAGGGTGAGCCATCATACAGGCACAGCGTCGCGCCGCAGGCGAGACCCGATGCAAGCCAGTTCCACATCATCCACCCGCAGGTGGTGAAGTAGAACAGCCGGTCACCCGGCGTCAGGCCGCAGTGCAGCCGTTGCTCCTTGAGGTGCTGGAGAAGCGTACCGCCGGCCGAGTGCACGATGCATTTCGGGATGCCGGTCGTTCCGGACGAAAACAGGATGTAGAGCGGATGCGAAAACGGCACGCGCTCGAACTGCAGATCGGTCGGAGCAAAATCCTGGACGAAATGCTGCTGCGTCACCGCCGACGGGACGCTGCCGGCGACATCATCAGCCTGGCCGAGCAGGGGAACGACGACGACGAGCGACGGCTTGACCGCCTCGACGATCGGACCGAGCTTGCCGGCCACGTCCTGGCGCTTGCCGTTGTACCAGTAGCCGTCACAGGCCACGAAGACCTTCGGTTCGATCTGCCCGAACCGATCCACCACCCCCTGCACGCCGAAATCGGGCGAGCAGGAGGACCAGATGGCCCCGAGCGAAGCGACCGCCAGCATGTGGGCGATCGTTTCCGGCATGTTCGGCATCATGGCCGCCACCCGGTCTCCCTTGCCCACGCCATTGGCCCGATAGGCCTGCTGCAGGCGCGAGACCAGCGCGCGCAGGTCGTTCCAGCTCATTTCCGACGAGTGGGCGTTTTCGGCGCGAAACAGTATTGCCGGTCCGTCGCCGTCCTGGCGCAAGAGGTTCTCGGCGAAGTTCAGCGAGGCGTCGGGGAAGAACCGCGCGCCCGGCATGGCATCCGGGTTCTCCATCAGACGATTGCCCTTCTCTCCGACCACATCGCAGAAGTCCCAGACGGCGGACCAGAACGCGCCCCTGTTCTCTATCGACCAGTCATGAAGCAAATCGGGGTCGGAAAGGTCGGTGCCCGACCGGTCTCCCGCGAATCGCGCGAATTTCATCCATTCGCTCGCCGCGATCATTTCGGGGTTTGGGGTCCAGAGAGGGCTGTCATTCATGCGGGCGTCTCCTTCATCGCGCGGTGATACCATTACCCAACAAGCTGGTGAAAGTCCTTTCACCTTTAGCCTTCGTGCCGGTGTGGGGCGGGCCCGCGATTGCAATCAGCAAACCGACACCGTATCCAGAATGCCGACAAAACGGCGATGTCGAATCCGGAGGGCGTCTTGGGGGCATGGTTGGGAAAATGGCGGATCAGCCGATCGATCGTGCTGGCGGCACTCGTGCCGATCGTGGCGATCGTCGCCGTTCTTCTGCTCCTCCCCTTCGCGGTCTCGAGCGACGTGGTGCGCGACAGGCTGGAGCGCGATATCGGCAACTGGGCCGGACAGGAGGTCATGCTCGGCAATGCGCCTAAACTCACGTTCTGGCCCGTGCCACGCATCCAGCTCGATAATGTGAAGATTCTGCCGCGGGTCAATCCGTCAAGCGACCCGATCATGCGGGCCGATTCGATCATCGCCAACTTCAACCTGTTTTCCGCGGCCGTCGGAGCGCCGAACTTCTCCGAGTTCCGGCTGATCCGCCCCACCTTCAATCTCGAGATCTACCCCGACGGATCGACCAACTGGACGACGGGTGAAGGTGAGCTTACGCATGGGGTCGAGGTGGCGGTCGCCCGCGATGAAGCTGCAGAGAGCAACTCCCAGAAGATTCCCGAGGAGAGAATCCCTGCCAATGCCGCCTTCGGCACCGTTGCCATTGTCGACGGCACGCTGAACTGGGTGCGCGATCCCGGCGCGCCCGCCGAGCGGCTGTCGGCCATCAATGGCACGATCATCTGGGAGGATCCGGGTTCGACGGCGCGGACCAACCTGTCGGCCATTTTTCGCGGCGAACAATTGAGCATCGATGCGTCCTCGGCATCGCCGCTTCTTCTTCTGGGTGGTCGCAGCGCACCGGTGGATGCGGTTGTCAATTCCTCCCCACTCAATCTCGAATTCAAGGGCAAGGTCAATCTCTCCTCGAAGGGCTTCGCCAACGGGGACGTAAAGATCAAGACACCGTCGGTACGCCGGGCGCTGGAATGGTCGGGAACCGATATCCGTCCGGGCGAGGCGATCGGTGCGCTGGAACTCGAGGCCGATCTGTCCACCAGCGACATGACGGCAAAGCTCGACGATCTGATCCTGGTCATCGACCAGAACCGCGGGATTGGCGTTCTCGACGTCGCCTTCGACGAGACGGCGCCGCCGCTGGTGGCAGGCACCCTGGCCTTCAACACGCTCGACGTCACCTCGTTCCTGCGGGCGTTCACGCCGCTGCCGCATTCCGGCGCCGACATCGCCTCGACCATCGATACGCGGTTCCTGCGTGAGCTTCGGCTTGATCTCAGACTGTCCGCCCAGTCGGCGCGGCTCGGGCCGATCACGATGACAAACATGGCCGCCGCCGCACGCGTGGATGGCGGCCGGGCGACTTTCGACCTCGGCGATGCCACCGCCTATGGCGGCAGTCTTCTCGGGCGCGTCCAGGTTTCGGAAGCCGGCACCGGGGCCGGAGCCAAGCTGCAGCTGTCCGTACGCGACATGGAGTTCGGGGGGCTTTTCGATGCTCTCGGCGTCACCGGCCCTCTTCCACGGGGTCGCGGCACGCTCGATCTCGAACTCGACACGCCCTACCCGACATGGGCCACGGCCCCGAACGACTTCAAGGGCCGTTTCGCGCTGACCGTCAAGGCGGGCACGATCTCCGGCTTCAACATCGAAGCCTTCCGCAAACTCGCCGAGACCCGGCCTTTCTTCCGTCTGGCCGAGATCGATACCGGTTCACCCTTCCGGTACAAGACGATTGAATTCGCCGCCGATATTGCCGACGGCGCCGCGGAAATCACCCGCTGCGAGATCGTGGGGACCTACAACACCATTCGCCTGACCGGGGTCATTCCCTACACGCGTGGAAGTCTCGCCGTCGCGGGTACGTTGATGCCGACCGTCGAGGACGAAGACCAGAAAGCGACCGCGGCTGCGGAACCGAAGAAGCCGGCAACCTTTTCGACGAATGCAGGGAACACGCAGCGCTTCTTCCTGGGCGGCTCATGGCCCGACCCGGTGATCTCGCCCGTCACCAGCGACGGGCGGTGACCAAGGCCTGACCGCTCAGCCCTCCTGAGCGGCCTGCTGTTCATCGATCTTGCGCTGGATATCCCGGCGCCGCCCGATGATCGAGGCGATGACGACACCGGTCGCCACAATCCCGATCAGAATGGTGCAGACCGCATTGATCTCCGGCGTCACGCCGAGGCGGACCTGGGAGTAGATCTTCATCGGCAGCGTCGTCGCCCCGGGGCCCGAGTTGAACGAAGCGATCACCAGATCGTCGAGCGACAGGGTGAAGGCAAGCATCCAGCCGGAGATGACAGCGGGAAGGATCACCGGCAGGGTCACCTTGTAGAACGCCTCGAAGGGCGCGCAACCCAGATCCTGAGCCGCCTCCTCCAGGGATTCGTCGAAGGAGACCAGGCGCGACTGCACCACCACCGCCACGAAGCACATGGAGAAGGTGATATGGGCCAGCGTGATGGTCCAGAATCCGCGATCGAAGCCGATGGCGACGAAGAGCAGCAGAAGCGACAGGCCGATGATGACATCGGGCATGACGAGCGGCGCAAACACCATGCCGGTAAACAGCGTCCGTCCGGTAAAGCGGGTGTACCGGGTCAGCGCCAGGGCAGCGAGTGTGCCGAGTACGGTCGCGATCGAGGCGGAAAGAAGCGCCACGCGCAGCGTGACCCAGGCCGCATCGAGCAGCGCATCGTTACGGAAGAGTTCCCCGTACCACTTGGTCGAGAACCCCGCCCAAACGGTGACCAGCCGGGATTCGTTGAACGAGAAGATGACGAGGATGACGATCGGCAGATAGAGGAAGCCGAGGCCGAAAATCACCGACGTGAGGTTGAACCATGTCCAGCGGCCGCTCATTTGCCTGCCTCCGTCGCTTTGGCCTGGGCATTCTGGAACAACACGATCGGGACGACCAGCACGATCAGGAGCACCATCGCCAGGGCCGAGGAAATCGTCCAGTCACCGTTGTTGAAGAACTCGGTCCAGAGCACCTTGCCGATCATCAGTGTCTGCGATCCGCCGAGAAGATCGGGGATGACGAATTCGCCGACGGCGGGAATGAAGACCAGAAGGCATCCCGCAAGAATGCCCGGAAGCGCCAGCCTGATCGTCACCTTCCAGAAGGCACCGAGCGGGGTGCAGCCGAGGTCCTGCGCGGCCTCGATGAGCGAGTAGTCCAGCTTTTCGAGCGTCGAGTAGATCGGCAGAACCATGAAGGGCAAGTAGGAATAGACGATACCGATGTAGACGGCGGTATTGGTGTTGAGGATCGTCAGAGGCTCGCTGATGACGCCGATCGTCAACAGCAGCTGGTTGAGCAATCCTTCCGGCTTGAGGATGCCGATCCAGGCGTAAACGCGGATCAGGAAGCTCGTCCAGAACGGCAGGATCACCAGCATCAACAGGATGGGCCGCAGGCTGGTGGACGCGCGCGCCATGCCATAGGCGAGCGGAAAGCCGATCATCAGGGTGAACATCGTCGAAATGAAAGCGATGACGACACTTGAGATATAGGCATTCCGGTAGAGCGCGTCGGAGGCGAGGAACTCGTAATTGTCGAGATTGAACATCGACAGATTGTCAAGGAAGCCACTCCAGCCGCCGGCGAAATCGAACTGAGGGATATAGGGCGGGCTGCCATATTCGAGGATCGAGATCGAGATACGGAAGACGATCAGGAACGGCAGCAGGAAGAGAATCAGCAGCCAGAGATACGGAATGAGGATGGTGAGCTTGCGGAACATGTTGTTCATGGCGCTGTCCTCATCTGTCCAGAAGAGTGCCGCCATCGGGCTCGAAAGAAACCCAGATGCGCTCATCGTAGCCGATGGGATTTTCCACCGAACGCTGCCGGTTGATGGTGGACGCGCGGACCATCTTGCCGCCCTCGAGCTTGACGATGTAATTGGTGACGTCGCCCATATAGGCGATTTCCCACGCCTCGCCTGACGCGGCGTTGGTATCCCGCGGCCTTTCGCGAGAGAGCGTCATCTTTTCCGGGCGGATGGCGAGCCAGACATCCTGTCCGGCCGTGAACTGCCTGTCGTCGACAGCCTCGATCATGTCGAAACCATCGGCGCTTTCGAGCTTCACCACCCCGGCTGCGCACTCCTTCACCTTGCCTTCGAACAGGTTCACCGAACCGATGAAGTCGGCGACATAGCGGGAATCGGGGGCTTCATAGACCTCGGCCGGCGTGCCGATCTGCTTGACCACGCCGGCATCCATAACCGCGATGCGATCCGACATGGTCATCGCCTCGTCCTGGTCATGGGTAACGATGACGAAGGTGAGGCCGAGTTCCTGCTGGAGGTCCATCAGTTCGAACTGGGTTTCCTCGCGCAACTTCTTGTCGAGCGCGCCGAGCGGCTCATCGAGCAAAAGGAGTTTCGGCCGCTTGGCGACGGAACGGGCGAGTGCGACGCGCTGGCGCTGGCCGCCGGAAAGCTGGTGCGGCTTGCGCTTGGCGAATTTCTCGAGCTTCACCAGCTTGAGCATCTGTGCGACGCGTTCGGCGATCGCAGCCTTGTCCATCTTCGCCTGCTTGAGGCCGAAGGCGATGTTCTGCTCGACCGACATGTGCGGAAAGAGCGCGTAGGACTGGAACATCATGTTGACGGGCCGGTTGTGGGGAGGCACCCCCTTCAGCGGCTGTCCGTCGAGATAAATCTGACCCGACGTCGGCTCCTCGAAGCCGGCGAGCATGCGCAGGAGCGTTGTCTTGCCGCATCCCGACGGCCCCAGCAGGGAAAAGAATTCCCGCTCGAAGATGTCGAGGGAGAGGTCGTCGACAGCGACGAAATCCCCGAACTTCTTGGTGACGTTCTCGAACCGGATGTAGGGCACCGACGACGGATCGGTCCACGGTGCGAAAGAACGACGAACATTTCCCAGCGATTTCATTCCGGCACCCCGCCCCTAACGAAAAACACAAAGAAAAAACCCCGGGCCAGTAGCCCGGGGTCCGTAGGCTGATTACTGGCCGGTCTTGACCTCGGTCCAAGCCCGGTTGAGTTCCCGCTTCTCGCGGGCGTTCTCGGGCGAAACGGTGTAGAGGCGACCCATCGTCTCTTCGCTCGGGTAGATGGCCGGATCACCGACCACGTCCTCGTTGAGGAATTCCTTCGAGGCCTTGTTGCCGTTGGCATAGTAGACGTAGTTGGAGGCTTTCGCCATGACTTCGGGCTTCATGATGTAGTTGAGGAACTCGTGCGCTTCCTCGACATGCGGCGCATCGGCGGGAATTGCCATGTTGTCGAACCACATCAGCGCACCTTCCTTGGGGATGATGTATTCGACGGTCACGCCGGCATCGGCTTCCGCTGCGCGGTCGCGGGCCTGCAGCACGTCGCCCGACCAGCCCATCGCCATGCAGATGTCGCCGTTGGCGAGTGCGTTGATGTATTCCGACGAATGGAACTTGCGGATGTCAGGGCGGATCTCGAGCAGCTTTTCCTTGGCCTTTTCGATCGATGCCGAATCCTTGGCGTCCGGATCGATGCCCAGATAATTCTTCGCTGCCGGGAAGGTCTCGGTCGGCGCATCGAGCATGAAGATGCCGCAATCCTTGAGCTTGTCGGCCGTTTCCTTCTTGAAGAGCAGATCCCAGCTGTCGAGCGCGACATCATCACCGAGCGCTTCCTTCACCTTGTCGACATTGATGCCGAGACCGGTGGTGCCCCACATGTAGTTGATGGCGTATTCGTTGCCCGGGTCGTACTTGGCGAGCCGCTCCGAAATGGCCGGGTCCATGTTGGCGAGGTTCGGCAGCTTGTCCTTGTCGAGCTTCTGGAACACGCCTGCCTTGATCTGGTTGGCGAGGAAGGTCCCGGTCGGAACGACGATGTCGTAACCGGTGCCACCGGCGAGCAGCTTGGTTTCCAGCACCTCGTTGGAATCGAAGACGTCATAGACGACCTTGATGCCGGTTTCCTTGGTGAAGTCCGTCAGGATGGACTCATCGATATAGTCCGACCAGTTGTAGACGTTCACCACACGCTCCTGCGCGGATGCGAAAACGGTCGTGGCCGCCAGTATCGCCGCTGCTGCGGTAAGCAGGTTCGTTACGTTCTTCATCGTTGGACACCTCTGTCGTTTTTTTGGTCTGGTTCTTTGCTTTCTGACGCACACCGACAGCCCAATAGACTGACCCTCCACGCCTTTCGCGTAACCCTAAGAAGGAATTGGGATCGCCACAAGAGGGTTTGACCAACCAATTTGCATTGTGTCGACGCGCGTAAAAAGAAGGCAGGATGGCGGGCCCATAGAAAGGCCGGTCCCCTATCGTTCTACTGGAAATCGAAGGCGGACAGGCCGGTGACCATCTCGTCGAGGCCGAGCGGCCGGGTGATCGGCGGTTCGGCGCGCGCCAGGCATCCGGAGCGTTCGCACAGGCGACAGGCCGGCCCGATCGGCACGGACAACACGTTGCCGCGCTTGCCGGGCTGCAGCGGAACGGTGTCGCCGTAGACGATGTCGTCGCGGTGGGCGATGTCGCAGCCGAGAAGCAGCGCGGTGCGGCGCGGCCGCTCCGCATAGGCGCCCTGCGGTCCCTCAAGCGTACGGGAAATCGTCAGAAACTCGGCCCCGCCTGGCGATTCCACCGCCTCGACGAGCACCTGTCCCGGCTGGCCGAAAGCGGAATGGATCGAGAGTTTCGGGCAGTAGCCGCCGAAACGCTGCCGGGGAAAACCCTGCGCGCCGGCACAGCGAAAGCGGTTTCCGGCCACATCTATCTCCAGCATGAAGAAGGGCACGCCCGAGGAATCCTTGCGGCAGAGCGTCGTCACGCGGTTGGCTGCCTGCTCGAATGACACGCCGAAGCGCGAACGCAGCACGTCAATGTCGTAGCGGGCGCGCTGCGCGGCCGACAGGAAGGACGGATAGGGCATCATCAGCGCATGCGCGGCGTAGCGCGCGATCTCGAAACGTCCGATCCGCCGTGCTTCGTCACCCGAGAGATCGAGCTGATTGACCGCGGCGGTGATCGCCACATGCATTCGGATCAGCGAGGCCTCCATCGCCACTTCCCGCAACTGGTCGAAGGGTGAGAGACGCTCGGAGATGAAGAGCCGTTGCGAATGGCGGTCGTAGCGCCGGCGCCAATTGGGCATGGTGGCGACCGGCAGCGTCCGCACCACGATGCCGTGCTCGGTCTTCAGCCACTCCTTGAGCGCCCGCATGAGATCGTCAGCGGGTTTCAGAAGCGTGTGGAAGGCTTCCGCCTCCTCCTCAATCGCCGGAAAATGATTGGGGCGCGTCTCGAGAACGTCGCGCACCTCGTCGATCGGCATACGCGTACCCGGCATCTCCGCCGCACGCCCCTCTCCCGCCAGCATTGCCGAAATGTCGGACATGCGGTTGGTCTGCTCGCGATAGGCTCGATAGAGCTTGATCACCGCCGTGGCGGCATTGGGCGCAGCTTCGGCGATCTCGACCATCTCCTGGTCGCCCGGCAGTTCGCCGGCCAGCAGCGGGTCCGCGAACACCTCCTTGAGGGCATCGAGCGTCGGACCGCCTTCGGCATGCAGTTCTTCGGCCGAGACCTTGAAGGCGGATGTGAGCTTGAGGATAAGCTGAACGGTGAGGGGACGCTGGTTGCGCTCGATGAGGTTGAGATAGGAGGGCGAAATCCCCAGCGCCTCGGCCATCGCCGTCTGGGTCAGTCCGCGCTCCTTGCGAATGCGCCTGATGCGGGGACCCGCGAAGATCTTCTGCTCGGCCATCTGGTCAACTTCACATGATTTTACAAAACCCGCGCACCCAGGCTGCCGGATTCTCTTTTACACTCTTTACAAATTTACAGGCGTATTTTGTCAAACGCAAGACAGCGTGACTTCAATTATCGGCTGAAAATACGGGATTTTCTGGATCAGGCGGCGGAGAAATGTAAATCCAGTCACATCAACGGCGGCGATTACTCGGCTCAGACCGGACCGCCGGCAAGACAACAGAAAGACTGGAGACAGGACATGACCGATTTTTACAACCTCGTTCCCGGCGCAGCCGACGGCCGCTTCGACGGCATCAAGCGCCCCTACTCGCCGGAGGACGTCCAGCGCCTTCGCGGCTCGGTCCAGATCAAGCACACGCTGGCTGAAAACGGCGCCAACCGTCTCTGGCAGCTCATCAACTCGGAAGACTTCGTCAACGCGCTGGGTGCGCTCTCCGGCAACCAGGCCATGCAGATGGTCCGCGCCGGCCTGAAGGCGATCTACCTGTCGGGCTGGCAGGTCGCCGCCGACGCCAATACGGCCTCCGCCATGTACCCTGATCAGTCGCTCTATCCGGCCAATGCAGCGCCGGAACTGGCCAAGCGCATCAACCGTACGCTTCAGCGCGCCGACCAGATCGAGACCGCCGAAGGCAAGGGTCTTTCGGTCGACACCTGGTTCGCCCCGATCGTCGCCGACGCGGAAGCCGGCTTCGGCGGTCCGCTCAACGCTTTCGAGATCATGAAGGCCTTCATCGAAGCGGGAGCCGCAGGCGTCCACTTCGAGGACCAGCTGGCTTCGGAAAAGAAGTGCGGCCATCTGGGCGGCAAGGTTCTGATCCCGACCGCAGCCCATATCCGTAACCTGAATGCCGCGCGGCTTGCCGCCGACGTCATGGGCACGCCGACGCTCATCATCGCCCGCACCGACGCGGAAGCCGCCAAGCTTCTGACATCGGACATCGACGAACGCGACCAACCCTTCGTCGATTACGATGCCGGTCGCACGCCCGAGGGCTTCTACAAGGTCAAGAACGGCATCGATCCGTGCATTGCCCGTGCCATCGCCTACGCGCCGCATTGCGACCTGATCTGGATGGAGACCGGCAAGCCGGATCTCGAACAGGCCCGCAAGTTCGCCGAGGCCGTTCACAAGGTCCACCCGGGCAAGAAGCTCGCCTACAACTGCTCGCCGTCGTTCAACTGGAAGAAGAACCTCGACGACGCGACCATCGCCAAGTTCCAGCGTGAACTGGGTGCCATGGGCTACAAGTTCCAGTTCATCACGCTCGCCGGCTTCCACCAGCTCAACTACGGCATGTTCGAACTGGCCCGCGGCTACAAGGATCGCCAGATGGCGGCCTATTCGGAGCTGCAGGAAGCGGAATTCGCTGCAGAGGTCAACGGCTACACCGCGACCAAGCACCAGCGCGAAGTCGGCACCGGTTACTTCGACGCCGTCTCGATGGCGATCACCGGCGGCTCGTCGTCAACCACCGCCATGGGCGAATCCACCGAAACCGAGCAGTTCAAGCCCGCTGCCGAATAATCCTTCACCGCCCTCCGCCTCGCGCGGAGGGCATAACCGAAACGCAATCAAGAACCCCGATTACAAGAGGAGAAATGCCATGACACCGCAGACCCGAGTCAAGGAACGTGCAGAGGAGCAGTCCTCGGCCATGTCGACCGACCAGCAGGCAGCCATCCGCATGGTGGCCAACGACCTGCACCGCCTCAACCATGCCGTCATGAAGGCGGTCGATGCAGGGGTCTCGGTGGAACTGGTGCGCTCGGCCCGTCACCACGGCGGTGACGGCAACTGGGGCGATCTCCTGATCCCCGTCATCGTGACGCAGGGTCGTGGATAAGACCCTTTCGATCTCCAGTCGAAAGGAAGCCGCCGCGAGGTGACCCGCGGCGGCTTTTTCGTGTGTGGCGTGAGGTTGCGCTCACACCACCGGAATGTTGCGCGCGCTGGCGGAGGCGGTCAGCCGCAGCACGATGAACGTCAGAACCGCGCACAGTGCGATCGAGACCACCATCGGCAACGGCGAGACCGAGAAGAACGGTGCCACCACCGCCGTCATCAGGCCGCCGACAAGCATTTGCAGCATGCCGCCGAGCGACGAGGCCAGTCCGGCAATTTCGCCATGATCGTCGAGCGCCACCACCATCGAGGTCGGGATGACCAGACCGAGACAGGCATTGGCGAGGAACAGGCATCCGATGATGAGATAAAGCGAATCGAAGCCCGCGCCGACGAGAGCCGCCAAGAGGAGCGTCATCACGAGAAAGCCGACGACAGCACGTGAAATCATCGGTCCCATGCCGATCTTCTCGCCCAACGGCCCGGCGAACTGCGAAGCCGAGAAAAAGCCGAGCGCGTTGGCCGCAAAGGCCAGACTGAACTCGACGGAACTCAGGCCGTAGTAGCCGGTGTAGACGAAGGAGGCACTCGCCAGGAAGACGAGGAAGCTCGAGAAGCCGAACCCGCCGACGAAGGTTGCGCCCATGAAGACGGGATCGGACACCAGCACCCTGGTTCCTGCCCAGAGGCTCTTCATGTCTATCGGCACCCGATGTTCCCGGGCAAGCGTTTCCGGCTGGAGGAACACCGTCACCAGGATCGACAGGATGCCGGCACCGGCCAGCACGGCAAAGATCATGCGCCAGCCGGCGAGAGCGATCACGCCGGACCCCGCCAGCGGCGCGAGCATGGGCGAGACCGAAATTACGAGCATCACCATCGCCATCAGCCGGGTGGCTGCCGGACCGGTATACTGGTCGCGAATGATCGCGCGCGGGATCACCATCGCCGCCGCCCCGCCGAGACCCTGAAGGAACCGGAAGGCGATAAAGGTCGAGATGTCGGGCGCGAAAACGCAGCCGAGCGAGCCGGCGATGAACAGGATGAGACCCAGGATCAGCGGCGGCTTGCGTCCGTATTTGTCGGCCAGCGGGCCGTAAACGATCTGGGCGAGACCGAAGGCGATGAAATAGGCTGTGATCGTCATCTGCGTCGCGGCCACGGAGCCCCCCAGGCTCTGGCCCACCGCAGGCATGGCGGGCAGATACATGTCGATGCTGAAGGGGCCGACGCAGCACAGGAGGCCCAGGATGAGGGCCGTGCGGAACATGCCGGGTGCCATGAGAAATACCTCTCGAAACGAAAGCGGCAGGACGTTCAACCCGCCGAAAGGGGAAAAGGCGGTGCAAGCCATAATGCCCGCGACCGGGACTGCGCGAGATCACGCGAGCGGTCAGGTCTGAAAAAGGGAGATGAAGCTTAGACCGGGGCCGAGCGCAGTGTGGCGCTAATCAATTCTCGGAAGAGTGTTCATCGGCCCGGACTCCTTGAAAGCGGGAAGCGGGCGCGACCCTACGCCTGCGCCCGCCTGATGCCAAGACCGTGTGATGTGGTTGCGATGCATCCCGGCGCGGCTGTTGCGCTTTTGCACCGCGCGCAAGGGGCGCCCCGACGCCGGAATCAGGCCGCCGAACGCGTCACCTGGCGCTGAACCTCGCCGGAGATCCGGAACTGGCGAACGAGGTTCATCAGCGCGTTGGATTCGGCTGCCAGCTGGTGGCTGGTGGCATTCGTCTGCTCCACCATCGCCGCGTTCTGCTGGGTCATCTGATCCATCTGGGCAACAGAGCCGTTGACCTCGGCAAGCCCCGTCGCCTGTTCCTGGCTGGCGCGGGCAAGCCTTTCGATGTGGCTCGAGATCTCGTTGATCCGCTCGTTGACCCGGCCCATCGCCTCGCCGGACTGGTTAACCAGCCCCACGCCGCCGCTGACCTCGTGGGCGGATGCCTCGATCAGATGCTTGATTTCCTGCGCCGCCGAAGCTGAACGGCCGGCCAGTTCCCGGACTTCCTGCGCGACCACGGCGAACCCGCGTCCGGCTTCTCCGGCGCGCGCGGCCTCGACGCCGGCGTTGAGCGCCAGCAGGTTGGTCTGGAAGGCAATCTCGTCGATGACCGTGATGATCTGGCTGATCTTCGCCGAAGCCGCCTCGATGCGGCTCATCGCCTTGACCGCCTCGGCGACGATCTCGCTCGAACGGACGACGTCAGAACAGGTTTCCCCCGCGAGCTTGTTGGTCTCGGCGGCGGCTTCCGAGGAGGACTTCACCGTCGCGGAAATCTGTTCCACCGCAGCGGCCACCTCCTCGAGCGACGCGGCCTGCTGTTCGGTGCGGCGCGCAAGATCGTCGGCCGCAGCCTGCATCTGGCCGCCATTGGCCTGCATTGTTTCGGCTCCGTCGCGGATATGGGTCATGGCCTCGTGAATGCGCTCGACCGATTCATTGAAGTCGACGCGCAGGGAATCGAGCTGTCCCTCGAAAGGTGTCTCGATCCGGCTGACGAGATCGCCATGGGCGAAGTTGTTGAGCGCGTTGCCGAGTGCGGCGACCGCGGCCTGAAGAGCCGCCTCGGCGCGTGCCGTTTCCTCGTCCGCGCGAGCCCGTTCGGCGGCGGCCTGCTGGCGGGCCCCCTCGCTCTCGCCCTCGATACGGATCTTGTCGACGGCATGGGACTTGAAGATGGCGAGTGCGCGCGCCATTTCGCCGATCTCGTCGCGCCGATCGGTATCGGTCACGTCGGTGCCGAGATCGCCCCGGGCCACGTTGCGCATGGCGTTGACGAGACGCAGGATCGGGGTCTTGAGCGCGCCGATGAGCAGGCTGGCGGCAAGCAGAGCGATCAGCCCGGCGACGACTGCGCCGCCGATGCTGACCTCGTTGGCGATGTCCTTCGTCGCCCGCGCATTGTTGCGCTGGCTGTCGGCGAAGACGAGGATCGACTGCCAAGCTTCCTCGATCCGCTCGGATGCCTGATCGAAGGCATTGCGGCGTGTTTCGATCGTGTCCATCAGATTGACGGCCGACTGATTGACCAGACGCACTTGGTCAAGGTCTTCCTGACCGATGACGTCGATGATCTCCATGCCGCCTTCGTCGAGTTCCAGCTGCTGGAGCACCTGTTCGATGCGAACGAGGCCGACGGCCATGTTCTCCGCCCGCTCCTGATCCGGGAAGCCGAGGAATTCGGTGACGAGCAGCTGGAGATTGACCGCCCTGTTGGCGAAAGCCGTGATATCGGCAAGCAGGACGCGCCCCTCGACGACCTTGGGATCGATTTCAATGAAGCGTTTTGCCGCTTCACCCGAGAGTCTGGCGGCCAGTCCCTGAAGGCGGATGCCCACAGGCCGCAGATTGCCGGCGAAGCGCTGCAGCCGGAGGGCGGCGGCCTGATTGACCACCTTGGCGTCCATCACGTCCATCATGCCCTTGAGATTGTCGGTGATCGTGGAGCCGAGACCCGGCTGGCCGTCGGGAATGGCGCGCGGAAGCTTCGTCTTCATGCGGCGCATGTTGCGGCGCAGACGTTCGGCTTCCTCGAAGACAACAACCGGATCCGTCGGTGTGGCAATTGCAGTCGCGATCTCGACAACTTCCTTGGCGCTTGCATCCAGGAAGTCTGCCTGGCGCAGCAGTTCCTTGGCGTCGTCCTCGGCCGTCGTGATGTCGTCGAGAATTGCAGCGCCGCGTTCTGTTGCGCGATCACTCATTTCGACGAGGAGGCTGTTTATGCTCGCGAATTCCTCACGGATTTTCTGTTCCTGGCCGTCAAGCGCCCACAGCGTATCGATGCTGGCGCGCAGATCCTTCGCGACATTGCCGGCGTTCTGCAATGCCTGGCGCTCCGCCTCGTTGGAGGCGAGGTCCTGGTTCGACTCGATGGTATCAATCTGCGTCTCGAGCTGGTGGATGACCTCGTCACGCTTTTCCGCGGTGGTCCGCTCGAGGAACTCGTTCATCCCCGAATAGGCTGCCTGAAAACCGCTGAGCGACTGGATCGAGGCCCCGGTTCCATCGAGCCGCTTTCCCAAAAGCGATCCCGTATAGAAGTTGATGGCCGCCAGCGATGCGATACCCCCGATGAGGGGAACAACGAAAATGAGAACTTTCGATTGAATCGAAAAGCGCGCGAGCAGGCGGTCGATCGGCATCGTCATATCCGGGATCAAATGTGGCGAGAAAGACAGGCTGCCCCTGATGCCTCATGCAGACCGGAGCGCGTATTACGTGCAACACGGCGGGGTGCTACTACAGCTACAGCTAAACCGTTAACGGGGTTTGAACCTGTTTCCCGTCAAGACACAGGTTCTTCATTTTAGCCGCGGCCAGTCTCCGACCGGAGAGTCTGGCGCTTGGCCGAAATCCGGTTATGATGCCGCCTCCAGACACAATCACGGTGACTTATGGCATTCAAGAAGGCGGCAAACCCGACCGAATCCCCCGCGAAACCGCGCCGGGGCAAGACGGCCCACATCGAATCCAAACGCGGCGTGAAGAATTGGTCCGAGGCCAGCGACTGGTTGAGAGCGCGGGGTATCGAGGACATCGAATGCATCACACCCGATCTCGCCGGCGTCCCGCGCGGCAAGATGATGCCGACCTCGAAATTCACCTCGAATACATCGCTGTCCCTGCCCTCCTCGATATTCAAGCAGACCATCTCCGGTGAGTATCCCGACGAAACCGGCGACTTCCGTTACGACCCGCTCGACGGCGATCTCAAACTGGTACCCGACCTGTCGACGCTCGCCAGCGTGCCGTGGGAATCAGATCCGACTGCCCAGGTGATCTGCGATCTGGTCGACAAGAACGGCAAGCCGGTCGGCTATACACCGCGCACCGTTCTCCAACGGGTAACGGCGCTCTACGAGGAACGCGGCTGGCGGCCGGTGGTCGCACCGGAGATCGAGTTCTATCTCGTCGCCCAGGCGGAAGACCCCGACTATCCGCTGAAGCCACCGCGGGGTCGATCGGGCCGGACGATCGCCGGCGGTCAGTCCTACACGATCGCCGGGGTTAACGAGTTCGACGAACTCGTCGACGACATCTATGATTTCTCCGAGAAGCAAGGCCTGGAAATCGATACGCTGATCCACGAGGACGGGCCGGCGCAGCTGGAAATCAACCTCCGGCACGGCGACCCGATCGAGCTCGCGGACCAGGTGTTCATGTTCAAGCGGACGATCCGTGAAGCGGCTCTCAAGCACGGAATCTATGCCACCTTCATGGCCAAGCCCATGCAGGACGAGGCCGGATCGGCGATGCATATCCATCAGTCGGTGGTGGATGCGAAGACCGGCAAGAACATCTTCTCGAATTCGGACGGAAGCCAGAGCGAGGCCTTCTATCACTTCATCGGCGGGATGCAGCACTTCATCCCCAAGGCGCTTGTGATGATGGCGCCTTACGTGAATTCCTATCGGCGCATGGCGCCCGACATGTCCTGCCCGGTCAACAATGCCTGGGGCTATGACAACCGGACCACGGCCTTCCGCGTGCCCTCCTCCGAACCGGTCGCCCGACGCGTCGAGAACCGGCTGCCCTCTTCGGACGCCAACCCCTATCTGGCGCTCGCGGCCTCACTTGCCTGCGGCTGGATCGGCATGGTCAACGAGATCGTGCCCGGGAGCCCGGCGGAGAAGGCGGTCAACGAGGGATCGGTCGATCTTCCGCGCGGTCTTCTTGAAGCCGTTTCGCTTTTGGAGGGAGAACCTTATTTCGCGAGGGTTTTCGGACAGGATTTCGTGAATACATATGCTGGTGTAAAGCGCGGCGAGTTTGAAACCTTCATGCGCGTCATCAGCCCTTGGGAACGCGAGTTCCTGCTGCTCAACGTCTGAGCAGTCCAGTCCACATAGAGTTCAGTCATGGCCCATCAAAGCCCGATCGCCCCGGGGATCTCCTTCTATCAGTCGACCCTGCCGGAACGGCCCACCTATGCTCCGCTCCCCGGCAGCACGGAAGCGGATGTGCTCGTCATCGGCGGCGGGTTCACCGGACTTCAGGCGGCCTATCATCTGGCAAGCGCCGGCAAGGATGTCGTCGTCATCGACGGCGCGTGCTTCGGTGACGGCGCTTCGGGGCGCAATGGCGGCCAGCTCGGCACAGGGCAGCGGTCCTGGCCGGAAGAGCATGAGAGTTCGTTCGGACGTGAGCGAGCGGCGCATCTGTTCCAGATCGCTGAACGGGCGAAGGCCCATCTTCTCGACTTCGCACGGGACCATGATTTCGAGATCGACTACGTTCCCGGGCAGATCTCGGCCGCACACACCAAATCCTATGTCGCGGACTACGAGGCTCACGCCGATATCGTCCGGGACCGCTTCGATTACCCCCACATCCGGTTTCTCGACCGCGAGGAACTGGCCTCCAAGCTCGGTACCAGCCGCTACCATGGCGGTATCATCGACACCGGCACCGGGCATATCAATCCGCTGAAGTACATCGTCGGTCTGGCGAAGGCCGCAGCAGGCGCCGGCGCCCGTTGCCATGAGAACACCCGCGCCACCTCGATCAAGTCGGACACCAGCAAGGTCACCGTGACGACGGATCGGGGCACGATCACCGCCGGCCAGGTGCTTCTCGCCTGCAACGCCTATATCGATGGGCTGGAACCGAAGATGAGCGCGCATGTGATGCCGATCCGCTCGTTCATCGGCGCCACCGTTCCGCTCGGCCACAATTCACCGGTGATCCCCGGCGGCGAGTCGGTCGACGATTCCCGCTTCGTGGTGCGCTATTTCCGCAGAAGTGTCGACGGCCGGTTGCTGTTCGGCGGTCGGGAGGCCTACACAGCAGACAATCCGACCGATATCAGCGTGCATATCCGCAGGCAGATCGAGGAGCTTTATCCCGATCTCAAGGATATCGAGATCACCCATGCCTGGGGCGGGTCGGTGGGGATCACTATGCCGCGCCAGCCCTATGTCGCGGAAGTGATGAAGAACGTGACCGCGATCGGCGGATATTCCGGCCATGGCGTGATGCTGTCGAACTTCTGCGGCAAGCTCTATGCCGACCATGTTCTCGGCGGCTCGGCCGACCTGGAGGCGCTGCGTTCACTCGGCGTTCCCGCCTTTCCCGGCGGCCGCCGCTTCCGCAAGCCGCTCCTGTTCCTGGCATTGACCTGGTTTGCGATGCGGGACAGGTTTTAGGTCCATGACCTAGTCACCACTCAAGACACCGGCACAGCGGGGCGCGCACGTGCTGCATGCGGCATTGTTGATGCGACAAACCGAACCCCCGTGTGGGGTCTGGAATTTTTAAATCGATTAGATTATGGTCTTCGCAATCGCACACAGGAACTCGCCATGAGCAGCCAGATCATTCCCGTTGATCCGTTCGACTATATCGTCTTCGGCGGTACGGGCGACCTTGCCGAGCGCAAACTCCTTCCGGCCCTCTACCACCGGCAGGTTGCCGGGCAGTTGACCGACCCGACCCGTATCATCGGCGCGTCACGCTCCGAAATGAGCGACGACGAGTACCGCGAATTCGCGCGCAAGGCGCTTTCGGAGCATGTGAAGGCGCCGGAACTCGACAACGACCATGTCGAGAAGTTTCTCTCGCGTCTTCATTACGTCTCCATCGACGCGACCTCTTCGCGCGGCTGGGATACGCTGAAATCGCTTCTGGCCGAGGGCGAGGATCGGGTGCGAGCCTTTTATCTCGCCGTGCGCCCCTCGATCTTCGGCGATATTGCCACTCAGATCCGCGACAACGGTCTCATCACCGACAAGACGCGCATCGTCGTCGAGAAGCCGATCGGCCGCGATCTTAAGACAGCGGAAGAGCTCAACAACACCATCGGCGAGGTCTTTACCGAAGACCAGATTTTCCGTATCGACCATTATCTCGGCAAGGAGACGGTGCAGAACCTGATGGCGCTGCGCTTCGCCAATGCGCTCTACGAGCCGCTCTGGAACTCCGCCCATATCGACCATGTGCAGATCACGGTGGCCGAATCCGTCGGCCTCGAGGGCCGCGCCGACTATTACGATCGCGCCGGCGCGCTGCGCGACATGGTGCAGAACCATATCCTGCAGCTTCTCTGCCTGGTCGCCATGGAAGCGCCGTCGTCGATGGACGCGGAAAGCGTGCGCGACGAAAAACTCAA
Organism: uncultured Hoeflea sp.; assembly: GCA_964511625.1. Lineage (GTDB taxonomy): Bacteria > Pseudomonadota > Alphaproteobacteria > Rhizobiales > Rhizobiaceae > Pseudohoeflea. The sequence continues at coordinate 125,038 of CAZEJG010000004.1, forward strand.
GGTGTTGCGCTCGCTCAAGCCGATCACGGCAGCCAATGCCGACACTGTGACCGTGCGTGGCCAGTACAAGTCGGGTGCTGCCGCCGGCGGTCCCGTGCGCGGATATCTCGAGGAGCTGGAAGGCGGGGTTTCCAACACCGAAACCTTCGTGGCGCTCAAGGCCGAGATCGCCAACTGGCGCTGGGCCGGCGTGCCCTTCTACCTGCGGACCGGCAAGCGCCTCGCGGCGCGCATGTCGGAGATCGCCATCACCTTCAAGCCGATCCCGCATTCGATCTTCGACGAGACCGCCGGCAAGGTGATCGCCAACCAGCTCGTCATCCGGCTGCAGCCCGACGAGGGCGTGAAACAGTGGCTGATGATCAAGGACCCGGGTCCCGGCGGAATGCGACTGCGCCACGTTCCGCTCGACATGAGCTTCGCCGGCAGCTTCGAGGAGCGCAATCCGGATGCCTATGAACGGCTCCTCCTCGACGTCATCCGCTCCAACCAGACGCTGTTCATGCGCCGCGACGAGGTCGAGGCCGCATGGACGTGGGTGGATCCGATCCTCGAAGCCTGGGAGACGACCGGCCAGAAGGTGCAGGCCTATACAGCGGGCACCTGGGGGCCGAGCCAGGCTATCGCACTGATCGAAAGAGACGGCAGGACCTGGCATGAAAGCGACTGATCGAAAAACCACTGTGGAGACCAAGAGCTTCGGCGACCGCGAGGCGCTGGCGTCATCGCTGGCCGAGGACGTCGCGGGTCAGCTTTCCGCAGCCATCGAAAAGAACGGCGAAGCCGCCATCGCCGTCTCGGGCGGCTCCACGCCGAAACTGTTCTTCGACAAGCTGTCCGTTCAGTCGATCGACTGGGCAAACGTCACCGTGACCCTCGTCGACGACCGGATGGTGCCGCCCGATCACGAACGTTCGAACGAGAGGCTCGTCTACGAGCATCTCTTGAAGAACGAAGCGATCCGCGCGAAATTCGTCCCGCTATGGAGCGACATCTCTGATCACGTCGATACGCTCGCGGAACACGCCTCCACGGCGATCAGTCATTTCGAGAGGCCATTCGACGTGGTAATCTTGGGAATGGGGACAGACGGTCATACGGCCTCGTTCTTTCCCGAGGGAAACAATCTCGACGCGGCGACAGACCCTGCCGCCAAGGCGGAAGTTGTTTCGATGATGGCGCCGGGCGCGGGGGAGCCCCGGCTGACCATTACGCTTCCGCGGCTGATTTCCGCCGGGATACTCGTTCTGCATATCGAGGGGGATGAGAAGCGGCGCGTGCTGGAAAAGGCATGCGAAGGCGGACCGGAAGCCGAGATGCCGATCCGCGCCGTACTGCGACACGCGCCCAGACCCGTCACCGTTTATTGGGCGCCCTGACGAGGCGGACGCCGCAACAGGCCCGCACAAAAAGAGGTACGCCATGACCGTCGATACCCGTATTGCCACCGTCACCCGCCGCATCGTCGAGCGCTCGAAACCGACGCGCGAGCCTTATCTCGAGCGGGTAAAGGCCGCAGCCTCGAAGGGACCGCACCGGTCGGTGCTGTCCTGCGGCAACCTCGCTCACGGCTTCGCCGCGTGCGGGGTAACCGACAAGGCCAACCTTTCCGGCGACGTGGTGCCGAACATCGGCATCATCACCGCCTATAACGACATGCTCTCGGCGCATCAGCCCTTCGAGACCTACCCGCAGATGATCCGCGACGCAGCCCGGGAAGCCGGTGGCGTGGCGCAGGTGGCCGGTGGCGTTCCCGCCATGTGCGACGGCGTCACCCAGGGCCAGCCGGGGATGGAACTGTCGCTCATCTCGCGCGACGTGATCGCGATGTCGGCGGCGATCGGCCTGTCCCACAACATGTTCGATGCCGCGATCTATCTCGGCGTCTGCGACAAGATCGTGCCGGGTCTGTTCATAGCCGCCCTCTCCTTCGGGCACCTGCCGACGATCTTCGTGCCCGCCGGACCGATGACGTCGGGTCTGCCCAACGACGAGAAGGCCCGCATCCGCCAGCTCTACGCCGAAGGCAAGGTGGGGCGTGAGGAACTTCTGGAAGCCGAATCCAAGTCCTATCACGGACCCGGCACCTGCACCTTCTACGGCACCGCCAACTCCAACCAGATGCTAATGGAGATCATGGGCCTGCACATGCCGGGCGCAACCTTCGTCAATCCGGGCACGCCGCTGCGCGACGCCCTGACGAGGGAAGCGGCCAAGCGGGCGCTTGCGATCACCGCGCAGGGCAACGAGTTCACGCCGGTGGGCGAGATGATCGACGAACGCTCGATCGTCAACGGCGTGGTCGGTCTTCATGCGACGGGCGGCTCGACGAACCATACGCTCCACCTCGTCGCCATGGCGCGCGCCGCCGGTATCATTCTCACCTGGGAAGATATCGCTGACCTGTCGGATGCCGTGCCGCTTCTGGCGCGCGTCTATCCCAACAGCCTGGCAGACGTGAACCATTTCCACGCCGCGGGCGGCATGGGTTACCTGATCTCGCAGCTCCTCAAGGCCGGCTATGTGCACGAGGACGTGCGCACGATCTGGGGTCAGGGCCTGTCGTCCTATGCTGTCGAAGCCAAGCTCGATTCCAATGGCGCCGTCATCCGCGAGGCCGCCCCCGAGGTCAGCGCAGATCCGAAAGTGATCAGTCGCGCCGAGGAGCCGTTCCAGCCCAATGGCGGCCTTAAGATGCTGAAGGGCAATCTCGGCAAGGCGGTGATCAAGATCTCGGCGGTGAAATCCCAGCATCAGGTGGTCGAGGCCCCTGCCCGCATCTTCCACAGCCAGCACGAACTCCAGGACGCCTTCAAGGCCGGCGCGCTCACCGGCGATTTCGTCGCCGTGGTCCGTTTCCAGGGCCCCAAGGTCAACGGCATGCCCGAACTGCACAAGCTCACGCCGCCGCTTGGCGTGCTGCAGGACCGGGGTCAGAAAATCGCGCTCGTCACCGACGGGCGCATGTCGGGCGCATCCGGCAAGGTGCCGGCCGCCATCCACGTGACCCCCGAGGCGCTCGACGGCGGCCCCATCGCCAAGGTGCGCGAGGGCGACATGGTCCGCGTCGATGCGGTCGCCGGCACGCTCGAGGTTCTGGTGGATGCGGCCGAGTTCGACGCCCGCGAGCCAGTCATCGCCGACATCTCGGAATACGAGATCGGCATGGGCCGCGAGCTGTTTGGCCGCTTCCGCGCCTTTGCGGCTCCGGCCGACCAAGGGGCCGGCATTCTCGGCTGATCGTCCTTTCGGTCAGGAAACCCGCGCGAAATAGGCGTCATAGGACGGAATGCTGATCGACCCGTCCGGCTTCATGATGCCCGAGAAGCAATGCTGCTCGACCCAGTCGAGCTTGAGGCCTTGCGGCACCGTGATTTCCTGCGGCTCGGTTGAGAAATTGAAAGCGCAGAAGACTGCTTCGTCATCCGTGCGTCGAATGAAGCTCAGGATCGCGTCATCCACGTCCACGAATTCGATGTCGCCCTTGCACAGGGCCTCGTGCTGACTGCGGAACTCAAGCATCCGGCGATAATGGTTGAGGATCGAGGCCTGCATGTGGGTCTGCGATTCCACCGACATGGCGCGATGTTCCGGCGGAACCGGCAGCCAGGGATGGCCTTCGGTGAACCCTGCCGAATGGGCGGTTTCCTCCCAGACCATCGGCGTGCGGCAGCCGTCCCTGCCCTTGAAGTCGGGCCAGAACTGGATGCCGTAAGGATCGCGCAGATCCTCATAGGCAAGGTCCGCCTCGGTCAGACCGAGTTCCTCTCCCTGATAGAGACAGACAGACCCGCGCAGCGAGAGAAGGACGCCGGCGAGAAGCTTGAGATAATGGTCGCGGTCAGCAACGTTGGCCGCCCAGCGGCTGGCATGGCGGACGACGTCATGGTTCGAAAACGCCCAGCAGACCCAGCCGTCCGGCGCGGCATTGAAGAAGTCGCCGACAACCTGCCGCACCCGTCGCGGGCTCAGCGGCTCGTTGGCAAGGAATTCGAAGGCGTAGCACATCTGCATCTTGTCGTTGCCAGACGTGTAGTCGGCAACGATCGACAGCCCGCGCTGCGCATCCCCCACCTCGCCGACCGAGGCAATGGCCGGGTACTCGTCCATGAGCGCCCGGAAGCGCCTGAGGAAGTCGAGGTTCTCCGGCCGGTTCTTGTCGTAGAGGTGGTTCTGGTAGTTGTAGGGATTGACCGCCGGCGCGATGGAATCGTTGCGCTCATCGGGCGGCAGGGCCGGATTGTCGCGCAGTTCCGCGTCGCAGAAATAGAAGTTGATGGTGTCGAGGCGAAAGCCGTCGACGCCGCGATCGAGCCAGAAGCGCGCCACATCGAGCACGGCGTCCTGGACATCCGGATTGTGGAAGTTCAGGTCGGGCTGCGAGGTCAGGAAGTTGTGCTGGAAATACTGGAGCCGCGTCGGATCCCAAGCCCAGGCGGTGCCGCCGAAGATCGACAGCCAGTTGTTGGGTGGCGAGCCGTCCGGTTTCGGGTCGGCCCAGACGTACCAGTCGGCCTTGGGATTGTAGCGGCTGCTCCGGCTTTCGACGAACCAGGGATGAACGTCGGAGGTGTGAGAGATGACGAGATCGATCATCACCTTGATGCCGAGATCATGCGCCTGCTTGATCAAGTAGTCGAAGTCGCTGAGCGTGCCGAACATCGGATCGACATTGTTGTAGTCCGAGATGTCGTAACCGAAATCCTTCATCGGCGAGGTGAAGAACGGCGAGATCCACACGGCATCGACACCCAGCGACTTGATGTAGGGCAGCCGCTGGGCGATCCCGTAGAGATCGCCGATACCGTCGCCGCTCGTATCCTGGTAGGAGCGCGGATAGATCTGGTAGATAACCGCGCCGCGCCACCAATCCGTGTCGAGCGCCGGTGTCTCCGTCGCCATCTCATGCGGGTGAGCCGAATTCATTCTCGCTCTCCTGTTTCATTCAATGATTGGACCGAAGCCGGCGGGCTTCGGCGAGCGGGAGGTCAGGTCGGCCGCGACTTCCATTTTCCCTGTTCGAACGGGAGCCTAGCCGTTGAGTCCCCAAGGAACAAGGCGGCGATACGCGACCGGCAAGGCCGCCTCCAAGGGGAAACTCAGAATGTTGGTTCGGGTTGCCCGGCGGCACGATATGCCGCAATCACCGTATTGGCCATCAGCATGGCGATGGTCATCGGTCCGACCCCGCCGGGCACCGGCGTGATGGTTCCGGCGACCTCGGCACATTCGCCGAAGGCGACGTCACCCACGAGCCGGCTCTTGCCTTCGCCGCGTTCGGGCGCCGGGATGCGGTTGATGCCGACGTCGATGACGGTCGCGCCGGGCTTGACCCAATCCCGCTTCACCATTTCCGGACGGCCGACGGCCGCGACGAGGATGTCGGCGCGGCGGCAGACCTCGGCGAGGTTCTTCGTGCGCGAATGGCACATCGTGACGGTTGCGTTGGCGGCCAGAAGCAATGCGCCCATCGGCTTGCCGAACAGGTTCGAGCGACCGATGACCACCGCATCGAGGCCGGAGAGATCGGCACCATGGGTGCGGCGGACGAACAGCATCGCGCCGGCCGGGGTACAGGAGATCAAACCGGTCTTCAGGTCGCCGGTCATCAGCTTGCCGGCATTGACGACATGAAGACCGTCGACATCCTTTTCCGGCCTGATCGACTGGGTGACGGCATCGGCGTCGAGATGATCGGGCAAGGGAAGCTGCACGAGAATGCCGTGAACGGCCGGGTCCTCATTGAGTTCGGAAACGAGCGCCAGCAGATCGGACTGGCTGGTCTCGGCGGGCAACGTGTGCTGGACGGAATTGAAACCGCATTCCTTGGCCATGCGGCTCTTCGAGGCAACATAGACGTGGGAGGCGGGATCCTCACCGACGATGATAACCGCCAGCCCCGGCTTCACCCCGAACGACGATTCGAGTTCGCCGGCGGCATCCCTGACCTTGTCGACCACCGAGGCCGCGACTGCCTTTCCGTCTATTACGTCCGCCATATGGCCGCTCCATTTCCCGCGCGTCGGAATTTGGCCGGAGCGAGCCGATCCGGGTGGGTCCCGCTGCAACTCCGGTCGATCATTTTCCGCCCTTCTGGGAGATAAATCGGGAAAGGTAAAGGCCGCGAGGTCAAATCACCGCGGCCGGGACCATCAGGCGCGGCGGCGACGACCGGTCCTGTCGATGCGCTGACGCAGTTCCTGCATTTCCGCACGGATGCGATCAATCTCGGCGGCGGAGCGATCCTCCATCGGCGGCTTGCGATCGACCGACGGCTGAGCTTGTGCGGCCTGCGGAGAAGCCATGGGCGGCACTGGATAGGGCGCTCCGGGATACCCGGCGGCGGGATACTGCGGATATCCGGGATTGGCCCAGGGCCAGGCTGCACCATGAAAGGCCTGTGGTGCAGGTGGATACGCCTGATAAGGCGCATAGGGTGACGGCACCGGCTGCTGATGGTGGAGATCGCTCGCGGCCCACGGAGCGGGTGCGGCCTGAGGCTGCGGCCAGTAGGGTGGCGGCGACGGCCATGCGGCGGCCGGCTGCTGCGGCCAGAGATCCGGATGGGACGCCGAAGCGGGTTGCTCGGGTGATCGCGCCGTAGCCAGATCAGGTTCTGGCTGCGCGGCTGTCACGGAAGCCGGAGCCGGCTTGTTGCGGGGCTGCGGAGCCTGCGCGGCAGACGGCTCGAATGCCGGCTCCTCGACCTCCGGAGTTGCCGACAAAGGCTCGATCGGGCGATGATCCGGGGCGGTATCCGCACGCTCGGCGACGGCCGGACGGGGGGAATGGTCCTGCGGTGATTTCATGCTGCGAAGGGCGACCGGTTCCGGCGCGGGGCCGGACGCGAGGGGCCGGCGACGCGTGTCGTTGCCTTCGGGTCCGCCATCGGGCAGAAAACCCCGGACGATCTGGAAAAATCCGAAACCGAGCGCGATCGCAATGCCCGCCAGCGCACCGAGGACCGCGCCGGCAATGACCACGATCTTGCGAGACGGTCCATAGGGCTGGAGCGGAGGCTCGGCGGAAGAGATCACGCGCACATTCTGCGTATTCAGGTTGCCGCGCTCGCTGGTTTCGCGCGACCGCTTGAGGAAGCTTTCATAGATCTGGCGGGTGGCCGCGGCCTTGCGCTCGAGTTCGCGAAGCGTGACCAGTTCCTCGGAATTGTCGAGAGACTTGGACTTGGCGACCGCCAGCTGGCTGGCAAGTTCCTGCTCGGTCTCGATCGCGCGCTGCAATTCCGCCTGCGACGAGGCGACGATGCGGCGCAGTTCGGCGCGAATCTGACCGCGAATGGATTCGAGCGACGAGTTCGCAGCCATGAACTGCGGATGCCGCGGGCCGAAACGTGACGCGAGAGAATCGGTGTTGGCCTTCGTCTGCGCGAACTGCTTGCGCAACTCGATGAGGTTGGCCGAGAGGAATTCTTCGGGAAACGCGCCATCGATGATGTCGCTGACATCAGCCTTGGCGAGGTTCTCCGCCTTGACCCGGACGGCCACTTTCTGCGCCCGCGCATTGGCGAGCTGCTGGTTGAGCGCCACGACCTGCTTGTCGTCGATGAGCTCGCCGCCGACGCCGACGAGATCGTTCTCGGCACGGAAATTTTCAACCGCCCGTTCCGAGGCGTTGAGATCGGAACGAAGGGCTTCCAGCCGCGTGTCGATCGCCTCAGAGGTTCGCTCCATCAGACCGGACTGCGCCGCGTCTTCGGAAGCGAGATAGGTGTCGACGACGGTATTGGCGATGAGCGCGGACTTGTCCGGATCGCGGCTGATGATCCCCACATTGATGACGAAGGTCTTCGGATCGCGAGAAACCTGCAGCGCCTCGCGCAGGTTTTCGACGGCCTTGATCTCGGTCACCTTGTTGACTTCGGTTCCGGAGAAGAGCTGACGGAGCAGCGCGATGCCGCCGAGAATGCCACCGGCGTTCGCCGACCCGTTGAATTCCGGATCGCGGGTCAGGTTGAGCTTGTCGACAACTTTCGTCAGGACGTTGTTCGACGACAGGATCTCCACCTGACTGTCGGTCATGGCAATCATCGCCTCTGTCGACAGCAACTGGTTGCGGAGATCGTCGTCGGTCAGCCTGATTTCGCGCGGATCGACGAAGATGCGGTTCTCGGCGTAGTAGCGATGCGGCGTGCTCAACGCGAAAAGTACACCGCCGACGGCGCCGAGCACGGTCAAAGCAATGATCAGGCGACGGAAGCGCCAAACGGCGGCAATGAGAACGCCTACGTCCACGAGAGGGCGGTCGTCGTCGCTATCTCGAAAAGAAGAGCGGACATCTTGGTCCTCGCGCCAATGGCGAGTCGCGACCTCGTCGTCCTGGTGCGCGGATGCGTATCGCGACGAAACAGGTGCCGGCTCCTCCTCGAAACGTCGCACGGGCTGCGGGCTCGGGTCATCCGGCTTGTCGGTCGGTTCCGTGAGAAGGCTAGCGATATGCCGTCCGAACGATTTTTTCGCGGGACGAGCCGATGTCTCCGGCCTTTTGTCCGCTATTTCGGGACGATAGGATTCCTGTGGCGGCTTGCGGCCTTCCACGTCCAGACGGTTGTTTCGACGGGTCGAAAGCCGCGGCGTGCCAGACTCGCTTCCCGGGAAGGAAGGCTCCTCGCGCTTCGTCTCGGTGCCCCGTATGCGGCCCGCGGCCGAGATGCGGGCACCGTTGGACTCACGGGATGCCAGATCGAGCAGTGAGCCCCGCCCGCTCCGGGCTTGCCTGTCCTGATCGAAATCTGCCATTTCCCGCTGCCCAGCCTTCCCGTGGAATACGTCATTGGTTAACGCAACCTATCCATCCATGGGTAACAAAAGGTTAATTCCGGCCGCTCGCCTGCGAATAATGCAGGAAAAACAGGCGTGCACGCCGGACCGGAAAAGTCTTCAATCTTCTTGTCTCCGTCACTCCCCGAGCACCGCGGAACCGCGAATTAACATCTCTCGTGTATGCCTTGCGCCATGACGACGGGGATCGACCAGCAGCGGCCGGCTTCGACATTCCGCGCGACCGGATGGGTTGCGCGGGCGCGGGCGTTCGCCGTCGAAAATCGCCAATCGATCAGCGCCTATCTCTCGATGATCGGCGGCTCGGGAGGGCGATTGCTGATCTCGATGGCCTACTTCGTGGCCGTCGCAAACACGCTGTCGATCGCCGATTTCGGCCTGTTTGCCACGGCTTCGGCCTGCGGGGTGATGCTCTCGCGGCTTCTGGCGTTCGGTTTCGTCTCCCCGCTCTACCGTATCGCCACCGTCAAGCGTCGCCTTCTCGGCACCTACACCGCCGGGTTTCTCGGCGGGCTCGTCCTCTCGCTACCGCTTGTGGCGCTCACGGGACTGGCGACATTCAGTCTCGTTTTTCACGGCGAAATCACGCTAGGTGTGTTCGCGCGCATCCTGATCGCCGAGATCCTGTGCTGGCGGATCATGGAGATTGTCGTCATCGTCTCCTACGGGGTGAACCGGTTCGGCGCGGGCTCGCTGCTGGTGGTCATCGCCACCGCCCTGAAGGCGATAGCCGCGCTTGCTTTCGCCTATGGCGGAACCGATACGCTGGCAGCCTGGAGCTGGTACTATCTTGCGGCGAACACGACGGCCGCTCTTGTCGCCGTCGTCTTCTACTATCCGAGGGTCCGGCTTCGCTGGGCCCCGGCGCTCTACCTCCGGCGCTGGATCGACGCGGTTTCGGTCGCCGGGGCCGAAACCCTGTTCTATGTGCAGTCGGAACTCGACAAGGTCCTCGTCCTGTCGTTCGGTGGCGCCGAGGTGGCCGGCATCTATGCCATCATCATGCGTCTGGTCGACCTCACGGCCCTACCCGTCCGCTCCTTCCTGACCATCCTCACCCAGCGGCTGATGCGGGCACCGAAGTTTCTCGACAGGCTGAAGGTCCGGATCGGGCTGGAACTGCTTGTGGCGGGCGTCTCGACCGCCGGCCTGCTGGCGCTGGTTGCCGTTCTCGCCGTCTTCCCCAACGCGCTCGGCAAGAACGTGGCCGAAGCAACCCCGATCCTCGCGCTCGTTCTCGCCGTTCCCGCCCTGCGCAATCTTCTCGAGTATCACTCGGAACTGCTCTACGCGACCGGCCGGACCGTGGTCCGGACGCTGATCCTGGCGCTCCTCGGAGCGTCCAAGGCGGGGCTACTGGCTCTGCTGCTCGTTCAGGGGCTGGAGACCCGGAGCTGGGTCGAACTGATCAACCTCGTCTTCGTCGCACTCTATCTCATCTCCGCGCTGATGACCTATCGCGCCCTGGCCTCCAGGCGAAGCGAAAGCCGGCGGGTCATCTGAGATCAGAAGAGGTTGAACGCCAGGGCGCGGATCTCCGCAAGCGAATGACCGACGAAGGACTGGACGCCGATGGCGACCTGATCGTCCGAGATGCCGCGCATGAACTCTTCCAAGCCCTCCCGGGTTTCCGGAAACGTCTCCTTGAACCAGAGGACGTGCGACAGGGGTCTCGGATCGGGGACATGGCCCTTGCCACCGAGCAATTCGTCGACAAACCGGCCGTAGATCATGCATTCGGAAATATCACGGGAGGAGATGATCGCTCGTAACCAACCCTTCCCGGTGTGCCTCTCGATATGATCGAGAAGGGCCTGGGCCGTATCAGTGCGCCAAGGGACCATGTTGGCGATGTAATCGTTGGCGGGGTCGGGGTGACGCGGCAAGCCGAGGATATCACCCGCATGCGTGAGCCAGCGCATGTGCCCCGGTGTCGCCTGTCGCGCACCGTCTACGACACGATACATCCGAAGCCCGGCGTCTCCCCACAAGGTGGCAGGATCGAAGGGACGAACCAGCACGACGTCGGAATCGATGGAAAGAAGCGTGTCCTGATCGACGTAACGCGCCATCGCCAGCCGCCGCAATTGCTGGGCGTGCCAGCCACGCAGCGGAACCGAGAAGGGACTGAGCCACATGCGCCGGCCCGCGTTCAGAGGATCAGGGTATGAGCGCAGCCAGAAGGGAAAGAGCTCTGCCTCACTGACCACGGTGCGGCGGGGGCCGGAAAGCCGCTTGAACAGGGCGACGTCACTGCGATCGACCAGCAGGTAATGGTGCCAGTCGCCGGTCATGAAACGGTCGATGCTTTCGCATAGCAGTTCGCAACGTTGAAAGTCGGCGACGTAAGACGCCGTCATGATCGCGGAACTCATCTTCGCTTCCTCGAAAGACGCAACGGGATCATCCGGTCACGGGCGTTCCCGCCCGGTTGCCGGTCATCTTGTAGCGAAAGACGCGGAAGAGAAACAACGGATTGCCGATGATATAGCGCCGCCACATGCGGCCCGGCTCCAGCAACAGCCGGTAGAGCCATTCGAGCCGGATTTCACGCATCCACTTCGGCGCGCGGCTGACCTCGCCCGACGTGAAATCGAAGAGGGCCCCGACGCCCATGACCAGCCGCCCGTGTTCCGGTTTGATATTGGCCTCGATCCAGAGTTCCTGAAGCGGACTGCCCATGGCGACCAGTGTGAGATCCGGATCGTAGGCGGCCAGTGCGGCCAAGACCCGTGTATTGCCCCCGTCACCGAAGTAACCGTCCGAAACCGGGTTGAACTCATGCCAGGGCGTCAGCTTCGCGAAGTTTTCCGCCGCTGTGGCCACGACCTCACGGCTGCCTCCTATCAAGGCCACCCGCAGCGGTCTTTCGACATGAACGAGCAGCGCCGGAATGAAATCGGTACCGTTGAGGTTGGCCGGGAAGGCCCTGCCGGTCAGCACCTTCGCAGCGATATCCATGCCGAAGCCGTCGGGAAGGAGTTCGCAGTCCTTGAGAACATTGCGATAGGCGTCGTTTGTGTGGGCGATATTGGCGTTGTTGGCATTGAGGAAATTGACGATCCGCTGACCCGACGCGTTGATGCCCGTGTCGAGAGATGCCAGGGCCTCCTCCCACTCGTAGGCCCTGACCTGTATCCCGAGAATGTCACGTTCCGCAGAAGTGGGTTGCATGTCAGTTTCCGTTGCCAGCACCCTCCATCGGGCACCCAATTGCGTTTGAGCTAGCACCCTTTGAAGAACATTGCATCAATCTTCGCCGGGTGCGGTTAAAGGCGTGTTTATCGGCCGTTAACCCTGGAAAGATGAGCCAGTCCGGCGCCAAGCGCCGTCTTGAGGCCGTCCATCTGATGGGTGTGAAAGGCACGCCCGTCGACATCGAGGTCCTCCCCTGCCCGCGAGCGTCGGACCAGGTCGAGGAGCTTTTCGGCGAAATCCGCCGGTTCGTCTGCCACCAGGCAGTTGACCGGGCGCTGGACGATGCCGCGAAGAGCGCTGGTGGTGGCAACGGAGGGAAGGCCGAGCTCGAAGGTCTCGATGGTCTTGAGCTGAACGCCGGTGCCGGCCCGCGAAACAAGCGGAACCACTCTCACGGAACGGACAAAAGCGCGGGCATCAGGGACACGTCCGAGCAACTCGACATTGGCCGGGACGGAAGACGGCTTCTGGTCCATGCCACCGGCGACTGCAATGCGGATGTCCGACGGCAGATGCGGAACGACCTCTTCGAGAAACCAGTCGAGCCCCGCGCGGTTGGCAGACCACGTCCAGGAGCCGATGAGGCCGACGTCGTAGACCGGGTTTCGAACTTCCGGCTCCGGCGGTGGCGTGATGGAGGTCACAAGCGGCAGCGCGCAGGATCTTTCCGGATCTGCGACACCGAGCGCCGCCCGGTCAGCCTCGGCGAGCGTGAAAACGAAGTTCGCTTTCTCGCAAAGTGATCGTTCGATGGCTGTCAGCAGACGCGCCTCGCGGGCATAAAGACGTCGGCCCAAAGGTCCCGCGGCCTCGACCGCATTGGCCGCGGCCGAATGGCCTTCCACGTTGTGAGCTACGTAGAAACAGGCATACCGCGCGAAGAGATCCCGAAAGGCCCCCGGCAATTGGACGGAATTGAGAAGTACCGCGTCGACCGCCCCCAATCCAGCCATCGCCGAGGCAACGTGGTCGGCGCTCACAGCATGCATCTTGGCGACCGAAACCGGTTCTCCACGGGCAAGAGCTGTGGCAAGCCAACCGGCCTTGCGCGCCTTCGTCACGCGGGCATTTGTCACTTCAAGCTCAGCCAGGACTACCGTATCCTCGGGCGCGGACGGCGTATTTCCCGGTTGAAGGTAGCCGAGAACCGAGACGCGATGCCCCATCAGCCTCAGGGCGTCGACAATGACGCGATTGGCGATGTCATAGCCCGAGCGGGGTTCTGCGACAGGAACCAGCGATGTGGCAAAGACCAGGTGCATGGAAGCCGTTTCGTTATGAAATGATCTCGCACGATTATCATGGAGGACTAAAGCGGCCATTAACCGGTACCTTGGATTTTGAACTCCCGCTTTCAGCCAATCTTCAGCATTTCATGCTTGTCTCGTGAGGCGAAGAGACCGGAAAGCGGACGTGACCGAGAACGCCGAACATACAATCGAGTACCGCTCGCCACAGCTCGAGCCTCTGTCCGTCGAACGCGTGGTCACGATCCCGACGTTCCGCCGGCCGGACCACCTCGTCAAGACTCTGAACTCCCTTTCGTCCCAGTCTCCTTCGCATCCCTTCGCCGTCATCGTCATGGAAAACGATGCCGAGGGTATGGCGGGCGCCGAGGCTGCGCGCGCATGGTTCGAGACGGCACACATTGCCGGCCTAGTGGTGATAGCCCGACAGCGCGGCAATTGCCACGCCTACAACGCCGGCTGGGAAGCGGCCCTCGCCGAGTTTCCGAACCTGCGCGAAATCGCGGTCATCGACGACGACGAGATCGCCGCTCCCGGCTGGCTGGCCGGTCTTTCCGCGGCTGCGGCGTCCACCGGCGCCGATTTCGTCGGCGGCCCGCAGGTCCCGGTCTTTGAAAATCTTGGACTGGATCGCTGGGCGCGCCATCCCGCCTTCCAGCCACCCTATCGTGAGACCGGAGCGGTTCCGATCCTCTACTCGTCCGGCAACGTGCTGATCAGCCGGCGGGTGCTGGACGCGATGCCGCGGCCCTTTCTCGATCCGGCCTTCAACTTCATCGGTGGCGGCGACAGCGATTTTTATCGCCGCAGCCGCACCCGGGGTTTCACTTTTGCCTGGTGCCACGAGGCCGAGGTCCGCGAGACCACGCCGACGCGGCGGACCGAGTTCTCCTGGCTGAATGCCAGAAGCCTCCGCAACGGCGCGATTTCGGCGATCATCGAGCGACGGGAAAATCCCGGCTTCGGCGCAAGGCTTAAAACCCTCGGCAAATCGGCGGCCCTGCTGCTCGCAGCTCCGGTCCGCGGGGTTCGCTTGCTGATCGAGACCGGATCACCCGTGATTGCGCTTTATCATGCGCAAGTGGCCATCGGGCGGTTGCAGGCGGAACTCGGCTGGGTCAACGAACAGTACCGGAATCCGGAAGCCAACTAGACCAGGAAATCAGTGGGTCGGCTGTGGGAGTTTCTCGCCGACGCGCTGCTGCGAACTGCTCATCGAGCGCTCGCCCTTCTGGATGTTGCTGCGGATATCTGCCTTAGACAGGAAATCGATCTGCTCGATGACGACATCGTGGAAGACTTCCTCGCCGATGCGCTTGTTGAGCGCGACCTTGACGTTTTCCTTGAAGGTCGGAATGTCGAACTGGTCGAGATGGCTGAAGTCGATCGTCGTGTTGCCGACCAACTCGGTATAGAGTGCGTCGGTGACGAGCTGCGAGGCCGGGACGGTCAGCTTGGAGAGGTATTTGGGGTCGGCGGTGAATGACAGCCGTGTCAGAAAGTACCCCTCGACGCCGCCGCCCCTGAGAATGGGGACCGAGATGATTTCGCCACGCACGGTTTCAAGCCCGCCGAGGAAGGCGGGAACCGTCTCGGTTTCCGGCTTCTTGTTGGCCGTCTGCACCGAGAAATAAACCGATGCCAGCGTGACGATACAGACCCAGATCCCGGTGCCCACAAGCTTGATCATGACAGATCGTAGGCCATGAACTGGTCGGCAGAATATGTCCCGTCGGCCTCGGCCTCGGTGGCGAGGTCCTTGAGCATGTCGGCCACGTCACGAACGGCGTCCATATGAGCCTTGATCTTGACGGTGTTGATCTCGAGCTTCTCGCGGATCTCGGCCAGCCGGACCTGGGTTTCCTCCGCGAGGTTGCGGGTTCCCCTGTCGCGCATCAATACCGCCATCTCGTACAGACAACGGCTCTTCAGCGCATTCGTCTGCTTGATGTCGAAGGTACGGTCCTTGCCCAGACGGCTGTTCTCTTCGTCGAGGACGTTTTCGAGACGTCCGAGCAGGCCGCTTATGCTGCCCTCACGAGGATCATTCGGGGTGTTGGAAAGGCTCATACTATCTTGCCTCCCGTGTCGGACGGATGGTTACCGATACCGGCAATGTCGTCCAGTACGGTCATCTGCATTTCATTGACCAGGCTTGCCGCCCGGTTAACGACTGATTCCGAGAGTTCACCAGCCGGCACGATGTTGCGCTCGGCCTGCTTGGCCATGCGCTCGGCAATCCCGATACCGCCACCCTCCGCGATCACGGAGCCGATCTTGTCGGCCATCATGCCCTTCCAGATTTCACCGGCCGTTCCCTTGCCGTAGACTTCCTCATTGTCGGAAGGCAGCATGGACTGGACGAAGTTGCCCAGAACCATGGCCTCGAACTTGCGGTAGGCTTCGGGCACCTCGACGTCGGATTTCGCGGCGTTCTCGGCGAGACGCCCGCGGAGATCGACCAAATCCGTGCCGATGTCATCGGCGACGCTGGCGACCTCTGTGGTGAATTTGTCGGTCGCTGCACTCGCCTTGGCCTTCGTGGCGGCGGCAGCAGCAAGCATGTTCTCAGCCTTGCGCGCGGCTTCCGGACTGGCCGCATTGACCACGTCCAGAACCAGGTCGCTGGGGATCGAGATCGCCACTTTTTCCTCCACGCATCGCCAAATTCACCGGTGCGGTCGACCGCATCCTGATCAACAGCATCGCAGATGAAACTTACGCTGGGCTTGAGCCGGTCTTGGATGCCATGACCATGTCGATGAGATCGAGAAGACCGTCATCCTCGGCATCGCGTCCCTCGGCTTCGGCCGCATCGGCGTACTGATCCTGCAGCCGGTCCGCCTTCGTCTTCTCGGTCAGGATCCGCCGTTCCTGCATCGCCTGCATGCCGGTCAGTCTCCGGTCGCGGGTTTCGAGCCCGGAAAAACGCTTGCTGTAGTGCTGCGCCATCGCGGTGTGGAGTGGAGAGAACGAACCAAGCGCATCGACCAGCGCCGATCGCGTATCGTCGACGATGGCGCGCTCGCGCAGGATGACCGCGAGTTCGTTCTCCGCCACCCGTTCGAGCTGGCGCTGAACACGGACAAGCCGCCTGAGCTTCTCGGCACGCCCCTCGGCCATCAACCGGTTCCTCCGGCGAAAAGATCGGTGAAGGCGCTCGTGAAGAGAGAGAAGAATTCGATCGAACCGAAATAGAAGAGCACCATGCCGCCGGTGAGAATGAAGGGTATCGAGATGAAGTAGACAGGAATCTGCGGGGCCAGCTTGTTGACGAAGCCGATGGCGAGGTTGAACACCAGACCGTAGACGATGAACGGACTGGCGAGACGCAGCATCACGAGGAAGGTGGACGACAGCGTGTCGGTCAGCGTGACGAGCGCCATGCGGGGCGCAAACCCCTCGCCCATCGGCATGAATTCATAGGAACCGACAATCGCCCTGATGACCAGGTGATGGAAGTCGGTGAGAAACAGCAGCAGCAATCCGGTGAAGGTGATCAGCGAAGTCATCTGACCTTCCTGCTCGGATTCGGTGACGGACATTCCACCCGAGGTATTGAAACCGATGACCATCTGAATCGAGGTGCCGGCAAACTGCAGCCCGAGCACGATGAAGCGGGCAATCATCCCGAAGGTAATACCGATCAGCATCTCCGAGCCGACGAGATAGAGATATTCGGACCCGGGATTCTGGACCCGCGGATAGATCATCTCCCAAAGCAGCGGGGTCAGCGCCAGGGAGACCGCCAGCGCCAGAAAGAGACGGATCTGAACGGGGACGCGAAAGCTCGAAAATCCGGGAAGCACCATGATGCAGCCGCCGATGCGGCAGAACGCCAGGAATACGGCAAGCACCGATCCCTGCGGGTCCTCGATCACGAGATCGAGCCGAGAAGCTTGATCTCGGTTCCCTTCGCCAGTTCGACGTGTGAGAGAACCGGCAGCGTCGCGAAGATTCGTTCAACGATCATGCGAACATATGGCCGCGCATCGGGTGCTGTGACAAGGACGAAAGGCAGCCCCTTGTCCATGTGTCCACGGATAACCTCGGTGGCCTGCTCGGTGAACTCCTCGAGCTGACGCGGATCGATGTCGAATTCGACGATCTCGCCTTTCGGATCGCGCTTGAGCGCCTGGTGAAAGGCCATGTCCCACCGGTTGCCGAGCCGTAGAACGTTGAGAACGCCATTGCGGGCGATGTCGCCGCAGATCTGCTGCGACATGCGGATGCGGACGTGCTCGACGATCGCCTCGGTCTTGCGGACATGCGGCGCGAGTTCAGCCACCGCCTCGAGGATCAGATGCAGGTTCCGGATCGACACGCGCTCCGCCAGCAGGAGCTTCAGGACCGCCTGGAAACCGGAATAGGTCATGTGCGAGGTGCAGATCTCGTCGGCGAGCTTCCGGTACTCCGAATCCAGCCTGTCGATCAGCACCTTCATGTCCTTGTAGGAGAGAAGCTGCGGCAGGTTGTTGCGGATGACCTCGCTCAGATGCGTGAGCACGACCGAGACGTTGTCGATGGGTTGGAAACCCTCGCGTTTCAGGTCCTCTGCGAAGGTTTCGGGAAGTGACATCGCGGGCAGGCCGAAGGCCGGCTCACGCAGTTCGTCGCCCGGCAGCGTCGGGCGACGCTTGCCCGCGAGCACCACCATGACGTCGCCGACGCGCAGCTCGTTTGCTGCGACCGTGGTGCCATGAATGCGGATCTGGTAGGACTTGTCCTTCACCCCGAAGTCGTCCGTCACCTTGATTTCGGGCACGACAAAGCCGTATTGCGAAGCGAACTTCTTGCGCATCTTGGCGACGCGGAAAGCCAGTTCCTCGTGGCTGCCGAGAAGGCGCGAAGCGACCTGTTTTCCGAGTACCAGCTCGATTTCGGCGGTCTTGAGAATCGACTTGACCGATTCCTTCTCCTGGTTCTGCTTCTCCTGCTCGACGCGGTGGACTTCCTGCGCCTCGGCGCGGGCGGCCGCATCACGGCGTCGGGGGATGATCCAGCTGGCGAAGGCGAGCCCTCCACCGAGGAAGGCGAACGGCAGGAACGGCAGCCCCGGCATGAGTGCGAGCACGGCCAACAGGCCGGAGGCGGCAAAGAGTGCGCGCGGATAGGCGCCGAGCTGGTCGATCACCGCTTCGTCGGTCGAACCAAGCTGGCCGCCGCGCGACACGAGAAGACCCGCAGCGAGAGAAACGATCAGCGCGGGAATCTGCGACACAAGACCATCGCCGACCGACAGGCGCACGAAGGCGTCGGCGGCCTCGCCGACCTCCATGCCATGGCGCGCATAGCCGATGACGATACCACCGAACATATTGATCCCGGTGATGATCAACCCGGCAATCGCGTCACCACGGACGAACTTGGAGGCACCGTCCATCGAACCGAAGAAGGAGCTTTCCATCTCCAGTTCGGTTCGCCGCTTGCGGGCATCCTTCTCGTCGATGAGACCGGCGGACAGGTCGGCGTCGATGGCCATCTGCTTGCCGGGGATGGCATCGAGGGTAAAGCGGGCGCCAACCTCCGCGATACGGGTGGCGCCCTTGGTGATGACGATGAAGTTCACCGTCACCAGGATGAGAAAGACGATCAGACCGATGACGAAATCGCCGGACATGACCATCTGCGAAAATCCGCCGATGACATTGCCGGCCGCTTCGGGACCGAGATGGCCCTCCGAGAGGATGACCCGGGTCGTCGCGATGTTGAGCGACAAGCGCAGCATGGTGGCGATCAGCAGGATCGTCGGGAAGGACGAGAAATCAAGCGGCCGTCGGATCCACAGCGCTACCATCAGGATCAGAACGGAGAACGAGATGGAAAAAGCCAAGCCGACGTCGATCAGGAAAGTCGGAATCGGCAGAAAGAGGACCGAAAGAATGACCACGATACCAAAGGCAAAGCCAAGGTCTTTCCCTTGGAAGCCAGCCTTGGGAAGCGTCGCTGCCTGGGTATCGGCCATGTCGTCTCATCCCTGCCGTTGCGGCCAGACATCATGCCGGCCCGGTTCAGACCCACGTCGCGATCGAGCTGAAGCGGGGTCAGGCGGACACTAGTGGGTGAAACTTGCGCGAGGATGGCAGCGGCAAGCCAATCCATAGCGCGAGGCCGAGCGACGGGCGCGATGCCCGCTAGAAGCCGCTTTCGATGCGCTGGAAGACGATATTGGTGAAAGAGGAAATCTGCGAGCCGACGAAGGGCGCGGAGATGGCGACCGTTATGAGGATTGCCACGATCTTCGGGACGAAGGTGAGGGTGATTTCCTGGACCTGGGTCAGCGCCTGGACGAAGGCGATGGCGACGCCGACGACCATCGCCACCAGAACCGCAGGGCCCGAAGCCACGAGAACCGTCCAGATCGCGTTCTGCACGATATCGAGTGCGTCGGCTTCGTTCATCGCTGTATCCTTCCGGGCGGCGGCCGGTTAGCGAATCGTGATACCGGCTCCCACGACAGCCTTGGTACCGTCTTCCAGGGTTGCGAGCAATCCGTCGGAGAAGACCTGAACTTCCTTCACCACGCCGGAGACCGAGCCGTCGGGGCTTTCCAGTGTGCGACCGATGATCGAGCCGGCCTGGCTGAGGGTGGTCGTCTGAATCAGCATTTCCAGGTTCTTGTTGGTCTGGACGGTCTGCTCGACCTGGGAGAAGGTCGCCAGCTGTGCAATCTGCTCCGTCGAATCCATCGGCTCCGTCGGATCCTGGTTCTTCATCTGCGCGACCAGCAATGTGAGGAACGTGTCGTAGTCGACCATCGTCTTCTTGGAAGCATTGTCGGCAGCGCTGCCCGACTGGGCGGCAGTTGAGCTTGCGGTTGCGCTTACGACCATGGTGCCAACTCCCTGCGGATCTGTTCGAGCGTCGCCGCCGGCATGGCAGGCGAATTGAGGATCTGTTCCTCGATGGGATAGAGCGCGCGGATCGCCTTCAGGGCTTCGAACGCGCGGCCTTGCGTCACCATGCCGTCGATGTGCTTGAGTTCGGCGAGAACCTCGTCGTTCTTGAAGCAGGTCAGAAGCATGACCACGGACTTGCGGAACATCGCCATCGACTGCTCGGCGCCTTCCGGATTGATCAGCATCATCTGGACGATGAAGTAGAGCTGCCGGAGCGGCGTGTTGGCGTCTTCCGGCTGCAGGACATGGTTTTCCAGAAGGAAGGTCACGTCGTTGAGGAACTCGATGGCGACCTTGCGATCCACCCGCAGGACGGCGCCGTTGATGAAGATGCGCTCGCCGGCCTTGAGAGAAATACGAAGCGAGCTTTTCATTTCAGTCCCTCGCGAATGATGGTGGAAATATCGATCACACCCTGGAAATTGTCGGATTCACCGTGGCGGATACGCTCGCATTCCTTGATGATCCAGATGCCGATCGAGATGAGGTTGGCCCTCAACTCGTCCTGCAATTCGTTTTCGGGCGAAGCGAGATCCTCCACGAAGCGAACCCAGAGGCGGCTGGTGAAGTGCACGGCATCAATGGATTCGCGTGACTGACGCCCCTTCTTCATCGCCAGCCGCAACAGGTTCAAGGAGTGCGTGATGGCCTCCCGTTCCCGTTCTCTGGCTTCGGCGACGCCGTCCTCCTGAACATCCGCATATGAGAACTGGTACATTCCCTTGCCCTTTACGTTTTCCGGTAGGCTGTCATGCCCCGGTTGTTCGCCTTACAAGAAATTTGTCAGGCTCAATTGCTGCAAACGTGCTGTCAGCTGGTAGGACGTCTCCACCTGGGCCAGCAGCGCCTTCATCCTGGTCGACGCTTCGTAGGCGTCCACCTCTTCCAGATCGGCGACATGAATTTCGAAAATCTGGATCTGAGCCTCGAGTGCCTTGTTCGCCTTTTCGACGCGGTTCTCCGAAATGCCCAGTTTACTCCGGATGTTGTCGATCTTGTTGACCGCTTCACCGGCATGCTGAATAGCTCGTGAATTCACCAGGGACCGCACCTCGTCGGAGATCGGCGCGGATAGAAGCTCGAGCCCAATCACGGAGGCCAGAGCGAACTTGCGAATGCCTTCTTCATTGGCATTTGCGTTGCTCTGGACCAGTTCGGTTCGCGAGATGCGGCTGGTGACGTTGGAGTCCGACGCGGTCGACCAGTCGGCGTTCCACTGGGGACCCGAGAAGAGCGGCTCAAGCGTATTGGTGAGAAAGTCGTCCATGGCGGCGACGCTGATACCGGCAGCGGCGGGGTCATCCTGAGTGAACCCGAAATAGCCGAAGAAGGCCGCATCGAAAGTCGCCTTCGCCGGGTTGCCCGCTTCCTGATAGTCGGTCAGCGGCTTGGTATCTGTGTTGACGCCGCCCATCAGAAATTCGCCGTTCGATGACGTGTTGGCGGCGGAGGTAAAGGAACTCAATGCGTTGGTAATTGTCTGATCCGCAACGGAAAGACGGGTGGCGTCATTGGAACTGTTGACCGAGATGAAGGCTTCGAGCAGTTCCTGCGCCTGGTTGGACATTTCTTCGAGAGCCAGCTGCGATGCCGAAAGCCGCTGCGTCACCAGCGAATTGGAATCCTTCATCGTGTCGAGCCGAAGCACCTCGCGATTGAGCGTGACGCTGCGGGACACCGATGCGCCGAGCGATTCACCGACGTCGGCGTAGCGGCCGGTAACGACTTCCGTTTGAAGTTTCTGGATTTCGACCTGACTGCGCTGAATGGTCATGCGCATCGAGTTCTGCGCGGCCAGGGATGATATGAAACTCGTCTTCATCTCATTTCCTATCAGGCAGCGGCCAACAAGGCCTGCATCATCTCGTCGACTGCCGAGATGATGCGCGCGGACGCCTTGTAGGACTGTTCCAATTCGAGAAGGATCGACATTTCCTCATCGATGGAAACGCCAGTGAGGTTCGAATAGGCCTCTATCGTGCGGAAACGGAAGGCCTCCTTGGTTTCGTACGAGGCTGTCGCGTCGCTGCGGTTCTGCTCGAGCCAGCCGAGAGAATCCGCCGCAAACGACGACAACGTGCCGGTCGTGCCGAGGCCTGCCGCACTGTCGAAGGTCATGTCGGCGTCAAACGCCTGAACGAGGCCGTCCAGCACCTGCGAGAAGCTCGCAGCGCCGGAGGGGTTGACGACATAGGCGGCGCCATTGATGCCACCGTCACGCAAGAGGTTCGGGTTGCCGCCAGAAGCCGTCACGACCGCCGGATTGATCACGATGGAGGCTGCGAGACCCGGCTGGAGCGTGCCGCCCGCCGGAACCGTGCCACCGGCCCAGGTGAACAGGCCCGGCATGTCCGGCAATGTCGGCACGGCCGACTGGTCGCTTTCGGCAAAGGCGGTAATGAGGCCTCGCGCCATCTCGTCGAGTTGGCGCTGGAGCTCTGGCGCGTAGTCGTCCCGGATCTGCAGAAGTGCCTGCAACGATCCCTTGCCGGACGTCGCCGCGCCCTGGCCCGGGGGCAATGGCTGTCCGTCGATGAAAACCTGGTTTCCGGTGACGGTCGCGTCGTAACCGGCCGAAGGCGCGAAGGTGACCGCCCGCGGGCTCGTCTCGAAAAGGGTCAGTCCGCCGGCCGTATAAAGAGCCAGATCGTTGGAATCACGTGCATTGGTGGTGACCGGCACGATCTCGACGATCTGCTTGAGGATCCGCTCGCGTTCGTCGAGTTCCTGATTGACGTCGCGGCCCGCCCGGGTGCCGCCGACGACCGCGTCGTTGGCCTTCTTGAAATCCGCGAGCAGACTGTTGAGCTTCTCGACATCGAGCTCGATCTGCTTGTCGGCATCGAGGCGCGTCGCCTGAACCTCCTTCGAGGCCGTTCGCAGACCGTCCGCAAGGAGAGCGGCATCGGCGATGGCGGATTCGGCAAGCGTCGATTCGGATGGCTTGACGGCATAGGCCGACAGCGTGTCCCGGAAGGACGCCATCAGGGCGGCTGGAGACGTCTCGTAGTCGTTGCCGCCGAAGATCGACTGCAGACGCTCGAGGCCGGTCAGGAGCGTCTGCTGACCGCTCGAGGCCGCAGTTCCCTGAAGTCCCTGAACCAGCAGCGCCTGGTTCTGCGAGCGCGACGTGGTGATGACGGTGGCGCCGAACGTCGTTGTCGACAGGATTGCGCTGCGGCGGTTGTAGTCCGGATTCGACGCGTTGGAAATGTTGCGCGAGATCACGGAGGTCTGCGTCGAATTGTTCGACAGGGCAGACTGGGCCGTTCTGATCGCGGTTGAAAGTGACATTGCCGTTACGCCCTAGAGACCCGCCTCAGGGTCCGGTTATCGTTTCAGATTGACGAGGACGTCCATCAGGTCGGAACCTGTCTGGAACACCTTGGAATTGGCGGTGTAGTTCCGCTGCGATTCGATCATGCTGGTGAGTTCCTCGGCGATATCGACGTTGGAATCCTCGAGCGTGTTCGAAATGATCGAGCCCAGGCCGCCGTTCTCCGGATAACCGACGACCACCACGCCCGAATCCCGGCTCTGGGAGTAGACGTTGCCGGCCAGCGGCGAGAGCATGTCGGGGCTCTGCACGGTGGCGAGCGCCAGACGGTATTTCGGCACCAGTTCGCCGTCGGCATATTTGAGCGACACCACGCCGTCGGGGCTGATCGAATAGTCCACAACGCCCGTGGCGCCCTTGCCGTCGATGTCGCCGTCGGCCGAGAATTCGCCGCCGAGCTGGGTGGTGTTGGAAATGTCGATGGTGATCGGATCGAGGTTGGTGCCGGCGATCGACAGTGCAGAGGTCGTAATGGAAGCCGGACCCACAAGCTGGCCGTTCGCGTCGAAAGTGACGGTGGTCGGGCCGGAGATGGTCGTTCCGTCGTAGTCGACGGTCAGCGACCATTCGTTGGCATTCGTCTTCTCGTAGGTGAAGTTGAGCAGCCGCTCGTTGCCCTGGCTGTCATAGGCGACCAGCGAGGTGGGCTTGGAGAAGCCAATCGCCTCGTTGCCGGGCAGGTTACCGCCCAGTTCGCCGGCAGCGGATGCCTTGGCGGTCAGGGAATCGGCCGACAGCACCACAGGCTCGAGGCCGGCAAATCCGTTGATGACGATGGTCGGATCCGCCGTCGAGGAGTACGGGTAACCCATCAGCGTGAAGCCGGCGCTGTTGAGAAGCGTGCCGTCGGACTGGACGGTGAACGCGCCGGCGCGGGTGAGATATTCGACACCGTCCGTCCCCTGGACGATGAAGAAGCCCTCCCCCTTGATCGCGAGATCGGTGACGGACGTTGTGTTGGTGTAGGTACCGGCTTCGGAGATGGAATAGCGCGTCTTCGGGATGACGCCGCCGGAATTGTATGCTCCGCCTCCGGTCGGAAGGATCAGCGAGGAGAACTGCGTCGACGCCTTCTTGTAACCGGTGGTGTTGGAGTTGGCTATGTTGTCAGCAACCGCTCCGAGACGGCTCGCCTGAGCATTCATACCGGACGCACCGGTGCGCATCATACCTGACAGGCTCATCGCAGTTCCCCTTGTTTCATACCGGGTGGAAGTCTAGCGGCCGGGCCTTGCGTGAACCTGATTGATGCGGTTCCCCATGAAAGGCCCGGATATCATTTCCGGGCTGCCGGGACCTGTCAGTCCCAGTCGATCAGGTAGCCGAGGAAGCGCTTGGAATCGATCGGATCGAAGCCAAGGCGCTTGCGCAGTTTTTTGCGCAGTTTGGAGATATGGCTTTCGACCACGTTCTCTTCGACATCCTCGTCGAAGATGCCGTAGAT
The DNA here is from genome assembly GCA_964511625.1 of uncultured Hoeflea sp. Lineage (GTDB taxonomy): Bacteria > Pseudomonadota > Alphaproteobacteria > Rhizobiales > Rhizobiaceae > Pseudohoeflea. The sequence goes on from CAZEJG010000004.1 coordinate 149,961, forward strand.
CGCATTGAAGATCTGTTGCTTGGTCACCCGCCGGCCACGATTGGCGACGAGGTATTCCAGAATACGGCGCTCGCGGCGCGGCAGAGCGAAGGTGCGACCTTCGATTTCCGGATCGCGTCCGTCCGAATAGACCCGGATGGGACCGATGTCGGTGTGGTTGGCGAGTGCCTTGAGCCGGCGACGGATCGCGGCGGCACGTGCCAGGATTTCACGCGGATGGACCGGCTTGCGGACCACGTCGTCGACACCGCTGTCGAAGAAGGCGAGCGTGGATTCGAGTGACGGCGTATCCGACACCGCGATCACCGGAGCCTGGGAACGATCCCGGATGGCTCGCGGCAGATCGAGCGACTGTTGCCCGTCGCCGATGAGGAAGGCTTCGACAGCATCGAGATCCGCGTCGGCCGCGGTGCTGACCCATTCGCCAAATTCGATCGAATCGAACGCGGCGGAGGGAACCCCCTCGCGTCCGAAGAGTGAAGTGTAGCCGCTTTTAACAAGTTCCCGGTCATCAACCACGACGATCATTCGCCCGCCTCCGAATCAGTGTGGTACCCCTATGAACAAGAGGTACGGAGCACATCATTTGCCCTCAACAACAGGAACTACTCCGAAATAATTAACAGTTGATTAACCATAAATCTAAATGATTTGGCCATATGTTGTGGGAACCCGCCCAGGGGCCACGAAAAATTTGGGAAAAAGTTAACAAAAGGTTAACAGGGCGGTTGCGGCGATTAACGAAATCGGACTCACGCAACGGCTGGCCACCACTTTCTCGTGACTCCTGAAATTCTATTTTTGGTTGTATCAGCGGCAGAAATTTCGGGCGGCCGGCGTCCATGCGCCGTGTCCCGCGTCGACCAGATTCCTGATGACGCGACAGACATAGCGTTTCTGCGCGGGGTCGTTGTTGGGGCCGGCATGGTAGCGTGCCACAGCCATGGTCCAGGTCTGGTGTCTGGCATGCAGCCTGGCCAGGAAGCGTGCGGCGTAATCGACATTCTTTTCCGGATCGAGCATCTGCTCGACCGAGGCAAATGCCTCACCATGGTAGCGGTAATTGATCTGCATGCAGCCCAGATCGATGAGGCTTCGCCCCTCGCGGCGGGCCGCATCGAATGTCTGTAGTGCTTCCGTCCTGGAATCGGCGAAGACCGTCCGGCCCTCGATATTCAGTGCGTAGGGGTAAAGAGCGCCCTTGCGTCCGGTCTCGGTCAGGCCGACCGAGTGGAGGATGCCGGCCGGCACACCCCATTTGCGGGCCGCCTTGAGGATCTGGGCTTCACAGACGCCGGAGGTCGTTACCGCGCCCGCCTCAGAGATACACCCCGTCAGAACGGCCAGAAGAACCGGCAGTGCCAGAAACAGCCTCATGGCCGAGCTCCCCAAGGTTCTGGCCGCCACCGGCAGCCTGCTCGCGGCGCGAGCCGCCATTGCCATTAGCGTTGCCACCACCAGCATTCTGCGCGAGTCCGTCGCGAAACTGGAACTGCTGCGAGGAGTTCTGCCCCTGCTGCTGGTTCATGTTTCCGCGGTCGGCCCCGCCCGTGTGCTGAACAGTGATCTGATCGACACCGAAACCATGCGCGCGCAACGCCTTGGCGATCGAACTCGAATCGTCGCTGAGCTGGCGGTAGGCGTCCGCGTTCTGAACCTTGAGTTCGACCTGCAGTTCGCCGCCGCTGAGCCGCATGGTGGCCGTCACCTGGCCGAGCGATTCCGGATTGAGCTGGATCCGCAGCGTCTGAAGTGTCTGTCCGGGTCCGCGCGCCATGAAGGCGGCATTTGCCCGCTCGGTGGCAGCGGTAGCTCTCGCCTCCGCATGCTCAGCGACCTGACCTGTCGTCATGCCGGAGGCTTCGCGGAACAGCGCCTTGGCGACGTTCTCTCCATTCTGGCTCATCGAGGGCGCTGCCACGGAGCGGCGGTCGAGAACCTCGACGCCCTCGATGGCGGCATCACCTTCTCCACGGCTGGAGGCCGAAACCGAACCCGCCGAAGCGTCGAGCGCCGCGAGGTCAGGCTTGCCGCGCGCCTGTTGCTCGCTCGCCGCTTGGTCGCCGGTGTCGGCGGAGGCCTTGCCCTGATCCTGAAGATTGCCCTCGACAGCGGCGCTGCGCGCTGCGCCCGCACCATTGGCCGCATGGGGCTGTTCGCCCTTCGTGGTCCGATCCGCCTGCGCGACGGCGGCTGTAGGCTGGGCTGCGACTGCGGCAGCGGCGAGTTCGGCGTCCGCCTCCCCTTCGCCCTCGGCGACGGGCGCGACAGGCGTCTGCGCGACCACGGGCGCCTCCTCGAGAAGGATCGCGTCCTCCTCCTCCACCGGTTCGTCGTCTACGACAATTTCGTCTTCCGATTTCGCGTCCGGATCGACCTCGTCATCGGTCTTGGCGAGACGCTGACCGAGGAGCTCCAGAATGTCGACCGGCTTTTCGGTACCGGTATCTTCTTCAGGAACCTCCTCCGCATCCGTGGGCTCGGCGACCGTTTCGTCGGACGCGGCGACCTTTGAATCGGACTGGCGATTGCCGGTTTCGGGCTTGCTTGACCGACCGGACAAGGCCGAGGCGAAACTTCCCTGCTGGTCAGCAGGAACGTCGCGACCGGCGGCACTCGCGGATGGGCCAGGCGCCTTGGTCGGTACCTGGCGGGAAAACAGGGCATCAAGGGCATTCACGGCTTTGCTACTCCATCATTTCCTGCCAGCAGACCGTCGATTTCCTCGATCAGCTTGTTCTGCCCATCGACGTAGTCCCGAAAGCCGTCATCAACTGCGCCGGCCGCATCGGCGGTTTCAGTGGATGCATCGCCCGGTGCCGGCGGCTCCGCGTTTACCTGTCCGGCCAAATTCTCGCCGGGCGCTGCGGGTGTCGCTGGCTCAGAGGGCATACCCTCGTCAGTCTGCCCATCCATAGTGGGGCTGAAGGCTTGCGTGAGGCTGTTGGGGTCCGGCTCGCGGATGATTTCATTGGCGATGAGCCGGGCTGCGTCCCTCAGAGCCGCATCGCGCGGCGAGAGCGGCAGCTGCTCGAGCTTGTCGAGAGACCGGTCCACCTCGACGACATCGTCCGAGGGGACACTGGCGAGCCCGGAATAAAGCCCGGCAAGCGCTGCCGGCGCTGGGTCGGAGGGGTCCGACAGTTCCTTGGCCTTCTCGGCGGCGAGAAGCGCAAGCTCGGTCCGTCCGGCGATTGCGGCCTTGCGGGAGATGCGGAGATAGACCTCCCGCTGGCGCTTGTCGTCCATGAAGGCGAGGATCTGCTGCAGCCTGTCCGTGCCCAGCTCGTCGATATTGTCGGTGCCGAGTGCGACGAGTTGGTCTGCATACTGGCCGGCATAGGGCGAGTTGATGAAGCGACGGGCATAGAGAACGGCGTAGTGGATCGCCTTGTCGATCCGCCCCTCTCTGGTCGCTACGAAGATGGAACGGCGCAGGGCCGATTCCTCGATGATCGTGCCCGGAGCGCCGAGACGGGCAAGATCGAACATCTCGAGCGCCCCGTCCTCGTTAAGCCCGGCTTTCACGTTGGCTGCAATCAGCGCAAGGTAAGGACCGACGCGGGTATCGGCATAGAGCTTGAGAATTTCGTCGAGCGAGGTCTGCGTCCGAACAGCGGTCCCGTCGAGGTAGGCCAGGAGAACAGTGGTGATTTCGTTGTCGAAGTTTCCGAACCTGTCCTTGGCGGCCAGCAGATCGAGAGTTTCCGGATTGCCGCCACTCATCGCATAGACGAGGGCAGCATCGACGTTTCTAGGGTTGTCGAAGACGGATTGGTCGGCCTTGCGCAAGCGTTCGTCGATGACACCGAGAAGATAGCGCTGCATCTCCATGGCGGAGTGATCGCCCTGGACGACGGAATCCTGCACGAACTGAAGCGAGCGAACGAGCTGATATGGCTGAAGCCCTTTGGTTTCACCGTCGCCGCTTGCGGGTTTCGGAGATATCGCGCGGATGTAGTCGTCGATCGCCTCGGCGCGTTCTGCGGCTTCAGGATCCTGTTCCTCCGCATGGGCATCGTGGGCGTCTTCGCCGCCGTGACCGCTTTCCGCCGTATCGCCGTGAGTGGGCTCCGCATGCGCATCGGCAGTACTTTCCTCGTGGCCGGTCGATGCAGGTTCCGGATGGGCGTCTGCCGCCTTCTTTTCCTCGCCATGCGTCCCGGCGGCATGAGGCTCCGGGTCATGACCCGTTTCCGCACCAGCCTCTTTGGTCGCATGGCCTTCGTCTGCATGGGTATCGGCGCCATGGCCATCGGCTGCGGCTGGAATGACTTCGGCGGAGCCGTGCCCGTCATCATGGGCAGCATCGCCCGAACGGCCCTGGGCCAGCACTTCGGCAACCAGATCATGCGCTTGGGACAGGCTCTCCGCATATACCGCAGAGGGCGCAGCAACGGCCAAGCCGGCCAGAAGGCCGGCTAAGGTGGACAGTCGCGATGCACCGGTCCCGAGCACCTTACCCCCCGTCGACCTGGAGCAGAATTTCAATGCGCCGGTTGGACTCCGAATACGGGTTGTCCGGATCTTTCAGCTTGCGGTCGGCGAAGCCCGAGAGTTCCACGATACGCTCCTCGGGAATACCGCCGCGCACGAGCATGAAATAGGCCGAATGAGCGCGTTCCATCGACAAGCGCCAGTTGTCATCAGTTCCGTCGGTGAAGGGACGGGCGTCGGTGTAACCGCGGATGTCGATATTGCCCGTCCGCTTGGCCAGAATCTCGCCGATCTTCTCGAGCGCGAGCACCAGACTGCGTTCGGGAACGGCGGACCCGACCTGGAACATGCCGGTATCGAGCTGATCGGTGAGCGAAACGAGGAGCCCCCCTTCGGACGGAACGACGGTCAGGCCGTCGGCGAGCCGACCGGCCGCAATGCCCGAGAGAGCTTTCTCGATTTCCTCCTTGAGGGCGCCGGCCTCGCGCAGAGCCTCTGGGCTCGCCTGCGCGGCGTCTCCCTTGTTGCCGGCCTCGGCCTGAGCCATGGCGGCCTGTTCGCGTTTTGCCTGCTCGGCCTCGGCCTTCTCCTTGGCCAGACGCTCTTCCTCGGCCTTCTTGTCGGCTTCCATCTGCTCCCTGAGCGCAATCTCACTCTCGGCGATAGCCTCCTTTTCGGCTTCCACCTGCTTGGACCAGAAGTCGGGATCGAAGGGATCGCGATAGGCCTCGCCGCCGGTCGCCCCGGTCGCGGGGCCCGAATTGGCGGCGCCGCCGTCACCAGCCTCGGAGATATTGGTGTTGCTTCCCGTTTCCTGGACGATTTCTGCCAGGACGGCGTAGGGATCCTTGAAGTAGTCGGCCTCGGAATAATCCGTCTTCTCGCCGGCGGTGGCGCTCTCCTGCTTGCCCTGCTCGGCGGCGTCGCCGGCACTTCCCGATTCGCCGGGTGTCGCCGATTTCGGCGAATCGGATTCACCGCTCGAGGTGTTTCCCTGCTCCTTCAGCCCCTTTTCGGTGGGGTTGTTGTCGGTCAGCTTGATCGGATTGAAGTAACTCGCAACTGCAGCCTTGGTCTCCTCGTTGGCCGCATTGATCAGCCACATCACCAGAAAGAACGCCATCATGGCCGTCATGAAGTCGGCGTAGGCAATCTTCCAGGCGCCGCCGTGGGCTTCATGCTCGCCGTCATGACGTCGACGGACGATGATGATCTCGTTCTTGGTCTGGTGAACGGAGGAATCTTCACTCACGTTCGTTCCTCCGAGAAAACCTTGGCGAGATCGGCGAAACGGCTCCGGAGCCGTGTTTCGTCGATAGACACCTCGACATCACCTGTTTCTGCCTCGACATAGGAGGCGCCATCGGCCTTGTCGCCGAGGATCGAGCGGATGACATCGAGCCAGATGGCCGGCCCCGAAACGACGATCCTGCCCGCGGTCTCTAGGTCGAGCGCGGAGCGGATCTCTGCGGCAAGCGATGCGACCATCGTCTTGCGCAGTTCCGTCTCGATCAGTGGTGCGAGCATGTCGGACAATTCGGCAGATAGACACTCGGCGAGGTCTTCCGCCCTTGCTGAGATCGCGGCCGGCACGGCTTCGGCGACATTGCGGACGAGTTCCGCCTCGCGCGCCGCCATGGCGCGGGCGTGTTCGGCTTCGAGATCGGCGATCTCACGACCATGCTGAACGGCAAGTTCCTGCTCGGCCTCCCTGCGGCCTTCGGCCCTGGCTTCCTCGCGGATGGCCTCGATGAGAGCGGGATCAGGCTCGACCGGCTGCGGAATGTGCGGAATCGCCTTTGGCGCGGGGCGTGCCCGGGCCGGCAGATCGAATTCCGGAAGCAATTGCGCGAGCGCGAGTGACATGAACTTCTCCGTTGCGGCGGGCGTTGAGACCAGGCCGCAGGCTTCTCATCCCGCCCGCCAAGTCTTGATTTCGCGTAAACGCGCAATGGTGCCCTCAACCGGGATAAAGCTAGGCAGTCAAACTTGTGCGAACATGAACGAAAAGGACCGCACCAAGGGCAATTTGGTGCGGTCCGGCTATCCGCCATGACCGATGACCGGCGGCACGGCAGAGTCTGTGGTCTCTCAGCCTCCTCTGTCGGAGGCTCAGCCTTCCTTAGTTCTGGAAGAGCGAGAGGATGTTCTGGGAATTGGTGTTGGCGATCGAGAGCGACTGGATGCCCAGCTGCTGCTGCGTCTGAAGCGCCTTCAACCGTGTGGATTCCTCGTTCATGTCGGCGTCGACAAGGCGGCCGATACCGCTATCGATGGAATCCATCAGATTGGCAACGAAATCCTCCTGCATGGAGACACGCTTCTGGATGGCGCCGAGATTGGAGGCCGCATCGGTGATCTGGCTGAGGATGGAGTCGACCACACGGACCATGTCGGTGACCTGAGCATCGGTGGTCGAGGCAGAGAGCGTAATGGCCGTGCCCGACGAAGGCGTGCCCGTGGTCGAGCCGGTATCGATCAGGAAGTAGTTGCGGGCCGTCGTGGTGGTCGCATCCGGATCGAGCGCGTTGGCGTCTATATCCTTCGTCAGCATGCCGAGGCTTTCGTTGCCGGCGCCGATCAGGGTAAGGGACGAGACGTTGATGTCGAGCGTGGTGATGGTGATCAGGCCGTTGACGTCGCGGTTGAAGCCGCCGACGATCGACTTGGTGCCGGCCGCGGCCGTCCCGTCGTTGTTCAGCCAGTTCTCACCGGAGAAGGAGGCGGACACGGCAATCGATTCGAGCTGGTTCTTCAGCTCGGTGATTTCCTTGTTGATCTTGGTCTTGTCGACACCCGGCTCACGGGCGGCGACCAGCTTGTTCTTGATCTCGGTCACGACCTCGAGCGAGCTGTTCATCGCGGTGTAGGCGACGTCGACTTTAGCGGCACCGAGGCCGAGCGCGTCCTTGACCGTCGAAAGCGCCTTGTTGTCGGAGCGCATGGTGGTCGCGATCGACCAATAGGCGGCGTTGTCGGCTGCGGTTTCCACCCGGTAACCCGAGGAAACACGTGCCTGAACCGTTTCCATGTCGTTGTTGATGGAACGAAGTGTCTGTAGCGCGGCCATCGCCGCGGTGTTGGTCATGATACTGGCCATTAGGGAACCCCAAATTTTGCCCAAGGGGAAGAATACCGGCAGTCCCGGTGACGACGAATGAGCTTCATGCAGGCGGTCGAATCGTGACCGCTCCCGTCGTGGTTACCCAGTTCTAAAGACTTATGGTTAATCGCGGGTTAATGCAAATGCGAAGGTGCCGGAAAACGAAAAAAGGGCCGCGCCAATGGCGCGACCCCTTGTGTGAACTGCGCTCCGCCGGGCGGAGCGTGACGCTGTTAACGGAACAGCGACAGGATGTTCTGCGAGTTCGAGTTGGCGATCGAGAGCGACTGGATGCCCAGCTGCTGCTGCGTCTGCAGTGCCTTCAACCGGGTCGATTCCTCGTTCATGTCGGCGTCGACAAGCCGGCCGATACCACTGTCGATCGAATCCATCAGGTTGGAGACGAAGTCTTCCTGCATGGAAATGCGCTTGTTGACCGCACCGAGGTTGGAAGCGGCGTCCGTCATCTGGCTGAGCATCGAATCGACGACGCGGACCATGTCGGTGACCTGCTGGTTGGTGGTGCTCGAGGTCAGCGAGATGGCCGTACCGGAAGCCTGGGTACCGGTCGTCGAACCGGTGTCGATCAGGTAGTAGTTACGAGCCGTGGTCGACGTGGTGTCAGGATCGAGCGCGTTGGCGTCGATGTCCTTGGTCAGGATGCCGAGACTTTCGTTCGCCGAACCGATCAGGGTCAGCGAGGTGACGTTGATGTCGAGCGTGGTGATGGTCACAAGGCCGTTGGTGTCGCGGTTGAAGCCGCCGACGATCGACTTGGTGCCGGCTGCGGCGGTACCTTCGTTGTTCAACCAGTTTTCACCGGAAAACGAAGCCGAGTCGGAGATCGACTGCAGCTGGCTCTTCAGCTCGGTGATTTCCTTGTTGATCTTGGTCTTGTCGACGCCCGGTTCACGGGCTGCGAGCAGCTTGTTCTTGATCTCGGAAATGACTTCGATCGACGATTCCATACCGGTGTAGGCAGTGTCGACCTTGGCGGCGCCGAGGCCGAGAGCGTCCTTGACCGTGGACAGCGCCTCTGAGTCGGACCGCATGGTGGTGGCGATCGACCAGTAGGCGGCGTTGTCGGCAGCGGTTTCCACGCGGTATCCGGAGGAGATCCGCGACTGGGTCATTTCCATGTCGGAGTTGATCGAACGCATGGTCTGCAAAGCAGCCATTGCGGCAGTGTTTGTCATAATGCTGGTCATAACAGCGTCCCTCAAAACAATTTACTGGGGACATGCCGGATTTTCTACCGGCAACGGCGCTATGACCTCATGTCAACTACGAATTACATTCGTTGCACGTAGCACGCCATTCAATGAGGGCATTAATGGTCTATTATCGTTACCGAACATTTAAGTATGCCCAGATATTTTTCGGGAGAGACGCGAAATTTTTCACATAGAAAAACCCCGCCGGCGCTTTCGCGCCGGCGGGGCTCGTCAGTTTCCTGTGCGGTTCGCGTCTTAACGGAACAGCGACAGGATGTTCTGCGAGTTGGAGTTGGCGATCGACAGCGCCTGGATACCGAGCTGCTGCTGAACCTGCAGAGCCTTCAGGCGGGTCGATTCCTCGTTCATGTCCGCATCGACGAGACGACCGATACCCTTGTCGATCGAGTTCATCAGATTGGAGACGAAGTCTTCCTGCATCGAGATGCGCTTGTTGACGGCACCGAGGTTCGAGGCGGCGTCGGTCATCGAGCTGAGCATCGAGTCAACCGCACGGACCATGTCGGTGACCTGCTGGTCGGTGGTGGTCGAGGTCAGCGAGATTGCCGTACCCGAAGCCTGCGTACCGGTCGTCGAACCGGTGTCGATCAGGTAGTAGTTACGAGCCGTGGTGGTGGTCGCATCCGGATCGAGGGCGTTAGCGTCGATGTCCTTGGTCAGGATACCGAGGCTTTCGTTGTCCGCACCGATCAGGGTCAGCGAGGTCACGTTGACGTCGAGCGTGGTGATCGAAACCTGGCCATTGGAGTCACGGTTGAAACCACCGACGATCGACTTGGTGCCGGCAGCAGCAGTGGTGTCGTTCTGCAGCCAGTTTTCACCGGAGAAAGAGGCCGATTCAGCGATCGAGGAGAGCTGGTTCTTCAGCTCGGTGATTTCCTTGTTGATCTTGGTCTTGTCGACGCCCGGCTCCTTGGCAGCCAGAAGCTTGTTCTTGATCTCGGAAACCACTTCGATCGAAGCGTTCATACCGGTGTAGGCGGTATCGACCTTTGCGGCGCCGAGGCCGAGTGCGTCCTTGACGGTCGACAGGGCCTGGTTGTCCGAACGCATGGTGGTTGCGATCGACCAGTAAGCCGAGTTGTCTGCGGCGGAGTTGACGCGATAGCCGGATGAAATCCGCGACTGGGTCGATTCCATGTCGGAGTTGATCGACCGCAGGGTCGCCAGGGCGGACATCGCGGAGTTGTTGGTCATGATGCTTGTCATTGGGATTGTCCCTTAAAACGCTATACTGAGAGGGACATACCGGACTTCGTTAAATACCGGTGATGACGGTTGGCATCATGCCAGTGGCCTCGATTGCTTCACGAAGAGCCGCGTCCGTCATGTTCGACATGGAAACTCCCACCCCGCGCTTGCCAATGTCTTAATTTTTGGCGTCAGAAACCCTGTAATTTCAATAGGGTAAACAAGTCCTTACGTTGCCCGGCGCCCTGTTTCAGACTGAACCGCGACCCTTCTGAAGGCCTGTAAATGAAGGGATTTCGGCGTCGGACGCCTAGGCGAAAGATCGCACCAGACTACCGACAAGCAGGTTCCAGCCGTCGATGAGGACGAAGAACAGAATCTTGAACGGTAACGAAATGGCGGTCGGAGGCAGCATCATCATGCCCATCGACATCGTGATGGTCGCGACCACCAGGTCGATCACCAGAAACGGAAGGACCACCAGAAAGCCGATCTCGAAACCGCGCCGGATCTCCGAAATCATGAAGGCCGGCACCACGACCCGCATGTCGATCTTGCCCGCGGTCTCGGTTTCCTGGCCCCTTTCAGTCGCCAGATCGACGAAGAGCGCGAGATCCTTCGGCCGGGTATTGGCCAGCATGAAGTCACGGAACGGATCGGAAATCAGCCCGATCGCCTGCTGCTCCGTGATTTCATTTTCGAGAAGCGGATTTATGCCCTCGTCCCAGGCCCGGTCGAAGGTCGGCGCCATGACATAGAACGTCATGAAGAGGGCGAGACTGACGAGGATCATGTTGGCGGGCGTCGACTGAAGCCCCATGCCGGAACGGAGAATGGCAAAGGCTATGATGAACCGCGGAAACGAGGTCACCATGATCAGGATACCCGGTGCAATCGAAAGCACCGTTAGCAGCCCGAAGGTGCGGATGATCCAGCTCGCAACTGATCCGTCGACCGGCGTCTGGAAGAGGCCAGGATCCAATCCCTGGGCCGACGCCGCGGCCGGAGCCGCGACGAGCGCCGCCAGAAGAATGAGAAAACGGATCATTCGATCACGAAGGTCCTGAGTATCACATCGGTGACTTCGCCCTGCGAACGCAACTGCGCCCGTTCGACAATGTCATCCCGGAGGTACTCAAAACCGCGCGGTCCTTCAATCTGTTGAAGCGATACAGTACGCAGATAGGTGAGGATATCCTCATTTATCCGGTCCGCGAGCTTCTCATCGGGCGTTTCACGGAAGAGTAGCGACAGTTCCAGGCGCACCCAGCTGTCGGCGGGATAGGAGAGATTCGTCGTGATCGGCGGCAGCGGATAGAGTTCGGGACGGACGGCTACCTCCGCCTCTTCCGCTTCGCCCCCATGTCCCTGCTGACCGTGGCCGGCAGCCGCCGCCTCGGCTGCGGCCGCTTCCTCTTCGGTCGGCTTGACCTGTGGCGCCAGCATGCCGCCAACCATCCAGCCGCCGCCGGCGCCCACCAGCGAGAGCACCAGCAGAACAACGATGGTAACGATCATCCCACCCTTTTTCTTTGGCGGGTTGTCACCCTGATAGTCGACCTCGGCGTGGGTCACGGTCGGTCTCCGGTTCAGATCGGTGAATAGAGGTCCACGAGTTGCTGGCCGACCGGCGGCTGCTGCACCTCGGTCAGGCGGCCACGACCGCCGTAGGAAACGCGCGCTTCGGCAATCTTCTCGTAGGAGATCATGTTGTTGTGGTCCACATCCTGCGGCCGAACGATACCGGCGATATTGAGGATGCGCAGTTCGTGATTGACACGCACTTCCTGCGAGCCCGAGATGATCAGGTTGCCGTTCTGGAGCACGCCGGTGACGACGGCTGCGATCTTCAGGTTCAGCTTTTCAGACCGCTCGGTCGTGCCGGTCCCCGATGTCGAGGTGTTGGATCCGAAGCTGAGGTTTCCGTCCCCCTCGGCGCCGATCGACGGGATCGCGACCGCCGCATTGATGCCGCTGGAATTGGTGCGGCTGCGGTCGGTGGCATTGTCGAAGGTCGCCTTGTCGTTGATCTTCAGATCGACGGTCAGCAGGTCACCCACCGCGTGAGCACGCGAATCGGTAAACAGCTTCGACTGGCGGTCGTCCCACAGCGAGAAATTGTTGGCGCGCTGTGGCGGTTGTTTGGGATACATCGCCATTTCCGGTGTCGAGGAATAGGCGAGGCCCGAGCCGACCGGACTCATTTCGGGCGCGCGACCGACCTCCCTGAGGGTCTGTGACGAGCAACCCGAAAGAAGCGCTGCGGCTACGACGACGAGAATACCGAACCGGTTCATGATGGATCCTTTGGCAGGTCGGTCGCAGCAGCATTGGCGATAATGCCTGCGAGTGCAGCGGCCTTTTCCGGATCCATCTCGTTGAGAATCTGGCTGGAAAGCCGGGGGCTCAGTTTCATGACGATCGCGGCGGCGACACCGGGGTTGATCAGCGAGAGCTGGTTGGCGGCCGCGTCGGGACGCATCTTCTTGTAGATGTCGACGAGAGTGCCTTCGGCGACGCGCATGAAATCGTCGCGCTTGCCGAGCCACTTCTGGTATTCGTCCCGGCGCTGCTCAAGAAGCGCAATACGTTCGTCGACCTTCGATTTCAGCGTCTCGAGTTCGTTCTTCTGGCGCAGGTAACGCTGGTCACGCGCGGCATCAGCGATATTGGCACAATAGGCCTCGATCTCGCTCTCGTAGGTCTTCTGTTCCGGGGTGGCGGCATCCTGCGTCGCCGCCTGGACCTTGGCGTCGACGGTGTGCGGTTCTTCTGCCGCCTTTTCCTCGGACGAGGCGGGTCCGGCGAAACCCGATCCCGACAAAAGGGCCAGGCCGATGATGGCCGCGAAGCGGCGCGAGCGGATTATGGTCAGACGTGGGGTCATTGCAGCACCAGTTCAGCTTGCAGGGCGCCTGCGGACTTTATGCCCTGCAGAATGGCGATGATGCCGTCCGGCCTGACGCCGATGGAATTAAGTCCGGCCACCAGCGTGCGCAGATCCGGTCCGCTGATGATGGCGACCTGGCCGCCGTCGACACCGGCGGTGATGTCGGTGAGCGGCTCGATGGCGGTCACGCCGTCCGAAAACGGAGCCGGCTGAACGACGGTCGGCGTCTCGTTGACCTTGACCGTCAGCGTGCCATGGCTGACCGCGACCTGGGAGACCCGCACGTCGTTACCGATCACGATGGTGCCGGTGCGCTCGTTGACGACGACGCGTGCCGGACTGTCGGTATCGACGACGAGCCCCTCGAGTTCGGCCATCAACCGGGCGAGATCGGCGGTGTCGGGCTTGCGTACCGCGATGGTGGTGGAATCGCGGGCTTCGGCGATCGCCTGTCCGTAGCGGTTGGTTGCATAGGAGTTGATCACGTCGGCAATGCCGACGGCGGTGGAGAAATCCGGATTGCGAAGCTGGAAGACGAGACCGCCTGACTGCTTGAACTCGGCCGGGATCTCCCGCTCGATCGTCGCTCCGCCGGGAAGACGACCGGCAGTCGTCACACCCTGCTGCAGGGTGGCGGCATCGCCCTGTGCGGTGACGCCGGAGACCACGACCGAGCCCTGCGCCACGGCATAGACCTGACCGTCGGCGCCGGACAGCGAGGTCATCACCAATGTCCCGCCGCGCAACGAGGTCGCATCGCCGAGCGACGACACCGTCACGTCGATGCGCGAGCCGACGGTGGCGAAGGGCGGCAGGTTGGCCGTCACGATCACTGCCGCGATGTTGTTGGAGCGGGAAGCGCCACCCTCTGTCGAAATGCCGAGGTTCTGGAGCATCGCCCGCAGCGACTGCTCGGTGAAGGGCGAGTTGCGCAGGCTGTCGCCAGTTCCCTGAAGACCGATGACGAGACCGTAACCGATCAGCTGGTTGTCGCGCGCAGCCTGAAGCTGGGCGATGTCCTTGATGCGCGAAGCGGCGACCGCCGACTGCACGGCCAGAAGCCCCAACGTACCGGCCAGCAGAAGCAGGGCTATGAAACGTGCGCGACGCCAGGTCATTTCCGCACCACCCGGACCGATCCGTCCTGCATCACGGTGCCGGAGACGACGACGCCGGAATCGACGTTGCGCACACGGATCATGTCACCCACGGCAGCATTCTGAAGCGGGGTGCCCGGCGCGGTGATGATCAATCCCTGGTCGGCGAAGACGAGCGTGACCGGCGAACCGCGTTCGACCGCCCAGGCTTCCCGCAGCGAGGCGACAGGGATCGTCCGACCCGGCAACAGGGTCCGAGTTGCGATCATGCCGTCAACCTCGGTGACGTCCGAAGCGTAGCCGCCCGCGAGGTTGGGATTGGTCACGCCGACGGTCCTGACCATCTCGCCGGTGATCGTCTCTCCGGGATAGATGGTCCGCTCGGGCACGAGCGCGACTTCGCTCGCGAGCCCGGAAGCCGGCAAGCCGCAGACGCCGAGCACGAAGGCCAGTCGGATTGCGGTGGTTGAGATGGTTTTGGCAAACATCATGTCCGCCGCGCTCCCTTTACCTCAGGTTCTTGCTCACCACCGATGCCATTTCGTCCGCGGCCTGGATGATCTTGGAGTTCATCTCGTAAGCGCGCTGCGCCGAGATCAGATCCGTAATTTCCTTGACCGGGTCGACATTGGAGGCTTCGAGATAACCTTGCTGGATGTGGGCAAAACCGGGATCATCCGGGACGCCGACAATGGCGGGGCCGGAAGCCGGCGTTTCGGCAAAGAGGTTGTCGCCGAGCGGCTCGAGGCCCGCCTCATTGACGAAGTTCGCAAGCGTAAGCTGGCCGAGATCCGTCATTGCCGTATCGCTGCCGAGCCGCGCAAAGACCTGGCCCGTGCGGGTGATCTCCACCTCGGTCACGTCCTGCGGAAAGGTGATGCCGGGAACCACGGTGTAGCCGTCGATGGTGACGAGCTGGCCGTCGGCATTGGTGTTGAAGGTACCGGCGCGGGTGTAGAGCGTGTTGCCCGCCGGATCCTCGACCTGGAACCAGCCGCGGCCGATCAGTGCGAGATCGAGCTTGTTGGACGTGCCGATGAGCGAACCCTGGATGTGCAGGTTGCGCACCGAGGCCGCCTTGACGCCGAGGCCGATATGCGCGCCCTCGGGCACGATCGCCTGGTTGGCAGCGTTCGGCACGCCCTGGCTGCGCTCGACCTGATAAAGCAGATCGGTGAACTCGGCGCGGGCGCGCTTGAAGCCGGTGGTATTGATGTTCGCCACATTGTTGGCGATCACTTCGAGATTGAGCTGCTGGGCGTTCATGCCGGTGGCTGCGATGGCCAGTGCCTTCATGGCGTATTCCTCGGTTGGGGTCCGTCAGATCTGCATGCGGGAAACTTCGAGATAAGCCGTCACCAGCTTGTCCCGTATAGCGATTGCCGTCTGCAGCGACTGTTCCGCGCTCATCAGGGCATCGACCACCTCACGGGTGTTCGCATCGCCCGACACGGCCTTGAAGGACTGCGTTTCCGCAGCCCGGAGATTGTCGACCACACCGGTTCCGAGCGACTGGAGCACGTCCGAGAAGCTCGACGCTCCGGCCTGACCGGCGCTCGCAGCCTTGGCGCTGTCGCCGGCGCCAACCACCTGATCGACGGCCTGGCCGATGGCCCGGCCCGCAATTCCACCAACGAGTTCAATCATTATGACGGCCTCAGCAGATCGAGTGTCATGGAGACCAGTTCCCGCGTCTGCTTGATGGTCTGCAGGTTGGCCTCATAGGTGCGGTTCGCCTCGCGCATGTCGGCGAGTTCGATGAGCATGTTGACGTTCGGCAGCTTGACCATGCCCTTGTCGTCGGCGGCCGGATGGCTGGGATCGAACTCGACGTTGAAGTCAGACGGATCGTCGGCGATCCGCTGCACCCGTGCCATGGCTGCACCACTGGCCTGATCAAGTTCCCAGGAGAACGAAATCGTCTTGCGACGATAAGCGTCCGCGCCCGGCGTCGCCCCTGTCGACTGGGCATTGGCAAGGTTTTCGGAGACGATACGAAGACGCGCTTCCTGTGCCTTGAGGCCGGATGACGCGATCTTCGAGGAGAGGCTAAGCGGATCCACCATCGTCAGCTCTTCACGGTCATCAGCATCATGCGGTTGAAGCTCTTCACCAGTCCGGCATTGATCTCGTAGATCCGCTTGATCTCCGAGGTCTTGGCAATCTCTTCCGGCAGATCGACGGAATTGCCCGAGGGGAAGACCTCGATACCGTCCTGGATTTCAGTCCGCGAGACGGAACTGCGGATCGGATCCTCGGTCAGATGGCCCGCTCGGGTGGCCGCCATGCGCAAGCCGGTCTCCTGGAGCACCGCGTCGAACGCTGCCACGTCACGCGACTGGTATCCCGGCGTATTGGCGTTGGCGATATTGCCGGCGACCACCGTCTGGCGAACAGTCAGCCAGTGGGCCTGCTTGGATGCGAGATCAAAGAGCTGGATCGGCTGCATGGAATTTCCCTTCCTTGCAGCCGACACTAGGCCTCAAGCCTTGTGTGTAACTTGCGGTCCCGAGCAAGCGGCCCCGGCCTACTCGCTCAGCACCTCGCCCTCGGAGGTGATGATGACCCATTTGCCATCGCGCTGTTCCATGCTGGCAAGCGTCGAATTGTCCGGCAGCGCCGAACCGACCTGCACCATGTAGATGCCGGATTCATCTTCGATCAGAGCGCGACCGTTGACCACATGCAGAAGCTGGTACCGCGGTGCGCCCGGAAACTTCTGGTCAAGCGCAGCATTGGCCGGAAGCGGGCCGGTGCTTGCCGTCTCCGTAGCGTCACTGACAGTCGCCGTGGTGATCGGATCGAAGGGGACCGCCGACGGCAAGGCACCGTCCTTTTCGTCGGGGATGGAGAGCGGGGACACAGAGACAACCGCCCTGCCCTTCGTTTCGGGAAGGTCGCGCGTATCGCCCCATTCCATCGGGTTCACGCCGAAGCTGTCCTGGTTGAAGAAGACGTACCACGGGAAGATCGCGGCAACCGCCGCCATCGCAAACCCCACGATGACGATCGCGCGATCGCTGTCCTTCCGCCTATCGAACAGCCGCGCTTCCTCTTCCTCCGAGATGCGCAGGTCCCCGTCCCCCAAATCCGTCATCCCCGTCTAGCCTTTCCTGTCCTTCTGTCCCGGCGCTATCCCCGCTGCCGCCTTCATTGCCTCGGCAAGTTCCGAGAAGGCATCAGGGGATGGCGGGTCGTCCGGCCGTTGCCTGAGCACCTCGTAGATCACCGGCGCCTGCTTGACCGCCATGTCCAGTTCGGCATCGGTTCCCGGCCGATAGCCGCCGATCAGTCGCAGGTCGGATGTTTCCTCGTATTTGTGGATGAGTGCCTTGAGCCGCAGGGTGAGCTTTTCCTCGTCGCCCTGCCAGGCCTTGCGCGCCAGGCGCGAGATCGATGTCAGCGGATTGACCGGCGGATAGCGCCCCTCGTCGGCGAGACGTCTGTCGAGCACGAGGTGCCCGTCGAGAATGCCGCGCGCGGAATCGGCGACCGGATCGTTGTGGTTGTCGCCGTCGACGAGGACGGAAACGATTGCCGTGATGGCCCCTGCCCCTTGCGGACCCGGGCCTGCACGTTCGAGAAGTCCCGGCAAAGCGGTGAACACAGAAGCCGGATAGCCGCGCGCAACGGGTGGTTCGCCGGAAGCCATTCCGACCTCGCGGAGCGCATGCGCATAACGGGTCAGGCTGTCGACGATCAGAAGCACGTTCTCGCCGCGATCGCGGAAATGCTCGGCGATCGTCATCGCCGTCAGCGGCGCCATCCGGCGGAGCATCGGGCTTTCGTCGCTCGTCGCCACCACGGCGACGGTCTTCTTCATGTTCTCGCCGAGCGTATCCTCGATGAACTCGCGCACCTCGCGGCCGCGCTCACCGACCAGCGCGATCACCGCGCGGTCGAAATCGGCGGCTTGCGCGAACATCGACAGAAGCGTCGACTTGCCGACACCCGAACCGGCAAAGACACCCATGCGCTGGCCACGGCAGAGCGGCGCGAAAATGTCGACGACCTTCACCCCGGTGCGAATGGCAGCGGTCACGCGTTGACGCTGCATGGATTGCGGCGGCGCGGCGTCGATCGGCCGCTCGTCGGCGCCCTGTTTCAGCGCACCCAATCCGTCGACCGGTTCGGCGAGCGCATTGATGGTCCGGCCGCACCAGCTTGCGTCAGGCGCCAGGGTGAAGGGACCGCGCCTCCAGACGCGCTCTCCGATCGAGGCCGCCGCCCCGCTGACGCCCTCGATGGGGCAGACGATGGCTTCTTGCGGATCGAGCCGGACGACTTCGGCGAGACGGCGGGTATCGCCACCGCGGAACTCGACGAGATCACCAAGCCGGAGATGGCGTGAAAGACCCGCGACGCCATACCGCCCGGCTGCGGCCGAAGTCACGACGCCCGAGACTTCGATGCCGTTATCGGGTCTGGAGAAATGGGCAATGCGCGCGGACAAGGAAGCCAGCGCACGGGTGCCGGTTTCCTTCCGATCGTCCATCCGCATCTGCCGATGGGTTTCCATGCCGCCGCCCGATGTCGACATCAGCGCCCGTTACCAAGCGTCTTGATGGCTTCCTTGAGGGTGGCTTCGTTGTCGCGCATCATGATCGAGGCGTTTTCGAAGGCACGTGACACCATGATGAGCCGGCTCATCTCGGCGACCGGATTGACGTTGGAATCTTCGAGGAAGCCCTGGGTGACGCCGATATCGGTCCGGTCGACGACGGGTTCGGGCTGGTCGGCGGTGATGATTCCGAGCGAGCCGGCGCGCACGTAGCCGGCGTTCACGTCAGCAGTAAAGAGCCCGATCTGTCCGACCCGGGCGCCGTTCTGATAAATGCCGCCATCCTTGCCGACTTTCGGGGGACCTGCATTGGGATTGAGCTGAATGGGCGCGCCGCCGACATCGAGCACCGGATAGCCGTCGACATTCACCATTTCCCCTGCCGGCGAGAGATTGAAGCGACCGTCACGGGTGAGAACATTGCCGTTCGGCGTTTCGAGTTGAAACCAGCCGTCGCCGGAAATCGCGAAATCGAACGGGTTGCTCGTCTGAGTGAAGCCGCCGTTCATCGTCGAGAGAAAGTCCACGCCCTGGTTGACGTAGGACACATCATTGGAGCCAGCGCTCTGGACGACCTCGTCGAACTTGATCTCGGTCGCGCGGAAGCCCGTGGTGTTCGCGTTGGCGACGTTGTCGGCGATCGTGTTGAGGCGGCGCTCCAGGGCGATCTGCGAAGAGAGGGCGACATAGAGCGAGGTCTGCATCAGCGGCCTCCGAGCTTGAGATTGTTGATGGTGAGCATCAGGTCCGGCGACAGGTCGAACCCGCTGGAGGAGGACATGAGAAGGTTAGATGCGCCGAACCCTGCGCCGGTGTTGTTCTCCAGATCCCACATGATGGTGAAGCGCTGCAGAAACTCGTCGAGCTTTTCCGGATCGGAGAAGTCTGCGAAGTCGATCTTTTCCTTCAGATAGTCGGCCTGCTTGTCGATGTCGCCGGCGGCGAAGGCGTCCGAAAGACCGAGGACCGTGCGGACCACCTGATAGAGCGCCTCGTCGGCGAGGATCGAATAGGCCGAGGTGATGTCGCCGGCGTTGCGCTCGAAGAAGAGCGCGAGCCGGACACCGGTATCGTCGGTGCCGGCTTCCTCCTCGAGGGTCTGGCGATGATAGCGGTCCACGGTTCCCTGCTGGGCGCGACCGAAAACGGTTGCCGTTTCGCCGTAGCGTTCGAAGTTGAAGGTTTCGGCAAAGGTCTTGTACTTGCTGTCGGCCAACTGGTTGGCAAAGGCATTGTCGTCGTCGATGCCCTCGGTCAGAACCTTGCGGATGAAGGCCTTGGCGTAGGACATGTCCTCGAGCCCGAAGGCTTTCATGGCATAGTTGTAGACCCGGTCGTCGGCCATGAAGTCGTCGACCGATTTGATGTCACCGATGCGCGACAGGTAATACTCCGTCTCGCGCTGCACCTGCGGCTGCTGCGAGATGCGCTCGATGGACCGGTCGATGTCCCGGGTGATCAGCTGATAGTTCGTATAGGTCGTCGTCACGCCTTAAACCTCCGCCGTTGGATTGTGCAGACCGCGGTTGCGGCCCGGCTCCCCATTGCCGGCATGTTCCAGAATAGACCAAAAGTCTTGCGCGAGGCTGTCTCAAGAAAGGGTATGGTTACGAGATGCTTGGATTCAGCTTCACACAAGGCTGGCTCCGTATTCAAAGAGGCGCAATTTCAATAGGCGGTCTCTGGCATGAACATCATCATCGGCCTCGTGATCACGCTCGGCTGCATCCTCGGCGGCTATATCGCGATGGGTGGGCATCTGGACGTTCTGGTGCAGCCTTTCGAACTCGTCATCATCGGTGGCGCGGCGATCGGCGGCTTCATCATGTCCAACCCGATCAAGACCATCAAGGATACGGGCAAGGCGCTGGGCGAAGCCTTCAAGCACTCCGTTCCCAAGGAACGCCAGTATCTCGATACGCTCTCGATCCTCTACATGCTGATGCGCGATCTGCGGACGCGCTCGCGCAACGAGATCGAGGCCCACATCGACAATCCGGAAGAAAGTGAACTGTTCCAGGCAGCGCCGACCGTGCTGAAGAACAAGGAACTGACCTCCTTCATCTGCGACTATGTCCGGCTGATCATCATCGGCAATGCCCGTCCGCACGAGATCGAGGCGCTGATGGAGGAAGAGATCCAGACGATCTCCGCGGACAAGCTCAAGACCTACAACGCCATGTCGGTGATGTCGGAATCCTGCCCGGCCATCGGCATCGTGGCGGCCGTTCTCGGGGTTATCAAGGCCATGGGCGCCATTAACGAGTCGCCGGAAGTTCTCGGCGGCAAGATCGGTGCGGCACTGGTCGGCACCATGCTCGGCATCTTCCTGTCCTATTCGATCTTCACGCCCATCGCCAACAACATCAAGGTGGTGCGGACCAAGCAGAACCGGCTCTACACGATCGTCAAGCAGACGCTGATCGCCTACATGAACGGTTCGGTGCCGCAGGTTGCCCTTGAGCACGGCCGCAAGACCATTTCCGCCTACGAGCGTCCGTCCATCGACGCCGTCGAGCAGGAAATGATGAACCCGGGCGGTGGCGGCGACGCCAAGGCGGCATAAGCGATGAGCGCGAGCGAAGAGATCGAAGGCGAAGCAGCTGTCGAGACCGGCGACGAAACGGAAACCGTGAAGGCGCCCGCGCTGCCCGAAGGTTTGCTCGAACGGATGACCGGCAAGCTCGGCACGAAAACCCAGATCCAGGAACGCGGTCTTCTCTTTCAGGCCGCTCTCGGCCCCGCGCTCGAGGAAATGGTCCAGCTTGCGACGGGGCTCGAGATCGACGTCCGTCCCGGACCCGTCTCGACGGGCCGGCGGCGCGAATTGTGGAGCCAGATGATCGACGGTTCGGTCTACTGGACCGGCAATATTCGCGGCTGGGCCGACAATCTCGGATACTTCTGCGGTACGCCGCTGGTGATCGGCCTGGTGGAATGCCTCCTGGGCGGCGCGGATCCGGAAACCGTCGAAACGGTCGACCGACCGCTGTCCGGTATCGAACTCGACATGTCGCTGGTGATCTTCGAAACCTTTCACGAGGTTGTCGCCGCCGCGGTCAACAAGGAAATCAGGAAGAGCCACGGTCCGAGCATGAGCCCGACTCCGGATATCCCGGAGCCGGAGGACGATCCGCTGCCGGACTTCTACGCGGCGGCGATCGGCTTCGAACTCGAATTTGCCGGCTCCTCCACGCTCGCCTATTTCGTGGCGCCACAGGAAGTGCTTCTCAACACCCGGCCGACCAAGCGCGCGACCGTCAAGGCCGAGGAGGCCAAGGCACAGAGCGACTGGAAGGAACGACTGAGCCAGCGGGTGGTCAAATCCGACGTCCGGCTCGAAGCCCGCATTCCGCTCGACCAGATGAAGCTGTCTGAGATCAGCCGGCTGCAGCCGGGCGATGTACTCGCCTTCTCAGAAGAGGCCGGTTCGACGGTCATTCTCGGCGGCAACGGCAAGGACATCTACAAATGCGCGCTCGGCCGGACCGGTCAGCGCTACATGGTGCGCATCGAAGGTCCGACCGGAATAGATGAAAACTGGCGCAGCGCCTTTACCTGATGCCGGCGTTGATACGCATCGCAGGCTACGGGCAAGCTTGAGATCGGATAAGTAGGCATGGCCAAAGAGAACCCACTCGACGATTTCCCCGATTCCGACCCGCTGAGCGGCATTGACACCGCGGGCGATACGGACAGCGACCTCGATCAGCAGATCGACGGTCTCCGGGGTGTGTTGAAGAAAGATGCTGGAGAACTTCCGATCGTGGAGAATGATGACCCAGGTGGCGCGAGCTTGTCGGATTTCGGCAGCGACTTCGATGCCAGCACCGGTGACGGCGGACTGAACGACCCGTTCGGCCTGGACGATTCCGGCTCGGACGTCGATTTCCCGGCAGGCGGAAGCGATTTCGGTGGTTTCGACGCGGGCGCGGGCGCCTTCGGTGGTGCGGCCGGTGGCGATGATGCGTTCGGGGGCTTCGATGCCGGCGCCACGAGTTTTTCCGAACCGAAGCTCGGCGCGACAGGTGAGACGACTCGGACCGAGGTCATTCTCGACATCCCGGTCGACGTGCAGATCATCCTGGGGACCAGCCGCATGTCGGTATCGTCGCTCATGGACCTGTCCGAAGGCGCGACGATCGCGCTCGACCGCAAGATCGGCGAGCCCGTCGAGATCACCGTCAACGGCAAGCTGATCGGTCGCGGCGAGATCACTGTTCTCGAATCAGACGAGACCCGTTTCGGCGTCAAGATGATCGAAGTCTACGGCGCCCCGGCCAAGAAGGAGTAACGAGCCATGCAGTCCTTCACCTCCGCAGGCAGTCTCGAAGCCCCCCTCTCCGCGCCGGAAAAGGCAGCCGCCGTCCTTCTCGCCATGGGCAAGCCGGTCGCCGGCAAGCTCCTGAAGTTCTTCGAACAGGACGAACTCCAGACCATCATCAAGAAGGCCCAGGGGCTGCGCACCATTCCGCCGCAGGAACTCATCGAACTCGTCAACGAATTCGAGGAGCTGTTCAGCGAGGGCGCCGGCCTGATGGACAACGCCAAGGCGATGGAAGGCATTCTCGAGGAAGGCCTGACGCCCGACGAGGTCGACGGACTTCTGGGTCGCCGGACGCAGTTTCAGGCTTTCGAGCAGACGGTCTGGGACCGGCTGCAGGACACCGATCCCGAACTCATCGGCAACTTCCTCGCCAAGGAACACCCGCAGACCTCGGCCTATATCGTCTCGATGCTGCCGTCCGCATTCGCCGGCAAGACACTGATGAAACTGCCGGAAGAGGTGCGCGCCAGCATCCTGCACCGTGCGGTGAACATGAAGAACGTCAATCCGCGTGCTGCCGAGATCATCGAGCGTCGCGTCGAGGAACTGGTCGCCCAGCTCGAAACCGAGAAGGGCGCGGCAGGCACCGCCAAGGTCGCCGACATCATGAACGAACTCTCCAAGCCGGAGGTCGACACCCTGCTCGGCCAGTTGGAGACCGTCAGCAAGAAGGACGTCGAAAAGGTGCGGCCACGCATCTTCCTCTTCGACGACATCAAGAGCATGCCGGCGCGCAGCCGCGCGACACTGTTCAACGACATCTCGGGCGAGGTCATCACCATGGCCCTGCACGGCACCGACAACGAGCTCAGGGAAGCAATCCTGTCGGCCATCGGTGCGCGCCAGCGCCGCATGATCGAATCGGATCTGGCTGCCGCGGGCGATCGAGGGCCCAACCCGCGCGAGATCGCCGTGGCGCGCCGGACCGTGACGCAGGAGGCCATTCGCATGGCCGGCCAGAATCAGCTAAGCCTGCGGGAGGATACTCCTGCCCAGACGCAAGAGGCGGCATAGGCCGCAAACGCGGTGAGCCATGGCTGACGGTCCCGACAAGGACAGCAAAACAGAGCAACCGACCGAGAAGAAGATCCGAGACGCGGTGGACAAGGGCAATGTCCCCTTCTCCCGTGAAGTGCCGATCTTCGCCTCGTCGCTGGCCATTCTCATCTTCGCGATCTTCTTCCTGCCGCAATCGGCCAGCAGCCTCGCCGAACAGCTCAAGGACATTTTCTCGCAGGCCGACGACTTTCGGCTCGAGAACGGCGGCGATGCCGTTCGCCTGTTCCAGCAATTGTTCATGATGTCGGCGGGCGTTCTCCTGCCCGCGTTCGCCCTGTTGATGGTGTTCGGCCTGGCAGCTTCGGTGTTTCAGAACCTGCCGAGCCCCGTCCTCGATCGCATCCAGCCGAAGTTCGAGCGTGTATCGCCAATCGGGGGGTTCAAGCGCATCTTCGGCCCCAAAGGTCTGGTCGAATTCGGCAAGTCGTTGATCAAGATTCTCGTTGTATCGGCCGTGATCGGCTTTGTGTTGCGGGACGACTATTTCGGCGTCCTCCCGGACATGCTGTCGGACCCGAACGGGATGCCTCCCGAAATGCTGCGCCTCGCCGTCAAGATCATCACGGTCATTCTGGTCGCCACCGCGATCATCGCCGTCGCCGACGTCTTCTGGACCCGCTACACATGGCACACGGACCTGATGATGAGCCGGCAGGAAATAAAGGACGAGGTCAAGCAGTCCGATGGCGACCCGATCCTGAAGGCGCGACAGCGTTCGCTCGCACGCGACCGCGCCCGTAAGCGCATGATGTCCCAAGTGCCGCGCGCCACGCTGGTGATCGCCAACCCGACCCATTATGCAATCGCGTTGCGCTACGTCGCCGGACAGGACGGAGCGCCGTTGGTCCTGGCCAAGGGGCAGGACCTTATTGCTCTTAAAATCAGGGAGATAGCAGAATCGAACGGAATTCCGGTTTTTGAGGACCCGCCGCTCGCCCGCTCCATGTTTGCGCAAGTCTCGGTGGATAATTTCATTCCCACGGAATTCTACAAGGCCGTCGCGGAGCTCGTGCACCGCGTTTATCAGTTGAAGTCAAAACCTTTGAGTATGAGCGGGAAGAGATGAAGCCAACCTACCCGTCGCGGGACCGTGAAAAGATCGTGGCAGATGCCATCTGGCCCGTTGCAACCGAATTGCGCATGATCGACGTTGCAGATCTGATCTCCATGCTGCGGTTCGAACGCCACGCGGACCTTGCCGATATCGTGGCCTCGGCTGCCGAACTTTTCTATCTCCCGGATACTGTCACGCTCGGGATCGGTGGCGACTACAAGCTCGAATGGGACAGCGCCGCAAAGGTGGTGCTCGATCTCGAACTGCGCCCCTGCGGCGTGACGATCTATGTCAGGCTGACGCTGGAGCACGACAAGGCGGGCGTCGAGATCGATCACATCGTGTTCGAGGAGCCCGACGAGGATCCTGTGATAAACACCGAATTTCTCGAGAAAGCGCTGGCGGCGGCGGCCTATCGTCCTTTGCCCGCGGCGACCGTCGCAAACAGCCGTTCCGCGGCCTGATCCGACATTCGGCGTCTAGCTGATCAACCCCAGGCGAATGGCCTTGGCAATCGCCTGGATGCGGTTGACCGCATCGAGCTTTGTCGTGGCCGAGCCCAGATAGGCGTTCACGGTGTGAACCGATAGACCCAAGCGCTCCCCGATCGCCTCGCTCTTGAGGCCGTCTCCAACGAGCTGGAGGCATTCGACCTCCCGTTCGCTGAGCACCTCGGCGGCGGCGAGGTTGCCGAATTCCAGCTTCAGTGCTTCGCGCAGAAGTGCGATGGATTTGCGATGTAGGTCGAGGCAGCTATCCGCGTCGAGATCCACTCCCACACCGCAGACCACGAGATAGCCGTTGCCCATGCCACCCAGCGGAACAGGGAAGGCGATACCATATTCCAGCCGCCTCTCCGACGGACCCTCGCTCTCGAATTCGAGCGGCGGCATCGGTCGGATGCCATGGGCATCGAACCGGAGCGGCAGAGGCGACTTTCCCAGGTGCGCCAGCAACTCCGCGGAATGCGTCTCGACGAGATAGGAGACATTGAGCCCACCCTTGCCTTCTTCCGGGCTTTGCATCTTTACGATCAGCGTTCCGCCCGAGACGGCTGTCTTGGCGCTTGCCGCGAGAACCGCGAATGAGCGCGCCCCGGCACGGCGCTGGACCGCAACCGCTTTCGGATAGAGATCAGAAATAGAACCACCCATGTGGCGCGTTGACACCTCTCCTGAAGAGCCCGCACCGAAGCTGTCAGAAAAAGCCGCCATCACAATGCCTCATATGATCTGGTTCCTCACGCCGAACGCCACCGCTTCAGAACGTGTGCGCGCGCCGGTCTTGTTCATGATCGAGGTGATGTAATTGTTCACCGTATTGCGCGAGATCCCGATGATGAGAGCAATCTCATCGCTGGTCTTGCCTTCGCCGATCCACGACAGACATTCGATCTCGCGGTCAGTCAGATCCGCGGCGCGTTCGGAGCGCCCGTCGCAGCCCGGGAGCCCCGCCGTGTAGTAGGCGATCGCAACGGCGGCGTCTCGCAGACGGTCGTGAGAGAGAAACAGGCCGTCCTCGAAGAGCAGCAGAAGAAGAAGCCGCGAACCTCCGGCATTGAAAGGGAGGATACAGACCCGCCGCGAAAGCCCCGAAGGAACCACGAATTCCTCGGGCGCGTCGAAAAAAGACGGCTCGAAGGCGCTGACGCAACGGCGCAGTTCGCTGCTTCTCGCATGAGAATTCACAAGCGAAATCCCGAGTGTGCGAACCAGATCGAAAGGCCAGTCCGACGATATAACCGAACCAAGATGCGAGTCGGCATACTGGTCGAAACGCGCAACAAGATAGTGGCGGGCACCGGCATAGTCGCGGATCAATTCCAGTCCGCCCGATCTCCAGCCACTTGAATTCAAACCGTACAGCGATTCGAGGAAGGCCCCGCGCGTAACCACTTAAACCCCTTGCCGCATAGTCCCGCAGTCTGCGTGCGGGACAATGGTTCTTTGTTTGCGGCGACATCGTCACCGCTTCGAGGGTCGGGAGGCCGCCAATTCACCGTGCCGACCCTGTACATCGCCGTCCCAAGAGGACCGCTAATGGGTATACCCAGATTCGCAGAAAGCCCACAGAGTTAAATCGCTAATTCAAGGGTATTTACAAATCCGACTCGAAGGGACAGCCCGAATCAGCTCATTTCGGTGCAGTTCTGCCGACGGCGAGACTATGTCTCGGCGCGAATCGCAAGCTCAACACGAGCGGGCAGTGAGGCGACGGGCGTCCGGAGGAACGCGGCAAACGCGCCGGTCAGGCCGCTTCCGCGCCCGCCCATTGGCGAAGGATCTTGGCGGCACGCTCCTCGTTGATTTCGACCATGCGGGCCAATCGACGTTCCGGGCCTTCCTTGATGCGTCGGCTGGAGACTTCGCTCTCCTCGGCCTCGAAGCCGAGTTCGCCTTCGCTGGCATCGAACCCGAAATCCGCTCCGAAGCCTTCCATCGCCGCGCCGCCGGCTGCCCCCATCGGTGCGGGGCTGAAGTCGGGCAGTTCGAGGCCGAGTTCGTCACCCTCGGCTTCGGCATCGGCCTTGGCACGGGTTCCGAAGGTGGCGCCGAGCAAGGGTCGGAAGCCGAAGAACACCAGGAGGGCGGCGACTGCGATGAATGCGATCGCGTTGATGATCGTGCCCAGCTGTGCCTGCAGCGCATCCATGAAGCCCGGCTGCGCGGCGTCGGCTGTCAGGAGCTCACTTGCCAGGAATTCCATCGTGGTGATGGAGGCGCTGTCGCCGCGATCGGCATCCAGACCGGCCGCGGTATCGACGATCTGGCGCAATTCGGCGATGTAGGCGTTGATGTCCGCATCGGTCGGCTGGCCACCGAGCATGCTCGCCACGCGCGCCTTGTTGACCACCACTGCGATGGACAGCTTTTCCACCGAATAGCTGTTACGAACCGTGTTGATGGTCTTCTGGTTGATCTCGTAGTTGGTCTGCTCTTCCTTGCGCTCGGCCTGGTCGCTGGACTTGGGGCCAGCGGCCGTGGCCGGGGTCTGATCCGGAATGTTCTGCTCCACGGTTGCGGGCGATTGGGTGGAGGACTGGTTCGACTCCTGGTTCTCACGGGTGACCCGCGTCGACCGTTCGACCCGGGATTCGGGGTCGAAGATCGTTTCCTGGATCTGCTGGCTGTCAGTGTTGACCGCGGCCGTCACGCTCGTGCGGAAGTTCTCGATGCCGAGGAAGGGCGCGAGCGCGCGATCTATGTTTTCCTGCACCTCGTTCTGCACGAGCTGGACGATGGAGAGCGAGCGGTTGAGGTTGGAGTTGGAAAAATCATCGCCCGAAGCGAGAAGCTTGCCGGTGGCGTCGAGCACGGTCACCTCGTCGACGCTCAGGCCGGGAACCGACGAGGCGACGAGATGGCGGATGGATTCGGCGGCGCGATTGGCCGTGGCGCTGTTGGTCCGGACCATGACGGAAGCAGACGGCTTCTGCTCGCCGCGGCGGAAGTTGCCGCGGTCGGCCAGCACGATATGGACGCGTGCCGCGGAAATGCCGTTGATCGACTGGATCGTGCGGGCGATTTCACCTTCCAGCGCACGAACGCGGGTGACTTCCTGCATGAAGCTCGTCAGACCGAGCGAGCCGACCTGGTCGAAAAGTTCATAGCCCGACGTCGAGGAAGAAGGTAGCCCGCGTTCGGCGAGCAACATGCGCGCCCGGCCGGTCGTACCGGCAGGCACGTTGATCGACGAGCCGTCGGTGCCGGTCGAGAAATCGATGTTGTTTTCAGCGAGGACCTGGGAAATCTGAGCGACGTCTTCGCCCGACAGACCGATATAGAGGGTTTCGCGCGTCGGCTTGTTGAGAAACAAGCCTGCACCGATGATCAGCGCGATCGCGGCAAGGCCCACGGCTCCGAGACCGATGAGTTTGCCCTGCCCCAGTCCTGCCAGGTTTTTCCCGATTTGTGAAAGCTGGTCCCACAGATTCATTCTGTACCCACGCCGCCCAATAGTGTTCCAGGCTTCCAGTGCCCTTGAGCGACACTAGAGAGCGAAACTTGCGCGAGGGTGTCGGATCGACCGGACGCGAGCGCCGGTCAGAAGAAGTCGAGGTCTCCCGAGGCGGCCTGATAGACCACGGCCGAGGATTTCGTATCGACGGCGGCCCTCAATCTTGCCTTCATGTCCGAAAGCGTAACGAGATTGAGCGCGGTCGTGATGTCGACCAGATGGCCGACATCGAGTTCGTCTCCAAGGCAATCGAGAAAAGAGGCAAGCCCCTTTGCCTTCTGCACAGCCAGGTCCACGCCCTGCAACAGACGCATGTGCTCCGGAGATTCGAGATACTCTTCCGACTGGCCATCCGACAGCATCGGCTCGAGTTGCTCGATCAGCGTTGCGACGTCACGCAGTTCGCCGCTCACCCTTCCGATGACATCGAAGAGGGGCTCGAGCGCGTCCTGCGTGTTCAACTCGCCTGTTGCCATGTTGCGGACCTTTCTAGAAAAATTCGACCGACGTCTCGACGGGCTTCTGAACTGCGGGCTTCGGAGGTGCCTGCTCTGCGGCAACCGTCTGGCGGGTTTCGGCGCCGGTGAGCGGGATCTGGCGAGCGCGTCCACTGACGGGCCAGTACTCCAGCTTGCGGCCATTGTCACCGCCGACGTTCATGCCGACGATCTTGATACCTTCGTCCTTGAGAAACCGCTCGGCGAAGAGCGCATTCTGCTCTCCGATGTTCGAGAAGGTTGCAATCGTCTTGGCGCCACCGATGATCTTGGCTTCGAGGCGATCGCGTCTCGCCCCGGCCTTGAGCAGCCCGTTGATGAGCAATTCCATCAGATGGACCCCGTAGCGGGTCGCCTCGCTTCCGGTCGACGGCGACGAGCCGTTTCCCGGAAGAAGGAAATGGTTCATTCCGCCAACACCAGCGACCGGATCGCGCATGCAGGCAGCCACACAGGATCCGAGGATGGTGCTGAGCACGACATCCGGGTCGCTCGAAACCTTGTATTCGCCTTGAATGACGTGAACGCGACGGACCGAAGGGTCATATGTCACTTGAGCGCTCCAAACACGGCTTCGATCGCCGCCTGCATTTTCGGGATCGTGAACGGCTTGGCCAGCACATTGTTGGCACCAAGTGCCGCGGCCTTCTGCACCAGCGCCCGGTCGCCCTGGGCCGTGAGCATGATGAAGGCTGCCCGCTTGGTGGCGGGATTGGAACGCACTGCCTGCAGCAGGCCCAATCCATCCATCTTCGGCATGTTGAAGTCCGAGATCACCAGGTGATGGGGCTGCTGGGCCATGATCTTCATGCCCTGCTCGCCGTCACCGGCGACGGTGATTTGCTTGAAGCCCAGCTGCTGGAGCGCATCGCCGAGAAGCAACCTGCTCGTGACCTGATCGTCCACGATCAGGACTTTGATTTTCTCTGCAATAGACATTACGCGACCCTATCCTTGCGTGTGGTGGTGGAACGGAGAATCTCCTCCCCGATTTCATTGAGCGGCAGTTGCGTGGCGACCGCGCCTATCTCATAGGCGACCCTGGGCATGCCATAAACAACGCTTGTTTTCTCGTCCTGGCCGATTGTCGTCGCACCGGCCTGACGCATGTTCATCAGGCCCCGTGCACCGTCTCTCCCCATACCGGTCAGGATGATTCCCACGGCACGCCCACCTGCGAGACTTGCGACGGAATCGAATAGGACGTCCACGGACGGCCGGTGGCCATTCACCGGTCCGCGCTCTACCAGGCGGCAGGCGGGAGCCGAGGGGTTACCGATTTCGAGATGCTGGTCGCCACCAGGAGCGAGATAGACCCGGCCGATCTCCAGCCGATCGCCGTCCTCGGCCTCCTTGACCCGCGGTTTGCAAACCCTGTCGAGACGCTGTGCGAAACTCTTGGTGAAGGCGGCGGGCATGTGCTGGGTGATGACCGTCGGCGGGCAGTTTTCCGGAAATTTGGACAGGACCTGGATCAAGGCTTCCACCCCGCCGGTCGACGCCCCGATGGCAATAATCTTGCGCGAAGGTGCATAGTGATAGGCAGCCGATTTCGTCGCTTCGATCACCGGGGCTGGTGTCGCGCGATGCTTGTGGCCCTGTGAACGGGCAGCGGCCTTGACCGTTTCGGTCAGGCCGGCGAAAGGCACCGAGTCACCGGGCGCGGGCTTGCCGACGCAATCGAAAGCGCCGATCTCGAGAGCGGCCAGCGTTGCCTGCGCACCGCGATGCGTCAGGGTTGAAACCATGATCACCGGCATCGGGCGCAACGTCATGATCTTTTCGAGGAACTCGAGCCCGTTCATGTTGGGCATCTCGATATCGAGCGTGACCACGTCCGGATTGAGCTGCTTGATCGCGGAACGTGCCTCCATGGCGTCGCCGGCTTCACCGACAACCTCGATCGCGGGATCGGCGGACAGCACATTGCGAATAAGGCCACGCATCGTGGCGGAATCGTCCACCACCAGAACTCTTGCCTTGGTCATTTGCGCTCTCCTGTCCCGCGATAGCGGTAGGTCGTGATGCCTACGTTGTCGAACCAGTCCTTCGCCTCGCCCCACAGTCGTTCGGAGTGGCCAATATAGAGGTGCCCCGAAGCAGGGAGCATCTCCGCGTAGCGCGTCCAGATTCT
The DNA here is from genome assembly GCA_964511625.1 of uncultured Hoeflea sp. Lineage (GTDB taxonomy): Bacteria > Pseudomonadota > Alphaproteobacteria > Rhizobiales > Rhizobiaceae > Pseudohoeflea. Next base: position 181,503 of record CAZEJG010000004.1, read on the forward strand.
CGCCTGCGTCTGCTCGTCGAAATAGATGACCACGTTACGGCAGAAAATCACGTCGAACGGCCCCTTGAACGGCCAGGACCGCATCAGGTTGAGTTCCCGGTAGGTGATCAGCGACTTGACGCGCGCATCGACCTCGAAACCGCCCTGTGCTGCGCGACGGAAATACTGGTTGCGCATCGCCGGTTCCACGGTATCGAGCGAGCTCTCCTCGTAGATGCCGTTTCGCGCCTTATCCAGAATCTTCGGATCGATGTCGGTGGCAAGGATCTTGAAATCGTGATTGGCGGCTTCCGGAAACGCCTTGAGCGCTGTCAGGGCGATCGAATAGGGCTCGGACCCGTCGGAGCAGCCGGCCGACCAGATGCGGACCCGGCCTCCCGACTTCGCCCGGGCGATGAGTCCCGGCATGACTGTCTTTTCGAGGTGCTCGAAATGATGGTTTTCGCGAAAGAACTTGGTGAAGTTGGTGGTCAGCGCCGAGAGCATCTCGCGGCGTTCGGCCGCCCCCTCTTCCCCCGCGACAAAGCGGCAATAGTCGCTGAAGGCGGTAAAACCGAGCCTGCGCAGTCGTTTCGAAAGTCGCGAATAGACGAGCGAAGCCTTCGTATCGTTCAGGGCAATTCCCGCATCGGCGTGGATCATCGCGGCAATATCCGCCAGATCCCGCCGCGTCATGGGAAACTCCCCCGATACGACGCATTCATCCTGTTTGGTGCCAGCGGCCATTACGCTCGTGTTCATCGAACTCTGTCTTTCCTGATGGTCGAGAGCGGCTTAACTTGCAGCCGCCAACGACATGTCTCCACGCATCGATTGACCCCGTGACGCCGCCACCACGGAATCCACGTCCAGGATCAGGGCCACACGCCCGTCTCCGAGAATGGTTGCGGCCGCGATTCCCGGCACGCTGCTGTAATTTGCCTCCAAAGACTTAATGACTACCTGACGCTGCCCCTGGATCGCATCGACCATGAGCGCACGCTGTCCACCGCCCTCGCTTTCCACCAGAAGCGCGACACCCTGGATGGGATCGGCGTAGTCGGGACGGAAGCGCAGGATGTGGCCGACGTCGACGAGCGGGCAGAAGGTATCGCGGATCGCGATGAGCCGCTGGTTGGCGCCGAAGGAATGAATGTGCTGCTTCTCCGGCTGCAGGGTCTCGACGATCGCAGTCAGCGGGACCACCAGTGTCTGGCCGGCCACGGTGACGACCATGCCGTCGAGAACGGCAAGCGTCAGCGGAAGGCTCATCGTGAAGGTCGATCCCTTGCCGGGGGTCGACGAGATGCTGATGCGGCCGCCGAGCGACTGGATCGAGCGCTTGACCACGTCCATGCCGACGCCACGGCCGGAAATGTCCGACAGCTTTTCGGCAGTCGAGAAACCGGGGTGGAAGATCAGGTTGTCGATCTCCTCGTCCGACAGATTCGTGTCGGCCGTGATCAGCCCGTTTTCGATGGCCTTCTTGCGAACGCGCTCGCGATTGATGCCGGCACCGTCGTCGGCGATTTCGATGACGATACGGCCGGAGCGGTGCTTGGCAGAAAGCCGCAGTACACCTTCCGGGGTCTTGCCCGCGGCTTCGCGCTTCTCGGGCGTTTCGAGACCGTGGTCGACCGCGTTGCGGATCATGTGGGTCAGCGGCTCGGCGAGCTTGTCGATGACTGTCTTGTCGACCTCGGTGTTTTCGCCTTCGGTCACCAGACGGACGCTCTTGCCGGTCATGTCGGCGATTTCGCGAACGATACGCGACATGCGCTGGAAGACCGGCTTGACCGGCTGGGCGCGGATCGCCATCACCGAGTCCTGGATCTCGCGCGTCAGCTGCTGGAGTTCCTCGAGGCCGAGGTTGATCGCCGAGGCGCCACCGGTTTCGTTTTCGACGACACTCTGCGCCAGCATGGCTTGGTTGATGACGAGCTCGCCGACAAGGTTGATGAGGCGGTCGACGCGGTCGAGATCGACGCGGATTGTCTGTGGCGCGGCCGGCACGGCCGCAACGGCGGCGGCCTTCTGGCGTTCACTGTTGGCGGCGATGGCGGCATTGGCGGCAGGAAGATCAGGCGCGGGCTGTTCCACCGCTTCGGCCGAAGCCTTTGGCGCGGCCGGTGCGGGCGCAACGGGCGCGGGCTCCTCGGCGACCGGAGCGTCCTCCGCCACGGTTTCCGCAGCGTCGCCGCCATCAAGCAGGGAAAGATCGAACGGAACCGGAGCCATCGGGGACTCTTCGGCGGTTTCGCCGGCTGTCGTTTCCGGCATTTCCACATTCGCGCCGCCGGCGGAGATATCGAGCTGGCAGTCCCACTCGACAAATTCGAAAACGGAGCGGAGATCTTCCTCTGCACTGTCCGTGCTGATCTCGATGACCCAGGACAGATAGGCGCCTTCCGGGTCGAGCTTGTCGATCGCGGGAAGATCCTCGCTCTCGCAGCGCACCCGCATCTCGCCGAGTTTGGCGAGGTCGCGCAGCAACAAGACGGTTTCGTTGCCGTTGGCGTAGAGATCGGATCGCGGCTTGAACGTGATGGTGTATTTGCTCTTCTGACCTTCGTCGCCCGCCGCGGCCGTCTGGGCGTCCGGGGAGGCGTCCTCGTCCGAGAACTCGTCGAAGGAGAAGGGAACCGGCTGGAAGCCACTGTCGTCGGTGGGTGCAGGCGCTGCTTCCTGCTTGGCCTCGGGTGCAGCCGCTGCTGGCGCCGCTGCCGCCACGGGTGCCGCAGCTGCGGGAGCGGCGGCCGGGGCTGCCGTGTCCGGCGTTTCACCGCGGGCCAGTGCCTCCAGTTCCTTCGCCAGCACGCCGGTACGCTCGGCGTCCACAGAACCGCCCTCGCGGGCGGCGGCTGTGAGGTCGGCAAGCACGTCTGCCGATCGCAGCATGACCTTCAGGACTTCCTGACTCGGTTCGAGCGTTTGGGATCGAACGCAATCAAGAGTCGTCTCAAAGACATGGGCGAAGCCGACCAGATCATCCAGTCCGAAAGCTCCGGCTCCGCCCTTGATGGAGTGGACCGCGCGAAAAACGGCATTGACCGTTTCCGGATCCGTATCGCCATCGTTGAGAGCGAGCAGACCTGTCTCCAGCTCGGCGAGTTGTTCCTCGCACTCCTGGAAGAAGATCTCCTTGATTTCATTCATATCCATAGCGGCTATCCTCAGGCGGTAACCCGCTCGATTGCGGCGATCAGTTTCGTGGGGTCGAACGGCTTGACGATCCAGCCAGTGGCACCGGCCTCGCGAGCCCGGTTCTTCTTCTCCGGATCACTTTCGGTGGTCAGGACGAGGATCGGGATCGCACGATAGCGGTCGTTCCGGCGAACACCTTCAATGAAACCGAAACCGTCGAGACGAGGCATGTTGATGTCGGTGACGATGACGTCCGGATCGGACTCCTCGAGCACTTCCAGACCTTCGACGCCGTCTTCCGCCTGCACGGTTTCGAAACCGGCATTGTTGAGCGTGACCAGCAGCATGTTGCGGATGGTACGGGAGTCATCCACCGTCAGAACTTTCTTCTTCATCATATGATCTCCATGGGGACTACAGATTCGTCGGAGATTCCGAGAAGCTGGAGCGTCCTAGCGAATGTTTCGGATGCTTGGTTGACAGAGAAGGCACGTCCGGCCGTACGCCAGCTTTCGGCGGCGGACAGCAGCACCTGCACGCATTGCGCACCGACGCGCGACACTTCCGATGCGTCGACGGCGATGTTTTTTTCCTGCAGCGCCAGCACTTGTTCATGGAGCCTGCTGGCGGCAGTGAGATCCAGCACCGCAGGCAGCTTGAGCACATGCGGTGCTTCTTCAGAACTGGTCATGGACACCTCTCCAGTTTCCTTGAGTTATCATCCGGCCATCCTCCGACCGCTGATCTGCACGTCCTCGAAGGCGCGGCATGACCGGATGCGCGCACCGAGCTCGGAGATGATCATCCCGAGATCGCTGGCGCTTTCGGACACGGCATCTGCGCGCCTCGAGCCATTGTTGATGCGCTCGCCGGCCGAACCGATCTCGCGCGCGGTGCCCTCGATCTCGCTTGCATGGGCAAGCCCGGAGGCGCCGACACCGCTGACGGCATCGTTGATGCGCTCGACCTGGGCGACGAGATCGGAAATCACCGCACGGGTGTCGCCGACCAGCTCGACGCCCCGGCCGACCTGTGTCTTGGTTCCCGCCACCAGCGTCTTGATTTCGCTTGCCGCGCCGGCAGAGCGCTGGGCCAGTGCGCGGACTTCGGTTGCAACGACGGCGAAACCGCGCCCGGCCTCGCCGGCGCGAGCCGCCTCGATGCCCGCGTTGAGCGCCAGGAGGTTGGTCTGGAAGGCAATCTCGTCGATGACGCCGATGATCTTGCCGATTTCTTCAGCAGAGGTTTCAACGCCTGCCATGGCGTCTATGGCCCGCGCGACCACCCGGTCACTCTCTTCGGCACTGGTACGGGCCACGGCGATGACTTCCTCGGCGGTTTTCGCGCCATCCGCAGCGATCCGGATCTGCTTCGCGATGTCGGCCAGCTTGTCGCGCCCGGCGGAGAGGCTGCCCGCCGTATCGTCGAGTTCTGCGCGAACGTCGGCAGCGTCCCGCGAAAGATCTTTGAGAGTCTCGGCGGCGCCGGTGACACCCTCACCCGAGGAATCGAGCATAGATGTGAGATGATCGATCATCGCATTGAAGCGCTCGGCGAGATCGGAATGCACACCGGCCTCGCGCGGATCCACGCGACTGTCGAGATCGCCCTTGGCAAGCGCATTGACGACAACTCCGAAGCTTTCGGCGACACGGGCGTGAGCCTCCTCGAGATCCTTGAGATGCTTTTCGTCACGCTCGCGAATTTCTTCCCGAAGGCGATGGGAGAACTGGATGTCGATATCAAGCAGAACGGCCTTGACGGCCGCGATCACGTTTTCGGCGAACTCGGCACGTTCGCGGCTGCGGGTGAAGAGATCGAAGCGGCCGGTCCTCGTCTCCGCCAGCTTGCGGATCACCTGTTCGAGAACCAGCGAATAACCGCCGATAGACCAGCCCGTTTCCAGTCCGATGCGTCGGCGCACGTCGCCGAGGATGACTGACCTGTCGGTGTACAAAGTGTCGAACCGGCCATCGGCGAGGATCGACCAGTGGGCAATCTCCAGTTCCTGCAGGCGGTCGACCTGACGCGACGAGGTGAAGAGCCGGGAGGTTTCCGGCTGGTTTTCCAGCTCACGGAAGTAGTCGGCCAAGGCGGAGCGGGCTTCCGCCTCCACCAGCGGACGCATGGCACGCAGACGGGCACGATCGGAGTCATCCATTCCGATAAGGCCGAGACGCGACTGAAGACCGGCAAGAGCTGCCGGATCCCGCGCCGTCTGGTGGGTTTGCGTCACAATATTTCCCCGTTCCACTTCATTCGGCCGTCCGGGAGCTTGCACTCCCCGATCGCCGCGCATGACGCGGCGCCCCAGGCACTCATAGCCAAGTCATTGATTTGAAGTAATTCCGGTCAAAGCCGGAGTTGCGGAGCGGCATCATGCCTATACGGGTGCGCCGAGCCTGCCAGCGCCCGCATTCCGCGTCTCATGGGGGATTCTTATGGTTAATTCCTTGCCCGAAGGTTAACGCAAAGTTGCTGTTTGAGGGGGTGGGCAAGAAATCGGTAAGGTTTTGTTAACACCTGAAATTCTGTCTTTTGGCAAGGCTCGCGCAAGACGTCCGTGGCAAACATGAAAGCGATAGAGGCAATGATGCCTTCGGAGTACGAGCAATGACTGTTCTTGGACTTGGCGCCGCCCTGATCGCCGCAGCAACCCTGGCAAATTTTTCGGTGCTTCTGGTTTTTCACGACAAGAAGCCCCGGCCTGCGACTGCGTTCTGATCAAACTCGCCGAAACAACAAGATAACCGCCCCCGAATATTCTCCGGGGGCGGTTTTTTTGTTTTTCCGGCTGAAGGTCTCGGCTACTTTAGCAGGCGCGGATATTGACCTTGTTTTCAGAAAGCACACCCGGACTTCACGCCCAACCGGCGAAAGAGGATCGCAGCCGGGCAAAATCCGGTGAACGCGGACTGCAGCATATTCGCCCCTATGAAGACGGTAAACCAGGCAAATTGCGGCGAGACCCAGACTGTCAGAGCGACTGAAATGAGGATCATCAGACCCGCGAAAGCCAGCACGAGGCGATCAAGTGACATGGAATCATCTCCGATAGATATAATCATTATATACAAACATATTTATATATAGGGCGAATTGCAAGATGCAGATTGCTTTTTCCGGCTTTCAGTTCGCAACCTTGCCGCGCTAAACCTCACAACCTTGCCGCGGCCAACCTCAGAAAATACACGCCGACATTCTTCCATCACGCAAGATGCTCCACCGGGAAGAGCGGCCAGCGCCAGAAAAACAGGTATAGAATCTTATCGCAATTTTTCCTGACACATTGTCGGATTAATTCCGATTCTTGCTTTCCGAATTCCTTAAAAGCGTGCTAAGTCCCTTGGATACCGTAAGGAACCTCCGCTACGGGGACGTCTTCGGTAGGAGCATTTCAAGCCTGCTTCCGGCTTGAGCAGGTTCCGATTTCAAACGCGGCGAAAGTAATTCTTCAATTCTTGACCATGAACAACTTGCAACCATCCAAGATGCACGAGCGTGCCGGTGCGGCTTCGAACCTCCTGGCCGCCCTGGCAAATCGCAACCGGTTGATGATCCTCTGCCATTTGGTCGAGAGGGAGGTCACCGTCACCGAACTGATGGAACTGGTGGGGATGAGTCAGTCCGCCATGTCCCAGCAACTCGCCAAATTGCGCGCGGCCAATCTGGTGGCCACCCGAAGAGACGGGCAACAAATCTATTACCGTCTTGCGTCCGGAGAAGCAGAACAAGTCTTGCAATTGCTCTACGGGATGTATTGTGTCCCTGACGAGGTGCCGTAATCGGCTTTCGCGCGGGGAACAGCTCATTTTGGCGCTGACGGACTGATATCAACCATTGGGGAGGTTGCGCGATGACAAGGGATAACGACGTTCGCCTATCAAGCTTTTTGAAACTGGCTCCAAAGGTCACGCTGAAGGCGATGGGACAGAATGAAGGCGGCGTCCTGCTCAAACTCGATTCCGGGGAGATGTACACCATCAACGACACGACCGTGGCGTTTCTGGAAACACTCGACGGGACGACTAGCTTGGGCGATTCGGTCGATCGGCTGCATGCGGTCTTCGACGTCGACCGGGAGACGCTTGAAACAGACCTCACGTCGATCGCCGTCGATCTGCTGGACCAGAACCTGCTCCGGTCAGCCTGAAGATGTCCCCGCGATCGATTGCCTTCTGTCGCCGCGAGATATGGGTCGCGGCACGGCTGCTTCCTCTTCTTGCTGCCGGGCGTTCGCTCGAGGGACTGCTGCGGATGGCGATGCCTGCGGGGCCATCTCCCCGCTATGAAGGCGTACCGGCCGAACAGATCATCGACTTCGTCAAACAGGCGGCGCGACGGCCGTGGTTCATGCGCGACCGCCGCTGCCTTCGTGAAGGTCTTCTGGCGTTCCGCTATCTCTCGCTGGCGGGCCATCGCCCCGAGCTTCATTTTTCAATAGCACCTTCGAGCCTCACAGCATCCCGTCCGCGCGCTCATTGCCGGGTCGTGCTCGACGGAAAGACGGTCCTCAATCCCTGCCCGGAACCGATGGTCGACCTGTTCGCCTATGACGGACGTGCGATCTCCGGTGACGTCGGGCAGCTGAAGGGCGCGGACATATCGCATGCCTGATCACATGCTTCATCTCGATTTTCTTGGCGCCCCACTCAGCATCGAAGCGCGACGGGAATGGTGCGACGCGCTGATAAGAACCTTCGGCCCTTTCGTCGTACAAGGCCCACCGGAAGGCGCTCCTTCTTCTCTCGTTCTTCGTGAGGTCGAGGCACTCGACGCTCCTCCGGAACTGGAGTTGACGTGGGACGGCACATTGCCGGAAGGCCACCGTTCGAAAATCTACGAATCCGACGACGAGGCCGTTCAATATGTGGAGGACTCGGTCCGGCTTCATATCAATCATGCGACCGGTCACAGCCAGGCGCAGCTGCTGCCGGGCGCCTTCAGATATTTCCACCTCCTGTCGATCTTTCTCGTGGTCACCTCGGCGATGGCGCGAAACGGGCTTCACCTGCTGCACGCGGCCTGCCTGACCCATGAGGCGAGTGGCCGTGACCTGCTGATTTTCGTGAAGTCAGGCGGCGGCAAGACAACGACATCGCTGAGTCTCGCGCATCAGGGATTCACCCTTTCCACCGATGACGCGAGCGTACTGATCGGTGGAACCTACCCGCCACAGGTTTGGGGAATCCCGCGGGACATGAAGGTCCATTTCAATACGGCACGCTTGTTGCCCTGGCTCGGCGACTTCGCGGACGAATGGAACGAGTTCGACGAGCAAGCCGTGCCTCTGACGCAACTCAATGGGCTGATCGGGATGGTCGACCGACCTCGGCCCAACGAGCTCGGCGCCATCGTTTTCCTCGGCGAGCGCTCGGCGGGAGACCATGTCCTTCGTTCGATGCCCAAGGGCGAGGCCCTTGTTGCCATCGCCCACGACAATGTCGCCTGGCGGCCGGCCGGCATGACCACCCGCGCGCAGACGCGCTTCTCGGCCCTCGCGGACATGGTGGCAAGCGTGCCGACCTTCGAGCTGTCGGCCGGCGAAGATCTCGATGCCCTTCCGGCTGTCATCGCGGATGCGATGATGCGGTCGACCACCAAGGGTGCTGGCTCGTGAAGGTGACCCGACACGGCCAATGGCTGGCCCGGCTGGCCGATCCGGCCGGCATCAACCATCGGTTCAACCCGCCCCCCTATGACGGCGACGCCACGAGCTGCGTCAACGAACTCTTGGCGCTCGCCGCACGGCACAATGTGCGGCCGGCGCTGTCGCGCAACCTTGAACGGCAATTGGGCGAGAATCCCGAATCCATAGTGGAATCGACGGGCGAGGCGCGAGCGCGAGCCATCGCAGATATATCGGAGCTCATCGGCGACGAACGGCTCATGGATTTCGCCCGCTCGGTGCTCCTCGCCGATGCGGCGGGCGAGATCATGGCTCGAACCCAGGCTGCGGGCCTGCCGGCGACCGTGGTCAAGGGACCCGATTTCGCCGAACACGGCTATGGTGGCCTCGAGTTCCGCACCTTCTCCGATGTCGACATTCTCGTCAGGCCGGACGCGGAAGAGGCTGTGAGCGCCATTCTGGTCGATCTCGGTTACCGGGCGATCGTACCCAAGGCCGGGCGGGAGGACTTCACCGAACGCAGCTTCGTCCGCAAGGAAGAATTCGGTGGCAGCATCCATGTCGAGGTACATACGGACGTGGTGCATGCGCCGGAACTGCGCAACGCGCAGACGCTGACCTGGGATCTCTATGCGAGCCCGGAGTTGGGTGGCTTGACCGGCGCCTCGCGGGTTGTCCTTGCCGGATTGCACGGCGCGACGTCGCATCTGTTCGGACGGCTTCAATATGTCGTCGACGGCCTCGTGCTTGTGCGCGCCGGTGTGGATGCCGACGAACTCGAGGAGCGTGCACGGCGCTCGAACGCGGTTCTGGCGGTCAAGACGATGCTGCGGCTTGCCGCGGAGATATTCGACAGTCCGGAAAGCGCGGAACTCGCCGCCCGGCTTCGACCGGCTCACGGCGCCGCCTGGGAACACAGGCTGATCACCGCCTCCATGGTTCTCGGCGCCAAGAACGCCGACCGATGGCGGCTACTGCCGCAACGCTATCTCTATCGGGCGCTCCTGCGCGTCAGGTCCTGATCCCCGATTGCGACAGCGGCAGATGATTTGCCTCTGCCCCCCATTTGGGGCGTTGATATTTGCGGCGTTGGTGCGAAAGAATTTCGCTGTGATCCTGATCGATTCTTCGAAAGTCTTGGGGGAGACAGTTTACAATCCGGATTTCTTGCAGCGTTGCTGACACCACTCCAGCATCGGCACCGTCTTGCATGAATTGTCAGGCGTCACACTACATTGGCTTGTACGGCAGGCAAGCGCCGTACTGCAAATCGAAACCTATACAAAGATCGGCAGAGTTTCATGAAATCCAACTCCGAAAATGAGCGTCGCAGCTACATCAAACCTTCGGTTCAGCGGGCATCAACCACGCTGCAAACGGTGACCGCCGCCAACGTCGCTAGCAATCCTCAAAACCAGTCGTAACCCACAACCGAACTGTTTTTTTCGTCGTTTTGATAGAGCCACTTCTTCGGATCTGAAGATTGCGCTTCATCATGATCAATGAAGAGAACGGGGTTTGCGCTGGTGGGGAAAGCGGCGACATCCGTTTCCGTCGTGGGGGGCGGGATTGCCGGGCTGTACGCGGCGTGGCGATTGATCAGTTCCGGATATCCGGCAAACGAGATTACACTCTTCGAGGCCGCCGATCGCATCGGCGGTCGCATTTTTACCCTCGCTCCGGCCGGTTGCGTGCCGGTGGATCTCGGTGCCCACAACATCCGGACCGATCATCCGCTGACGGCCGGACTGCTTTCGAGCTTCGATCTTGCCGGCGCGCCTGCTCTTGCGGGCAATCCAACCGATTTGGTCTGTCTTCGCGGCCGATGGCGGTCGGAAGCAGAGATCCGTCGCAGCTTCTTTCGCCGCCCCTTCGATTACGACGTGGGGTGGAACGTCCAGAGACGCAATCCCCGCCGGCTGCTGCGCCGGGTGCTCGCCCGCTATACCGGAAACGGCGAATGGACGGGCGGCGACGCCCTGACCTCCGATATCGATCGCCTGCCACTCGAGCAGGTGATGCGCACGGTCCTTTCGGAAGAGGAGATCCGATTTCTCTGCGACCGGCTCTGCTATTCCTTTTTCGACCTGCCGCTCGACGCCCGGGCCATTCTGACGTGGTTCGACAAGGAGTTCTTCGGGAGCAGCGCCGTTCTGCTCGGCGGCGGTGCATCCAGTCTGACGCAGGCACTCGAAAAGCGCCTGATCGCCGCAGGATGCCGGATCCTGACCGGTCACCGGCTTGCGGCGATGGATGTCGAGGAGAACCAGCTCCGGTTCGAACGGACCGACGGGAGCCGACTGAACGTCGCGGGCACCCGCGTGGTCCTGGCCATGCCGATCGGCAAGATCGCCGCGGTGGACGGCTTGGGCAGTCGCCAGCAGATCCGTGAGCTGCTGCACTCGGTCGAAGCGTGGTCGGTGGCGACGGGTGCGATCTGGTATCCTGGTCCGTGGTGGAAAGCCTGCGGTTTCGTGACCGGGCGCAGCCGGACGGACTCGTTACTGGGCAGCATAAGCCATGTCGCGGAGACAGCCCGGCGCGTTGGCGCGCCCACCGGGCCGGTCGCGGCCGTATTCTACACAGAGGGAGCTAAAGCTAGCTTCTGGGACGACATGGCAAGGGGTCTGCCCGCCGGTGAGCCGTTGCCGGCGGACCATTCATTCACCCGCCGGGCTCACCGTCTGCTTGCCGACCTCTACGAGAGGGAATTTGATGTCAGGGCGCCCGAACCGCTCGGCGCGTGTTTTCAACCCTGGACCGGGAAGCCAGACGTCGCGGCCTTCCATCTGTGGCGGCACGGATATCGCGACGGCGAGGCCAAGGCATGCAAACCGCTAGCCGGTGTGGACCTTCATATCTGCGGAGAGAGCCTTTCGCGCCGCCACGGCTGGATCGAAGGCGCTCTGGAGACAGCCGAACAGGTTCTCACGGGACATTTCGGATTGGCGCCGGCAAAGCGTGTTGCCGCAAAAACGTGTCCGTGACATCTGTTGTCACAGCCGCCACGGCAGAGGACAATTCCCTCAACTTTCGCCCATAATAAACTGCAGAAATTTTCAGATCAGCTCTTGCTAAAACTTGAATCGGCGAGGTAATTTCTGCCTCGTCGCATGCGGGGAATGGGAATCAGGGGCAACTTTAGGGAATTGGGATATTCTGCGGCACAAAATCCCCAATGATCATCGCACGTCACTCCTGACAAACTCCAAAGCAGCACTGACTATCAGGCAGCAGCTTGATGGCAGAAAGGCACGCGGAATCGTGCACGAGAGCAGATCGATGAAGTCGTCGGAAGCGCAAGTCAGAATTCAGTACACCACGCCGGCGCTCAGCAAGGCGACGGTCTCGCTGCAGCGCGCCACTGCGGCGAGTGCGACGAGCAATCCCCTTTAAATTGATGGTGCAATTGCTCCCATCGGAACCTTTTTCACAGGAGAACAATCATGCATTCCAAGGCATCGAGCCGCGCGCCCTACACAAAGCCGGAGATCCGGAAGGCAGACGTCAAGCTGCAGACCGTGACGGCGGACGCGCCGGTCTCTGGCGGCATATACTGATCTATCTACTTCCTCGCCATTCATGTCGCGCGGCACCGTCAAAGTTCCGATAGGGGCGATGGCGGACCATTTACCAGTGTAACAAGGAGAGTATCCGATGAAACCGGACGACAAGGCAAAGCTGGCTTACCAGCAGCCAACAATCGCGAAAGCCAAGGTCTCGCTGCAGACCGTGACGGCGGCTACCACAACCTCGACGGAGCCGGTACAGACACCTCCCTGAGGGCACAGTAGGCGGCAGAGCCGTGGTCACCCCACGGCGCGCAAAGAAAAAAGCCGGACGCGAGTCCGGCTTTTTGTTTTTCCAAGCAGAGACCGTCAGACGTAGCGGTTGACGATGTTCTCGAGATATTCCTGACGGCCGGAGCGCGGCTCGGGATTGATGTTCTCGCGCTCCACCTTATCGGCGATCTGGTCGAGCGTGTAATCGCCCTTCAGCATCTTCTGTGCCTCGGCGTCGTTCCAGCCGGCATAGCGCTCGTCGAGCGGCTTCTGCAGCGCGCCGTCTTCGACCATCTTCGCGGCCGCCTTCAGGCCGCGTGCGCAGCAGTCCATGCCGCCGATATGGGCGATCAGGAGATCCTGCGGGTCGATCGACTGGCGGCGCAACTTGGCGTCGAAATTGGTACCGCCGGTGGTGAAGCCACCCGCCTGAAGGACCTGATAGTAGGCCAGTGCCATTTCCGGCACGTTGTTCGGGAACTGGTCGGTATCCCAGCCGGACTGGTAGTCGTTGCGGTTCATGTCGATCGAGCCGAAGATGCCGAGGGCAGAGGCGAGCGCCAGCTCGTGCTCGAAGGTGTGACCGGCCAGAATCGCGTGCCCCTGCTCGATGTTCATCTTCACCTCGTTCTCGAGGCCGTACTTCTTGAGGAAGCCGTAGACGGTCGCGACATCGTAGTCGTACTGGTGCTTGGTCGGCTCCTGCGGCTTCGGCTCGACGAGGATCGCCCCCTTGAAGCCGATCTTGTGCTTGTAGTCGACGACCATGTGCAGCATGCGCGCCATCTGGTCGAGTTCCCGGCTCATGTCGGTGTTGAGCAGCGTCTCGTAGCCTTCGCGACCGCCCCAGAGAACGTAGTTCTGGCCACCGAGCTTCACGGTCGCATCCATGCAGGTCTTGATGGTGGCGGCCGAGTAGGCGAAGACGTCCGGATCGGGGTTGGTCGAAGCGCCGCTCATGAAGCGGCGGTTGGAGAACAGATTGGCCGTGCCCCACAAGAGCTTGATACCGGTCTCTTCCTGCTTCTTCGCGAAGTAGTCGACGATCTCGTTGAGGTTCTTCGTATTTTCGGCAAAGGTCTTGCCCTCGGGCCGCACGTCCGCATCGTGGAAGCAGTAGAACGGCGCGCCCAGAATGCTGAACATCTCGAAGGCCACGTCGGCCTTCAGTTTGGCCTTGTCCATCTCCCCGTCATACCAGGGCCGGTCGAAGGTGCGGCCGCCGAAGGGGTCGCCGCCTTCCCAGGCAAAGGAGTGCCAATAGGCGATCGCGAAACGGAGGTGGTCCTCCATGCGCTTGCCCATGACCATCTCGTCGGGATCATAGAAGCGGTAGGACAGCGGATCCGTGGAGTCCGCTCCCTTGAACGGGATCTTGCCGATGTCGCCGAAAAAGCCGGTGCCCATGTGATTTCCTTCCCTGTCAGTTCTTGTCGTTGAGCGGCCCGAGCAGGGCCCGTCCTTCTAGTCCTTCACCGCGCCCGGTCCGGGAATGGCGCCGGGCGGGCATTTGCCCGCAATGATCATGCCGAGCAGGTCGTCGGCGCTGACGTCGTCGACATTGGCCGTCCCCACCAGCTGACCGTTCTTCATCACGTTCGCACGGTCGCAGAGGCGTTTGACCTGGTGCACGTCGTGATCGATCAGGAAGATGCCGAGCCCCTGTCGCTTCAGCTCCTGGACCAGATCGGCGACCATCTGCGTCTCGTGCGGGCCGAGAGCAGCCGTCGGTTCGTCCATGATCAGGATCTTGGCGTTGAAGTAGACGGCGCGGGCGATGGCCACCGACTGCCGCTGGCCACCCGAATAGGACGACACCGGCGAGGAGAAGTTCCTGAAATTGGGGTTGAGGCGCTCCATCACGCGGCGCGTCTCGGCTTCCATCTTGTTGTCGTCGAGAAGGCCGGTCGGCCCGACGATCTCGCGCCCGAGAAAGAGGTTCGACGCGGCATCGAGGTTATCGGCGAGAGCGAGCGTCTGGTAGATCGTCTCGATGTGGTAGTGGCGAGCGTCACGGGGATTGTTGATCACCGCCTTCTCGCCGTTGATATAGATGTCGCCACTGTCCTGCTGATAGGCGCCGGAGAGGCACTTGATCAGGGTCGACTTGCCGGCGCCGTTGTGGCCGAGCAGGCCCACAACCTCACCGGGATAGAGATCGACCGAGACGTGGTCGACAGCCCTGACACCGCCGAACGCGATAGAGATGTCACGCATTTCGACAAGGGGTGTTCCGTTGCGATCTATAGCCATCACTTTGCCCCCGTACGCATGCGGTAGATGGTGTCGATAAGGACCGCGATAACGAGCACCGCGCCCACGACAATGTTCTGGAAGGGTGCGTCGACGCCGACCATGGCCATGCCGGACTGCAGCGACTGCATGATGAGCGCGCCGAGAATGGCGCCGTAAATGGTGCCCATGCCTCCCGCAAGCGCTGTACCGCCGATAACCGCGGCCGCGATGACGCGCAGTTCGTCCAGCGTGCCGATGTCGTTGGAGTGGAAGGTCAGGCGGGCCGATGCGACGAGTGCTGCCAGTCCGCAGAGGCCGCCCATGATGGCGAAGACCTTGACGGTCAGCATGCGGGTGTTGATGCCGGAGAGTTCGGCTGCATCGGGATTGCCGCCGGTCGCGAAGATGTAGCGTCCGAGCCGCGTGCGGCGGGCGACGATGGTCATGACGATCGCCACCGCGATGAGGAGAAGCACCGAGATCGGCAGACCATAGCCCTGTGTATAGCCGTCGGGCATCACCTCGCCGCGGGCTTCAAAGAGCTGCTCGAGCCGCCGGCTCGGAACTTCGTAGGCGTTCAGGATGCCGATGAAGCCGAGGATGACCACAGCCGTGATGAGCGCGATTACCGCTTCGGCCCAGAGCGGCTTGACCGGGAATTCGTGGGCGATCTTGTTCGCCCGGCTGCGCCAGATCGCATAGAATGCGAATGCCACGGCGACGAGGCCGAAGACCCAGCTCCAGGTCTCGCCAAGCGTGCCGTTGATGCCGCCGAATTCCATGAAATTGCGATCGAGCGGCCCGATCGTCTGTCCGCTGGTGAGATACCAGGCGACGTTGCGCCAGATCAGCAATCCGCCAAGGGTGACGATGAAGGCCGGCACTCCGAGGAACCCGATAATGTAGCCCTGGAACGCGCCGATGCCGACGCCGACGGCGATGCCCAGAACGATAGCGATCGGTGCGGTGGCGGGATGATTGAGACCGAGACCGAGCCATTCCGGTGTGATCACGGTCTGGGTCATCGCCATGACCGCCGAACAGGTCGCAAGCAGCGACCCCACCGACAGATCGATATTGCGGGTCACGATGACGAAGACCATGCCGGTCGCCATGATGGCGACGCTGACCGTCTGGATCGTCAGGTTGAAGATGTTGCGCGAGGTAAGGAAGCGCCCGTCCGTGATGAAGTGGAAACCGAGGCACAGAATGATGAAGGCGCCGATCATGCCGAGCAGGCGCGTATCGAGTTCAAGCTGTGCGAACAGGTTCTTCTTTTGCGCCGGGCGGGCTGGTTTGGCAGCGTCGGTCATCGGGAAGGTCCGTCATTTTTATCGGGCTATTGGGGCTATCGCCCATAGACACCGCGCCGCATGAAGCGGCGCGGTGCGATGTCAGTTGTCAGGCGTGACTTAGTTGCAGGGAGCCGGGCCGTCGGTGACGCCCTGGCAGAGGTCTTCCTTGCTGATCCAGCCAGCATCGACGACTGCCGAGAGGTTGTCCTTGGTCACCGGAACCGGCTTGAGGAACTTTGCCCAGAGCTCGGTGCCTGCGGGCGAGGTCCACTTTTCTGCGCCTTCAATGCCGGACATTTCGGTACCGCGCGCCATTTCGACGGCGATCTTGCCGGCTTCCATGCCGAGGTCACGGGCGTCCTTCCAGACCGAAACGGTCTGGGTGCCCTTGGCGACGCGGTTCAGAGCGGCGTGGTCGCCGTCCTGACCGGAGACCGGAATGCCTTCCATGCCCTGCGCGGTGAGCGCCGCGACAACGCCGCCGGCGGTGCCGTCGTTGGAGGCGACGACCGCGTCGACCTTGTTGTTCTGCGCGGTCAGGATCTGTTCCATGTTGCGCTGGGCGTTGGCCGGAAGCCAGCCGTCGGTGTAGGCTTCGTCGACGATCTTGACCTTGCCGGCATCGATAGCTTCCTGCAGCACTTCCTGCTGGCCGCCGCGAAGGAAGTCGGCGTTCGGATCGGTAGGCGACCCCTTGATCATGACGTAGTTGCCTTCCGGAGCCGCTTCGAGAACGGCGCGGGCCTGCATGCGACCGACTTCGACGTTGTCGAAGGTCAGGTAGAAGGCACGCGGGTCTTCGATCAGGCGGTCATAGCCGACGACGGGAATGCCGTTGTCGGCAGCCGACTGGACAGCCGGGCCGATGGCCTGCGAGTCCTGAGCCAGGATGATGAGGGCGTCGACGCCCTGGGCGATCAGGCTCTCGACGTCGGAGAGCTGCTTGGACGAGGAGCTCTGCGCGTCGGTCGAGACGTACTTCGCACCCATTTCGTCAAGCGCCTTCTTGATGGCCGCTTCGTCGGTCTTCCAACGCTCTTCCTGGAAGTTCG
>CAZEJG010000005.1:0-2358 GCA_964511625.1 uncultured Hoeflea sp.
CGGGCAAGTTCGAGGAGGGTGAGGAACTGGTCCTGGCTGAAGGGTTCGCCCTCGGCCGTGCCCTGGATTTCGACGATCCCGCCCTTGCCGGTCATGACAAAGTTGGCATCGGTCTCGGCGGCGGAATCCTCGAGATAGTCGAGGTCGATGACTGACTGGCCGGCGAAAATGCCGCAGGAAATGGCGGCGACGTGGTCCTTGAGAACCTTGTCGGCCTTGACCATCGAACGCTGCTCCATCCATTTCAGGCAATCATACAGCGCGATCCAGGCGCCGGTGATCGAGGCCGTGCGGGTGCCGCCGTCAGCCTGGATAACGTCGCAATCGACGCTGATCTGGCGTTCGCCGAGCGCTTCGAGATCGACGACCGCACGAAGCGAACGACCGATCAGCCGCTGGATTTCCTGGGTGCGTCCACCCTGCTTGCCGGCCGAGGCCTCGCGGCGCATGCGCTCGCCGGTAGCGCGCGGCAGCATGCCGTATTCGGCGGTCACCCAGCCCTTGCCGGCGTTGCGGAGCCACGGCGGAACCCGCTCCTCAAGGCTCGCGGTGCACAGGACGTGGGAGTCGCCGAACTTGACGAGACACGAGCCCTCGGCATGTTTGGAAAAGCCGCGCTCGAAGCTGACGGCGCGCATCTGATCGGTTTTCCGGCCGGAAGGTCGCATATGAATCTCCTGTTGTCTGGCGCCGCTTCTAACGGGTGCAGCCAGTCCATGCAAAGGAAAACCGGGCCTTGGGAGAGGCCGCGCGTCACCCCTTCCACGCGCGGCGATCGCACCTTATATTCAGGCTCACCCACAAGCGGTGCGAAAGGAACTTCGGAAAATCACCACGCCATGACGGTCAATTCCATCCCGCCAGCCGATCTGATCTCCGGTCTCGACGACCGGTCCCGGGAGATATTCCGCCATATCGTCGAATCCTATCTGGATTCGGGTGATCCGCTCGGCTCCCGCAATCTTTCCCGCATGCTCCGGACGCAGATCTCGCCGGCCTCGGTGCGCAACGTGATGGCCGATCTCGAGGATCTGGGACTGATCTATGCGCCGCATGTCAGCGCGGGCCGGCTGCCCACGCAGCGCGGCCTGCGCTTCTTTGTCGACGCCTTCATGCAGGTAGGCGACCTGCAGCCGGAAATGCGCGAGACGATCGACCGCGAGGTGCGGCTGAACGCGGCCAATCCTTCGGTTGATACCTTCCTCACCGAGGCGAGCCAGATCCTCTCGGGTCTGTCGCGCGGCGCAGGTCTGGTGATTGCCGCCAAGGCCGACCATGCCATCCGTCATATCGAGTTCATCCGTCTCGATCCGCAGCGCGCACTCGCCATCCTGGTGGGCGAGAACGACCAGGTCGAAAACCGCATCATGGAATTGCCGGCGGGAGTCACCGCCTCGCAGCTCACGGAAGCGGCGAATTTCCTCAACGCCCATCTTGCCGGACGAACCATCGGCGAAGGCCGCAAGGAACTCGAAAAGCTCAAGGCCGACCTCCGCAAGGAACTCTACGACCTCTCGGGCGATCTCGTCGAACGCGGGCTCGCCATCTGGGCCGGCGGCGAAAAGGCCAACTCCCGTCTGATCGTGCGGGGCCGCGGCAACCTGCTCGAAAACGTTCAGGCCGGCGAGGAACTCGAACGCCTGCGGCTTCTTTTCGACGAACTCGAGCGCAAGGAAAGCCTGATCGAACTGATGACGCTCGCCGAGGAAGGCTCGGGCGTGCGCATCTTCATCGGCTCGGAGAACAAGCTGTTCTCGCTGTCGGGCTCCTCGCTCATCGTCGCACCCTATCGCGACGGCGAGGACCAGATCGTCGGCGCCGTCGGCATCATCGGCCCGACACGGCTCAATTATGCCCGTATCGTGCCGATGGTCGATTACACCGCGCAGTTGGTCTCTCGGCTGCTCCGCTAGCCCCGGTTTCACCCCGCGCACGGTACGGATGCTGCTCCGGGCCTTGATTTTTGCCGTCCGAACAATGATATCCGGTCCAACTTTCCATTCCTTCGACATGACGGGACACGACGACCATGATGAGTGACGATCAGAACCGCGAAACCGAGGCAGAAACCGAAGCCGTCGAGACCGAAGAAGCGGTCGCCGGCGAGGCTGCGGGCGCGGACACGGACGAACTCGACAGGCTGCGCGCCGAGAATGCCGACCTCAAGGACCGCTATCTGCGCCTGGCTGCCGAGATGGAGAACCTGCGTCGCCGCACCGCGCGCGACGTCCACGATGCCAAGAGCTATTCGATCGCCGGCTTTGCCCGCGACATGCTTCAGGTCTCCGACAACCTGCGTCGCGCGCTCGATGCGGTCAGCGACAAGGCCGAGGGTGAGCTCAAGACCTTCCACGAGGG
>CAZEJG010000005.1:2458-186265 GCA_964511625.1 uncultured Hoeflea sp.
CGCTCGATGCGGTCAGCGACAAGGCCGAGGGTGAGCTCAAGACCTTCCACGAGGGCGTCGAACTGACCGAGCGCACCATGCTCGGTTCGCTCGAAAAGCACGGCGTGAAGCAGATCAATCCGAAGGGCGAGAAGTTCGATCCGAACTTCCACCAGGCCATGTTCGAGGTGCCGAACCCGGACGTGCCGAACAACACCGTCTTCGAGGTGGTCCAGCCCGGCTTCGTCATCGGCGAGCGCGTGCTGCGTCCGGCCATGGTCGGTGTCGCCAAGGGCGGCCCCAAGGAAACCCCGGTCGAGCCCGGCCCGCCCAATCCGCAGGCCGAAAAGGACGCCTGATCCCCCAAGCGTTTTTGGGGGCGTTCATGTCCCGGGGAGGGGGCGATGCCGGTACTCGAATGGCTTGATTACGCCGGCGTCGCGGTCTTCGCCGCAACCGGTGCGCTCGCCGCCTCGCGCAAGCAGCTCGACCTGATCGGCTTCATCTTCCTCGCGGCCGTCACCGGCACCGGTGGCGGCTCCGTCCGCGACGTTCTGCTGGGCGCGACCCCGGTTTTCTGGGTGGGAAAACCGGTCTATTTGCTGGTCTGCGCCGCCGTCGCGGTGCTGGTCTACTTCACCGCCCACCTGGTCGAATCCCGCTACAAGCTCCTGCTCTGGCTCGATGCCGCGGGCCTCGCCGCCTATTCGGTGATGGGCGCTGCCAAGGGGCTGGCGATGAGCGGATCGATGACGGTGGCGATCGTCATGGGTATGCTGACGGCCACCTTCGGCGGTGTGCTCCGCGACCTGCTCGCGGGCGAACCCTCGGTCCTGATGCGTCCGGAAATCTATGTCACCGCCGCGGGTATCGGCGCCGGCGCCTTCGTGGCGGCCGACGCGCTCGGCCTGCCGCTGCTCGCCGCCTCGGCCATAGGCGTGCTGGCGGCCTTCGCGGTCCGTGGCGGCGCGCTGGCTTACGGCTGGGCCTTTTCGCCCTACCGCCCGCGTCCGGGCCGCAACCCGGACGATATCATCTGAAGAAAACTCAGCCCTGAACGAGCCCTGCTTCCGCCGCGGCCTTCTGCAGCGAGGATTGCGGACGCGGGCCGATCTGCTGGATGACGAGCCCCGCGGCGAGACTTCCGAGCCGGCCGCAGGCTTCGAGCGACTTGCCCTGCGTCAGGCCGAAGAGAAAGCCCGCCGCATAGAGATCGCCGGCGCCGGTCGTGTCGACCAGTTCCTTGATCGGGATCGCCGGCACGTCCACCCGCTCGCCGTCCGACAGGATCACCGAGCCGTGCTCGGACAAGGTGACGGCGGCGATGGCGCAGTCCTGGGCGATCTTCTCGATCGCCTTCTCCAGATCTTCCGTCTCGTAGAGCGCCTTGGCTTCGGCCGCATTGGCGAAGACGATGTCGACGGTGCCTGAGCGCATGAGATCGAGAAACTCGCCGCGATAGCGGTCGACGCAGAAGGAATCCGACAGCGTCATCGACATGCGCTTGCCGTTGGCGTGGGCGATCTCGGCGCATTTGCGGATCGCTTCCTTGGCGCGCGGCGGATCCCAGAGATAACCCTCGAAATAGGTCACCTGCGCGGCCGCAACCTTGTCTTCCTCGACGTCTTCCGGGCCGAGCTCGACGCAGGCACCGAGATAGGTGTTCATCGAGCGCTGGCCGTCAGGCGTGACGAAGATCATCGAGCGCGCCGTCGGCGGCATCTCTTCGAGCGGTCTGGTGTCGAAGGCCACGCCTTGCGCGCGGATGTCGTGAGTGAAGATCTTGCCTAACTGGTCGTCGGCCACCTTGCCGAAATAGGCGGCCTTGCCGCCGAAGCTGGCAATGCCGGCGGCGGTGTTGCCCGCGCTTCCGCCCGATGTCTCGATCGCCGGCCCCATGCGCGAATAGAGCAGTTCGGCGCGCTCGGCGTCGATCAGGTTCATCGCCCCCTTGATGATGGCGTTGTCCTCGAGGAAGGCGTCCTCGCAGCGGGCGATGATGTCGACAATGGCGTTGCCGATACACAGAACGTCGAGCTGGCTCATGAAATTTCCGTGGCTGGTGATCGTTTGGCCCGGTCTAGACCGTTTCACGTCAGGTGCAAACAGATAGCCTCAGCAATCTACTGACCTCATTTACGCATTTTGATTTTGCCGATTCCGTCAAAATCAAAATTGCTCTAGCCGATACGGCCGCGATTGCAAATGGCGCGAAACAGGGGGAAGGCCTAGGTGTTCGACTTGCCGTCGGTCGATAGCCGCTTGAGTTCATAGAGGATCTCCAGCGCCTCGCGCGGCGTCATGTCGTCGGGATGGATCTCGCCCAGTCGCGCGTCGAGCGGCGAGGGACCGGCCGGGCCGGCGGCCTTCTTCTTCTCCTCGCGCCGCACCTCGGCCGAAAACAGCGGCAGGTCGTCGACGAGCGTCAGCGCCGGATTGTGCCGCTCGCTCGATTCGAGCTGCGTGAGCACATCCTTGGCGCGGGCGACCACCGCATCCGGCAGGCCGGCGAGCCGCGCCACCTGGATGCCGTAGGAGCGGTCCGCGGCTCCCGGTCCCACTTCGTGCAGGAAGATGACGTCGCCGTCCCACTCCTTCACCTTCATCGTCGCGTTCGACAGCCGGTGAAGCGCGTCCGACAGCGCGGTGAGCTCGTGATAGTGCGTGGCGAAAAGCGCGCGGGACTTGTTGACCTCATGCAGATGCTCGACCGCCGCCCAGGCGATCGACAGCCCGTCGAAGGTGGCGGTGCCGCGGCCGATCTCGTCGAGGATGACCAGCGAGCGTTCCGAGGCGAGATTGAGGATCGCCGCCGTCTCCACCATCTCGACCATGAAGGTCGAGCGCCCGCGCGCCAGATCGTCCGATGCGCCCACGCGCGAGAACAGCCGGTCGACGACGCCGATCCGCGCCGAGCCCGCCGGCACGAAGGAGCCCATCTGCGCGAGGATGGCGATCAGCGCGTTCTGCCTGAGGAAGGTCGACTTGCCGCCCATGTTCGGGCCGGTCAGCAGCCAGATCGCCCCGGCGCGGCTGTCGTCGGGTGGCGAGAGCTTGCAGTCGTTGGCAACGAAGGGCTGCTCCGCCTGTCGCCTGAGCGCCTGTTCCACCACCGGATGGCGTCCCGCGACGATCTCGAAATCGAGGCTGTCGTCCACATGCGGGCGCACATAGCCCTGTTCACCGGCGAGTTCGGCGAGCGCGGAAAGCACGTCGAGCACCGACAGCGCATCCGCCGCCGCCTTGATGGCCGTGCCGGCTGACACGGCTTCGCGCACCATCTCCTCGAAGAGCTGCAGTTCGATCGTCATTGCCTGGTCGGCGGCATTGGCGATGCGGGTTTCGAGATCCGACAGTTCGGTGGTGGTGAAGCGCATGGCATTCGCCATCGTCTGCCGGTGGATGAAGCGCGCGCGCGCCTCACCTTCGGTCAGCGGCCCGGCATTGTTCGCCGTCACCTCGATGAAATAGCCCAGCACGTTGTTGTGCTTGATCTTCAGCGAGCGAATGCCGGTCTCGTCGGCATAGGACAACTGCAGTCCGGCGATCACCCGGCGGGATTCGTCGCGCAGCGCCCGCAATTCGTCGAGTTCGGCATTGTAGCCGCGCCGGACGAAGCCGCCGTCGCGCTTCAGGAGCGGCAGCTCGTCGTCGAGGCAGGCGGTGAGAAAGTCGGTGAAGGGTGCGGGAAAGCCGGCAATTGCAGCGAGCGCCTCGCCGACGATCTCCGGCACGTCCTGGTCCGCGAACAATTCCCTCACCTGCCGCGAAGCGCTGGCGCCGGCGAGAAGCGCACCGAGATCGCGCGGACCGCCGCGATTGAGCGCCAGGCGCGAAAGCGCGCGCGGCATGTCGGCCACACCCCTGAGCGCGGTCCGAAGATCTTCGGTGAAGCGGCTTTCGGACAGGAACCAACCGACAGCTTCCAGCCGCCGGTCGATCGCCTTCGGATCGGTCAGCGGCGACATCAGCCATTCCGACAGTTTCCGCCCGCCGCCGCCGGTGACCGTCCGGTCGATCGCCTTGAGAAGGCTGCCCGTCCGTTCGCCCGACAAGGTGCGGGTGAGTTCGAGATTGGCGCGGGTCGCCGGGTCGATAAACAGCGTGTCGCCGTCGAGTTCGCGCTGTGGCGGTTCGAGCGGCGGCCGCTCGTTGATTTGGGTCTTCTCGACATAGGCGAGGGCGGCGGATGCCGCGGCCAGTTCGGCGCGCGAGAACGACCCGAACCCGTCGAGGGAGGAGACGTCGAAATAGCGCGCAATGCGGCCCTCGGCGGTCGCGCTGTCGAACAGCACCTGCGGCTGCGGCGAGGCGCGGCGGCCGAGCTGGTCAACGAGCGCGTGCTCTTCCGGGTCGTGGAACATCTGCTCCGGCAGCACGATCTCGCGCGGCTCGATGCGCATGATGTCGGCCAGAAGCCGCGCCTGCCGGCTTTCGGCCACCCGGAAACTGCCCGTCGAGATGTCGATCCAGGCCAGCCCGTAACGCGACTCGTCCGATCCCTTGATCCGGGCGAGCGCCATCAGGTGGTTGGATTCCGACGGCGAGAGCAGCTTTTCCTCGGTCAGCGTGCCGGGCGTGACGAGGCGCACCACGTCGCGTTTGACGACGGATTTGCCGCCGCGCTTTTTGGCTTCCGCCGGGTCTTCCACCTGCTCGCAGACCGCCACGCGGAAGCCGAGCGAGATCAGTTTCTGGAGATAGTCGTCGGCCGCATGCACCGGCACGCCGCACATCGGGATGTCGCGGCCGAGATGCTGGCCGCGCTTGGTCAGCGTGATGCCTAGCGCCCGGGAGGCGTCGACCGCATCCTCGAAGAACAGTTCGTAGAAATCGCCCATCCGGTAGAACAGGAGCGAGTCCGGATTGGCCGCCTTGATCTCGATGAACTGCTCCATCATCGGCGTCGCCGACGCGCGGCTTTCCTCCGTCGCCAGTTCGGCGGAAGAGAGCGTCTTCGCTGTGAGGGGGCTGATGTCGTTCAAGGCCGCTCGCCTGTCTGCGTTCCGTCCGCGACGGCGCCTGTCTTGTTCAAGGGATGGCTTTACAGCACTTGCCAAGCACCCTAACGAAGGACCACCATTGGGATCAATATCAACGAGGCGCCGGGTCCACCATTCTCCACGGTCGCCCACAAGGGATGGAGACACTATGCCAGGCACCGACAAGGCCGCCCGTTCCACCACGGCTGTGACCGACCAGGAAGCGCTCGATTTTCACTCGCGCGGACGGCCGGGCAAATTCGAGATCTCGCCCACCAAGCCGATGGCGACCCAGCGCGACCTGTCGCTGGCCTATTCGCCGGGCGTGGCTGTGCCGGTCAAGGCGATCGCCGAGGACCCGAGCCGTGCCTACGACTACACCACCCGCGGCAACATGGTGGCGGTCATCACCAACGGTACGGCCATTCTCGGTCTCGGCAATCTCGGCGCGCTCGCCTCCAAGCCGGTGATGGAAGGCAAGTCGGTTCTCTTCAAGCGCTTCGCCGACGTCGATTCCATCGATCTCGAGGTCGACACGGAAGACGCCGAGGAATTCATCAACTGCGTGCGTTTCCTCGGCCCGTCCTTCGGCGGCATCAATCTCGAGGACATCAAGGCGCCCGAATGCTTCATCATCGAGCAGCGCCTGCGCGAGATCATGGACATCCCGGTCTTCCATGACGACCAGCATGGCACCGCGATCATCGCTGCTGCCGGCCTCATCAACGCACTGCACCTGACCGGCCGCGACCTCAAGACCACCAAGCTCGTCTGCAATGGCGCGGGTGCCGCCGCCATCGCCTGCGTCGAGCTGATCAAGGCGATGGGGTTTGCGCCGCAGAACATCATCCTGTGCGACACCAAGGGCGTGATCCACAAGGACCGCACCGAGGGCATGAACCAGTGGAAGTCGGCGCATGCCGTCGTCACCGACCGGCGCACGCTGAAGGAAGCGCTCGACGGCGCCGACGTCTTCTTCGGCCTGTCCGTCAAGGGCGCGCTGACCGAGGAGATGGTGGCGGGCATGGCGCCGAACCCGATCATCTTCGCCATGGCCAACCCGGATCCGGAAATCACGCCCGAGGAAGTCTCGCGCATTCGCGACGACGCCATCATGGCGACCGGCCGCTCGGACTACCCCAACCAGGTCAACAACGTGCTCGGCTTCCCCTATATTTTCCGCGGCGCTCTCGACGTGCGTGCGAGCACCATCAACGACGCGATGAAGATTGCTGCCGCCGAAGCGCTCGCCAATCTGGCGCGTGAGGACGTCCCTGACGACGTCGCCGCCGCCTATCAGGGCAACCGGCCGCGCTTCGGCCCGAAATACATAATCCCCGTCCCCTTCGATCCGCGGCTGATCTCGGCAATCCCGACGGCTGTGGCGCGTGCTGCAATGGATTCGGGCGTTGCCACCCGGCCGATCGTCAATTTCGATGCTTACACGCACGAACTCTCCGCCCGCCGCGACCCGCTCGCCTCGACGCTGCAGCGCCTCTACGAAAAGGTCCGCCGTCATCCGCGTCGCATGGTCTTCGCCGAGGGCGAGGAGGAACAGGTCATGCGTGCGGCCGTCGCCTATGTGAACCAGGGGCTCGGCAAGGCCTTCATTCTCGGCCGCGAGGAGCCGGTGCGTGAAACCGCGCGCGCCGCCGGGATCGATCTCGACCGTGATGGCATCGAACTGATCAACGCCCGCATCTCGACCCGCGTCGAGGCCTATACGGACTATCTCTACGCCCGCCTCCAGCGGAAGGGCTATCTCCACCGCGACTGCCTGCGACTGATCAACAACGACCGCAACCATTTCGCCGCCTGCATGGTGGCGCTCGGTGACGCGGATGCGATGGTCACCGGCACCACGCGCAACTATTCGACCGCGCTCGAGGACGTCCGCCGCTGCATCGACGTCAAGCCCGGCCACCGGATGATCGGGGTGTCGCTGGCGCTCTGCCGCGGCCGTACCGTGCTCGTCGCAGACACCGCCGTCATCGACATGCCGACATCGGAAGAACTCGCCGACATCGCCGAGGAAGCCGCCGGCATGGCCCGCCGCCTCGGTTACGAACCGCGTGTTGCGATGCTCGCCTATTCCACCTTCGGCCACCCGACCGGCGAGCGCTCCGAACGCGTCCGCGAGGCGGTGCGTATCCTCGACAAGCGCCGGGTCGATTTCGAGTATGACGGCGAGATGGCCGCCGACGTGGCGCTCAATGCGCGCGTCATGGAGCAGTATCCGTTCTGCCGGCTCTCGGGGCCGGCCAACGTGCTGGTCATGCCGGCGTTCCACTCGGCCTCGATCTCGACCAAGATGCTGCAGGAACTCGGCGGCTCCACCGTCATCGGCCCGCTGCTCGTCGGCCTCGACAAGTCGGTCCAGATCGTCTCGATGGGCGTCAAGGACTCCGACATCGTCAACATGGCCGCGATCGCGGCCTACAACGCCACTGGCTGATCGTGTTGCCGGCGACTGAAATGCAAAAAGCCCGGAGCAATTCTCCGGGCTTTTTTGGCAGTTTAGCCGAGGACTGACATTCAGCCAGCTTGTTCGCTATATTAAGAAAAGCCTCGGTTGCCCCAGATTTGTGAAAAAGAAAGTCAGCAGATGAGCCAGTTGTCGATTTTCGTCCGCGCCGAATGGGATGACGACGCCCGCGTATGGGTGGCGAGCAGCAGGGATATCGATGGGCTGAGTGTCGAAGCCGAAACGCTGGAAGCGCTCGAGCCGAAGGTGACGGCAGCAATTCAGGATCTTCTGGAGTTGAACGGCTCGACGTTCAATTCGCCCGAAATACCCATTCACATCATTGCCGAGCAAACGGCTCGGATCCCGAATCCGGCGGCTTAATTCTCGATGGCCGGTTTCCTCAGACAGCTCAAGCAGTGATTGACGGAAGCCGGTTGCCACTTCCACCGCGAGGGGCGGGGCGACCATGAAATCTGGTACAGCCCGATCACGAAGCGCTACTTCACCGTCGATCTTGGAACCAAATCCCGCCATACGGCCAACGAAACGTTGAAACAGGCGGGTTTGCCCAAAGCTTTTTGAAGCCGTTCAAGCAGCAAATCGCCCGGCGTCGGAGCCGTAGTGGTTCACATAGCGCTCGGAGATCCGGCCGACCGGCAGGATGATCAGGATGTCGGTGGTGCCGAATTCGTTGTCGACCACGGCTTCGCTCGAGGTCATTGCCCCGAGACGCAGGTAGCCCTTGATCAGCGGCGGCATGGCGGCGAGTGCGGCGCGCGGCTGGATCGCCTCGATCGGCATCATGTCCATCGACACGCCGCGTCCGGGCATCGCCTTGACCGTCCATTCGTCCGGCGCGGCCGCCATGCCTGCGAGAAAGCTCAGCGCCATGGCGTGGGCATAGGCCTTGCTGCCGGGAAAAGAGGCACAGCCGAACATCGCCTGTACGTCGTGGGCCAGCGCATAGGCCCAGTTGCCCTGCCAGAGAAGCTCGATCGTGCGCTTGGTGCGATAGTCGGGCAGCACGCAGGAGCGGCCGAGTTCCATGAAGCGCTTGCCGGAATGCCGGGAGATCATCGTCTCGACGTCATATTCGCTCTGCGAATAGAAGCCGCCATGGCGCTCGGCCTTGTCCTGGGTGAGCAGCCGGTAGGTGCCTACGATCTGGTCCTCGACGTCGCCGTCGATGGCCGTATCGAGCACCAGAAGATGATCGCAATAGGCGTCGATCCGGTCGAAGTCGCGCTTGAGCCGCATGGCGTCGGCGGGGAGCCGGGCGCCCATCTCCTCGACGAAGACCTTGTAGCGCAGCGCCTGGGCCGCCTCGATCTCGCGGGCGCCGCGTGCGACGCGAACCTGTAGGTTTCCGATCCGTCCCAAAACCTTCGACTTCTCGCCGGCGAAAGGCGGGAGAGCGGCCAGATCGCCGCTGGTGATGTGGTCTACCGCAATGGACATGGCCGTCAGCCTCATCGTTCCAGATGGCGGTCTATAACCATGATTCTAAGACAATTGAGTGACACTTGTCCAACGCTGTGGGGCGGGAAGGACAGCGAAATAGACGCCCCGATCAGGCCTCGCGCGCCTTGCGTCCCTCGGCTGCGGTCACGCTGACGAGGCGTGTGAACCACTCCGGATCCACCGGCTTTTCGGTATGGCCGTCGGCACCGTTGGCCAACAACAGATCGCGCTTCTCGGCCTGACCGTCGGCACTGAGAACGATGATCGGCAGCCGCCTGAGATTCTCCGCAGCTTCGACCGAGCGAATTTCCCGGATCGCCTCTTCGCCGTCGAGTTCGGGCATCGAGATGTCGGTGACCACGAGGTCGAAGCGGCACTTGCCGTCCGGACGCTCCAGCGCCGCGTCGACGAGGTCGAGGCCGTTTTCGACCAGGGTGACCCGGTGCCCGAGCCGCGCCAGCATGGTGCGCACGATCATCGCGTTGACCGGATTATCCTCCGCCAGAAGAATGTCGAAGGTCGGCGCGTCGGAGGGGCGCAGAAGCGTCGGGGTGGTAATGCCGCTTGAGGCGCGATTGCGCTCGTCGCGGTCGTCGCGGCGACCGAGCACGTTGACGAGAGAGACCGCGCGCACGGGGCGGACCAGCCAGCGCCCGGCGGCGAGCGCGGGTGAAAGCTTCAGGTCACGGCTGTCCTCCGGCGCGATCAGCACCGTCTTGCCGACACCCTCGCCGAGCTCGTGCGCCGTGGCTTCGACGAATTCTGCGTTCTCGCTGGCAATGCGCCGGTCGATGACGAGATCGGTCACGTCGCCGCCGAAACGGACGAGCGCCGCCTTCACCGTCTCGGGGGCCGCGGCGCGTTCGGCGCGACCACCCAGTTCGCGGATCGAACGGATCAGCGTTTCGGCCACCGGACCCACCGGCGCGAGCAGCAGGATGCTCTTGCCTTTCAGCGGACGACCGGCGAGATCGGGGTTCGGTGCGGCCGCGCATTCGGCCGCCTTGATCGGGATGGTGAAGGAGAACCGACTTCCTTCACCGGCTACGCTGTCGACGCGGATGCTGCCGCCGAGCGCCTGGGCGATGCGCGAGGAAATCGTCAGCCCGAGACCGGCGCCGCCATGGCGGCGCGTGGTGGAATTGTCGGCCCGCTCGAACTCGCCGAAAATGCGCTGCTGGTCCTCGGGCTTGAGGCCGGGTCCGGTGTCGGTGACCGAGAAGACCAGGCTGTCATCGGCGCGGTCAACCTCTATCTGGATGCCGCCCTCGTCGGTGAACTTGATGGCGTTGCCGATGAGATTGAACAGAATCTGCTTGAGCCGCCCGGCGTCACTGACGATGGTTTCCGGCACGTCGAAGGCGACGTGGCTGGCGATCTCGATCCCTTTTTCATGCGCCCGCGCGGCCATCAGCTCGCAGGTCGTCTGCACCAGCTCGCGTGGATTGCAGTCGTTCTCGCGCAAATGGAAGCGGCCGGCTTCGATGGAGGTCGTATCGAGCAGATCCTCCATCAGCTGGAGAAGCGAATAGCCGCTCTCGCGCACGGTCTTGAGATAGCCTGCCTGCTCGGCGGTCGTTTCCGTCTGGCTCAAGAGGTGGGTCATGCCCAGTATGCCGTTGAGCGGCGTGCGGATCTCGTGGCTGACGGTGGCGAGGAACCGGGTCTTGGCGGTGCTTGCGGCTTCCGCCCTGGCCTTCGCTTCGGCCAACTGTTCGCGCGCGGCGCGCTCGCCGGTGACCTCCCGGCCGATGACATAGGTGACGAGCTTGCCCTGCGGATCGCGCGATGCCGTTTGCCGCCACGACCAGACCCGCTGGCACTCGCCTTCTCCGAGCCGCACCTCGCGGCCGGTCTCGGTGTCGAGAGGCACGATGCCGATCTCGACGAGGCTCTTGCCGAGCGGCTGGGTTTCGCCGGTAGCGGCGCGAAAGGTTTCGTTGGCCGAGGTAACGCCGCCATCCGTGCCGATGGTTGCGAACATGTCGCCGAGCGCGTCGAACATCGATGCGATCTGCCCCTGTCCCTCTCCGCTTTCCCAGCGGCGGTCGAGGTCGAATTCCGACGTGGCCGGGCGCGCGCTTTTCCTTTTCCGGAGCAGAGCGGGCTTCGCGCCCGCCTTGCGCCGCGCCCGTTCGGCGCGCCGCCCGGTCAGCAGGGCGTTGCCGAAGGCAACAGCAGCGAGGCCTGCACCGGCGATAGCGAAGCCGACCGGAAGTTCCAGGGCGAGAACCGCCGCGGAACAGGCGAGAAGGGCGGCCGAACCGACGATGAGCAGCGCAGATGTCCCCGCGGCGCGCCTGGGTGTCGGCGGCGCTTCGACGAAGGGATCCGAAACTGCCGGAACACTGCTTTCGAATGCAGGTTCTTCACCGGCCAGATTGGCAAGCAATTCCCTTTGCATTCTGTGTGGTTCCGGGCTCATGCGAGATCACTAACATGCGCCGGGTAATCAAAGATTTCAGCCGATTGCTCGAATTTTACGGATATTGGCGATTAGTGATCCATTTTGACCACGACGCGGCCGCGAATCCTGCCGTCGATGATGTCGTGGGCCGCCTCGATAACATCCTGGAAACCAATCTCGGTCGTCAGCGCCTCGAGCTTGGCGGTATCGAGATCGCGCGCCAGACGGGCCCAGGCTTCCTGCCTGAGCGCCAGCGGCGCCATAACCGAATCGATGCCGAGCAGCGACACGCCGCGCAGGATGAAGGGGGCGACCGAGGTCGGCAGGTCCATGCCCTGCGCCAGCCCGCAGGCGGTGATAGCGCCCCCGTAGGAGGTCATCGACAAAACGTTGGCCAGCGTGTGGCTGCCGACCGCGTCGATGCCACCGGCCCAGCGTTCCTTGGCGAGCGGCTTGGTCTGTCCGGACAGTTCGTCGCGGTGAATGATCTCGCTCGCGCCCAGTGACTTGAGGAAATCGGCTTCCTCGGTGCGTCCCGTCGAGGCGATCACCTCGTAGCCGAGCTTGCCGAGAAGCGCGATCGCCACCGTGCCGACGCCGCCGTTTGCCCCGGTGACCACGACGGGGCCGCGGTCCGGCGTCAGGCCGTGGCGTTCGAGCGCCATCACGGAGAGCATCGCCGTATAGCCGGCGGTGCCGATCGCCATCGCAGCCCGTCCGTCGATGCCGTCGGGCATCTTGACCAGCCAGTCGCCGTTCAGCCGCGCATATTCGGCATAGGTACCGGTATGGGTCTCGCCGACGCCGAAGCCGTTGAGAATCACCCGGTCGCCGGCGGAGAAGCGGGGGTTGTCGGAGGTCTCCACCGTGCCGGCGCAATCGATACCGGGCACCATCGGCCAGCGCCGCACCACCGGCGCCTTGCCGGTGATCGCCAGTCCGTCCTTGTAGTTGACGGTGGTCCAGTCGACGCGGACGACCACGTCGCCCTCCATCAGGTCGTCGAGGCCGAGCTCTTTCCGCTCGACGCTCATTTCCTTGGCCTCGTTGCGGGTGAGCAGGATGCCGTTGAAACGGTCTTTCATGATGAACCTCCCTGATGGACCCCGCTCGTGGCGGGGGATTATGTGTCGCCGGAGCCGCGCCTGTTGCGCGTCGCGCGCCAGTCGAGAAACTCGTCGAGGACGACGAAGGCGGCGCCCACCGAGATGAAGGCGTCCGCGAGATTGAATACCGCGAACGACCAGTTCTCGGTGTGAAACAGGATATAGTCGATGACGTAGCCGTGCCAGACGCGATCGATCAGGTTGCCGATCGCCCCGCCGATGATGATGCAGTAGCCCCAGTGGGCGAAATGCCGGTGAGGTTCGGTGCGGGCGCGCAGATAGAGCACGAAGACGATGACGACTGCGGCGATGATGGCAAGCCCGGTATCGCCCATGCCGGCCAGCATGGAGAAGGCGATCCCCTCATTGTAGGTCCGGAACAGCGACAGGAACGGGATCAGGTCCACCCGCTCGTGCATCGGCAGTCCGGTCTCGACGAGATACTTGACGAACTGGTCGAGCCCCACGGCAGCGACCAGCCCGGCGAAGAAACCCGGCCAGCGGGCAACCACGGAGCCGCTCATTCGGCCGGCTCGTCGAAGGAGAGCAGGTGCCGGCGCGCCTCGAAGAGCATCACGCCGGTGGCGACCGCGAGATTGAGCGAATCCGCCCGTCCCGCCTGAGGGATGCGCGCCAGCCGGTCGCAGCCTTCGGCCAGTTCGTCGGGCAGGCCCGCCTGTTCGTTGCCCATCAGGATGACGGTGGGCTTCTGCTTGTAGTCGATGGTGCGGTAATCGACCGAGCCCTTCAGATGCGTGCCGATGACGCTCGCGCCCGCCTTGCCCTTCCAGGCGAGGAAATCGGCGACGCCAGTTTTGGCCAGCGGCACCGAGAAGACCGAGCCCATGGTGGCGCGCACGGCTTCCATCGAGAACGGATCGACTGTCTCGCCGATCAGGATAATGCCCGAGGCACCGGCCGCGTCGGCGGTGCGGATGATGGTGCCGAGATTGCCCGGATCGCGGACACGGTCGAGCGCCACCCAGGTCTCGCCCTCGGCCGGTCGGATCGCGGACAGCGGGGTCAGTTTCTGCTCGAAGACGGCGATCACGGACTGCGGGTTGTCGCGCCGGGTGATCGCGGTCAGAACCTTCTCGCTGACTTCCAGCACCAGCCCGCCGCGCGCCACCGTCTTGGCGGCGACTTCCTCGACGATCTGCTTGCCGCGCGCCGCCTTGGCATAGATCAGCGTGCGGATGTTCCAGCCCTGCTCGAAGGCGTCGATGACGAGCTTCAGCCCCTCGGCGAGGAAGGTGCCGCTCTCGTCGCGGTTCTTCTTCTGCGAGAGCGCACGGATATCCTTGATGATCGGATTGGAGAGGCTCGTGACCTCTTTTACCTGCCCGACACGGGTTGCGGGACGTCTGTCATTCATGGGGAAGCCACCGGCTGAACAGCGAGGTCGAGAGCGCGCGCGCCTCGGAAGCGTCGCCGCCC
This sequence comes from uncultured Hoeflea sp., assembly GCA_964511625.1. GTDB lineage: Bacteria > Pseudomonadota > Alphaproteobacteria > Rhizobiales > Rhizobiaceae > Pseudohoeflea. The sequence goes on from CAZEJG010000005.1 coordinate 16,298, forward strand.
GTCTCGCGGATGATGAGTTCGCCCGATTCCACCCGGCCGCCGGCGCCGCGCATGGTCTCGCGCATCAGTTCGTGGATCGAGTAGAACGAGGCCCGGATCGAATAGGCGGTAAGCACCAGACCGATCGGTTTTTTCGACAGCACCGCGCGGCAGACATCGAGCATCAGCGGCAGGTGATCGAACAACTGCCAGACCTCGCCGCTCGGCCCGCGCCCGAACTTCGGCGGATCGGTGAGGATGAGATCGTAGCTGTTGCCCCGCTTTTCCTCGCGCAGCAGGAACTTCATGGCGTCGTCGCAGATCCAGCGGACCGGTTTCTTCTCGAGCCCGGCCAGCGCCTGGTTCTCGCGCGCCCAGCCGATCGCCTTCTTCGATGCATCCACATGGGTCACTTCCGCGCCCGCCGCGGCCGCGATCAGCGAGGCGACGCCGGTATAGCCGAACAGGTTGAGTACCTTCGCCGGCGCGCCCTTCCGCGCCTCGATCTGCTGGACCATGAAGCGCCAGTGGGCCAGCTGTTCGGGAAACACGCCGACATGTCGGAACGAGGTCAGCCGACCGTGGAAATCGACATCCATCAGCCGCATCGGCCAGGTCTCGCCGAGCGGCGTCTTGGGGAAAGCCCAGCGCCCCAGCCCGTCTTCCTCGGTGTCGCCGGTAAATACCGCGTCCGCCGCATCCCACTCGCCCGGCTTCAGCCGTCGCGGCCAGAGCGCCTGCGCCTCGGGCCGGACGATCCGCATCGGGCCGTAGCGTTCGAGTTTTTCGCCGGCCCCCGAATCCAGAAGCTGGTAGCCAGGATCGCTCTCGGTTTCGAGGATGAGGGGAATGCGCTCGGCGGGCAGGGCGCCGGTGTGCCTGGTCAGCGGCCTGTCCACGAGCTGCGGTGCAGGCGTGGCGGCTTCCGGCTGATGAGGTTTCACCTTCGCCGCGCGACCCGCGTTGCGCTCACGGTTCATCGACGCCGGCTTGGCCTGTCGCGGTCCGCCGCGCGGGCTCGCGGGAGCGCCCTTCCGGTCGCCCGGTCGTCCTGCCTTGTCCCGCTTCCTGCCTGCCACGCGCTGTCGATCCCGATTGAACTTGATCCATAATGCCAAACGATTATGTGTGAGAGCACATAGCAATCCGCCGAACGCTTGGCAAAGCGTGATTTGGCGGAAGCAGGGAACGACAACGGGCACCAACCCGAACGAACGACAGGGAGACCGCGCAATGGAAATGATGGGCAAAGAGGAAATCGCAGCACCCCGCGAGAAGGTCTGGGAAGCGCTGAACGATCCGGATGTCCTGCGCCAGTGCATTCCCGGCTGCCAGGAGCTCGAGAAGATTTCCGACAACGAGATGACGGCCACGGTCAAGGTGAAGGTCGGCCCGGTCTCCGCCAACTTCAAGGGCCACGTCACGCTCGAGAATATCGTCGCGCCGAAGAGCTACACGATCGTCGGTGAAGGCAAGGGCGGGATCGCGGGCTTCGCCAAGGGCGGCGCCGACGTCAAGCTCGAGGAAGAGGGCGATATCACCATCCTCAATTATGAGGTGACCGCCCAGGTCGGCGGCAAGCTGGCCCAGATGGGCTCGCGCCTTATCGATTCGACATCGAAAAAACTCGCCTCGCAGTTCTTCGCCAATCTCAACGAAGTCATCACCGGCGAGAAAAGCGAGCAGGAAACCGCCTGATCGCGCCGGTCATCTCCAAAATTTCGGAGTAAGAAGCCTCAGCGGCCCGAATTGCCGAGCGCCGGCAGGCCCGGCCTGTCGTCCTTGGGCTCCGTGTCGGCCTTCAGCCGGTCGGCTTCCTTGTGCCACTTGACCGCTTCCTTCTTCGAGGAGCGGGCGCGGGCGCGATGCTTGCCCTGGGTGAGCCAGGTGGCTACCGAGCCGACGATCAGGCCGAGGATGAGGGCTGCGAACAGAAAGACGAAGAAGGGCAGGTCGATCGACAGCACCTGATCGCCCGGATCGAACGGATTGAGCGCCAGCGTCACAGTCTGGCGGTTGGCGACCGACAGCACGATCAGCACGATGGCGACCGGAACCAGGATGAGAAGGCTGATGATGCGCTTGACCATGATCTCTCTACAAATGACGAACATGCGGGCGGGTTCCCGCTGTGGACTGAAAGCTGCCACCCCAAGACGGGTCTGTGGTATCAGTCCTCGCCGTCAGGATTGAGGCGCTCGCGCAATTCCTTGCCGGTCTTGAAGAACGGCACCCACTTTTCCTCGACGAAGACAGGTTCGCCGGTGCGCGGGTTGCGGCCCGAACGCGGCGGACGGTTCTTGACGGAAAAGGCGCCAAAACCGCGAAGTTCGACCCGGTTGCCCTCTGCAAGTGCGTCGGTGATCTCGTCCAGCACGGCGTTGACGATGTTCTCGACGTCGCGATGGTACAGGTGGGGGTTGCGTGCCGCCACCGCCTGGACCAGTTCGGACTTGATCATTAGGGGCCTCCCTCGACCTTTATGGCGAATTTCTTCCAGCCTGCCAAAGCGATAGCAGACCGTCAAGGAACAACTTGCCCCCGCCGAGCTGCCGGATCTCCTCGCTCAGCGAAACCGGGCTGCCGGTCACCTGCTCGACGGCCCTGCCGACGATCGACGGCAGGAGGCCGCCGGTCTGTTCGCGGCGCGGCTTCCACTCCAGCATGTCGAGCGTGTCGTCAACCCCACGTTCTTTCAGATAGGCGCGGATCTCCGTCTCGCCGCCGAGGTCGTCGACCAGTCCGTTGCCAAGCCCCTGCCGGCCGGTGAAGATCGAGCCGTCCGACAGGCTGAGCGCCCTCTGCCGGTCCATATTGCGCTCCTGCGCCACCAGGTCTACGAACCAGTCATAGCTGTCGAGCACCATCGAGCGGATCATCGCCTCCGCCTCGGGACTTGCGGGATGGAAGGGCGAAGGCTCGGCCTTCAGCGGCGAGGATTTGATCTCGTTCATGCTGACGCCGATCTTGTCCATCAGCTCGCCCACTTGCGGGTACTGGAAGATCACGCCGATGGAGCCGACGATCGATGTCTCGCCGGCCACGATGTGGTCCGTCGAGGCGGCGATCATGTAACCGGCGGAGGCGGCGAGCGTGCGCACGTCGGCGACGACCGGCTTTTTCTTCCGCGCGTCCAGCAGCGCCTTGCGCAGCTGTTCCCCGCCATAGGTGGTGCCGCCCGGCGACGAGACCGACACGACGATCGCCTTGACCGTGTCGGCCCCGGCGGCCTCCTCGATCGTCTCGACCAGCCGTGCGTCGTCGGTGATCACGCCGGCGATGTCGATGCGGGCGATGTGGTCGGCGCCGCGCTGGTCCGGTGTCGCGGCATAGATAATTATGCCGATTGCGACGAGCACGATGACGATTGCCACGGCGCGCCAGAAGCCGAGTTTGCGTCTCAGCCGGCGTCGGTCGATAAGCTGATCGGCATCCATGTGCGGTGTCCTCCCGGAGACGGGTTTGGGGCAGTCGCCGTCGCGCGGCGGGCCTTCGTGTTGGCGTTTACCGTAAAAACACCATATTGAGGGTAAATTCGAGTTGAAAATTCCGTCCGGCCCCCGATGAAAGACACATGGACGCAGCCGCAATGCATACACCCCTGGACAGGGGCAGCCGTGAGAGCCGATCCGAGCGCGAGTACAGGCGTGCGCTTCGGCATTCGCGTGTGGTGCGCCGGCTGAAGATCCTGCTGCCGGCCGCCGCGGCATCGCTCATCCTCGTCTTCTTCGCCGTCTCCTGGGTCTCCTCGCTGGTCCCCGACGGCGTCATCGTTGCCTCCACCTCGATCGAGGATGGCAAGCTGGTCATGCACCGACCGATCCTGACCGGCGAGAACGCCAACAACCAGAATTACGAGTTGAAAGCCGAGCGGGCGATGCAGGACCTGACCAATCCCGATGTGATCGAACTGCGCACCATTTCCGCGGACGTTCCGGTCTCGGCCGATCTGACTGCGAAGCTCGAAGCCGAGAGTGGCATCTTCGACAGGACCGCGGAAACGATGGTCTTCGACAAGCCCTTCACCGTAACCACGAGTTCGGGCATGAAGGCGAGCCTTCAGGGCGCCGATATCGACATCAATGCCGGCGCCATGCACTCCGACAAGCCCGTCAACATCAAGCTGCCGGAGGGCACCGTGGATGCGCAGTCCATGCGGATGACGGACAAGGGCAATACCATTATTCTCGAAAACCGCGTACGGATGACGATCGATCCCAAGGCGGTCGACAAGACCAAGACAACCGGAACGGCGGACTGACATGGCCTGGAAACAAACTGCAACTGCCGCGGCCTTCGCCACGGCTATGATGGTCACGGCCTTGGCGGGAGTAGCCACGGCTTCGGCACAGGAAACCAAGACGAAAATGCCGGGCCTGGCGATTGCCAATGACCAGCCGATCCAGATCGAGAGCGACAAGCTGGAGATCAAGGAGGCGGAAAAGCGTGCCATCTTCACCGGCAACGTCAAGGTCAGCCAGGGCGACACCACGCTGCAGTCGGGCGTCATGGTGGTCCACTACAAAAATGGCGGCGGCGGCATGACGTCGGGCGGCGGCGACATCGAGAGCATCGACGTGTCCAACAAGGTGCTGCTGCGCACCGCGACCCAGACGGCTTCCGCCGACAAGGGCACCTTCAACATGGCCCGCGAGACCGCGGTTCTGGAAGGCGAGAAGGTCGTGCTCACCCAAGGTGACAATATCTTCATCGGCTGCCGCCTGACGGTCAACATGGGCTCCAGCGAGGCCAAGCTCGAGAGCTGCGGCGGGCGCGTGCGCATCCAGCTCGACCCCAAGTCGCGACCGAGTCAGTAGGCAAGATGAAATTTGGAATGAACCGGCTCATGCCGCGCCGCGGTGTCAAGGAGCCGCCGGAACGCGTCGCGGAAACCCGCTACAAGGGCACCCTGATCGCGCGCAATCTGGTCAAGAGCTACAAGACCCGGCGCGTGGTCGACGGCGTGTCGATCGGTGTGCGGCGCGGTGAGGCCGTCGGCCTGCTCGGTCCCAACGGCGCAGGCAAGACCACCTGCTTCTACATGATCACCGGTCTGGTCCCCGTCGATGCCGGCGCTATCGAGATCGACGGCAACGACGTCACCCGGCTGCCCATGTACCGCCGCTCGCGCCTCGGCGTCGGCTACCTGCCGCAGGAAGCCTCTATCTTCCGGGGGCTGTCGGTCGAGCAGAACATCCGCGCTGTCCTCGAAGTGGTTGAGCCCGACAAGGCCAAGCAGGAGCGAAAGCTCGATGAACTGCTCGACGAGTTCCACATCGCGCATTTGCGCAAGGCGGCTTCCATCGCACTGTCGGGTGGTGAGCGGCGCCGGCTCGAAATCGCCCGGGCGCTGGCCTCCGATCCCACCTTCATGCTGCTCGACGAACCCTTCGCCGGCGTCGACCCGATCGCCGTCGCCGACATCCAGAACCTCGTCAGGCACTTGACGCGGCGCGGCATCGGCGTTCTGATCACCGATCACAACGTCCGTGAGACCCTCGGTCTCATCGACCGCGCCTACATCATCCATGCCGGCCAGGTGCTCACACACGGTCGTCCTGCCGAAATTGTCGCCAACCCCGACGTTCGGAAGCTTTATCTGGGTGAACAGTTCTCGCTTTGACTAATATTTCGGCACGCACTGCCGCCTACTTGACCTGAGAGGGGAAACAAGCAATTCTCGGGCCAACCGGACCTTGGCTGACGCCAGCGGGGGTGGTCCGGTTTGTGAGGACTCCAAGCCGACCATCAGAGCGGCGGAGGACCGGGTACGGGGAGTAGTGCGTCGGATGTCCTTATCCGTGAAACTGCAGATGCGTCAGAGCCAGTCTCTGGTCATGACGCCGCAACTGATGCAGTCGATCCGGCTGTTGCAGTTCAATCATGCCGAACTCCATCAATTCATCGAGCAGGAAGTCGAGCGCAACCCTCTGCTCGAGCTCGTTGGCGAAAGCGGTGATGCCGAACAGGGCCAGGCGCCGGAGCCGGTCGTGTCCGACGCGTCGGAGAAGCCGGACACTGCCGTAGAGCGAATGGTCGAATCGATCGATTCCGATTACGAGAACGTCTATCAGGACGATCATGGCGAAGCCCGCCCCGACGCGCCCGAACTCGCCGGCAGCTGGAAATCCATGCCCGGCGCCGGCAGCTCCCTGGGCGAGAGTGTCGATATCGACGATTTCGCCGCAGCGCCGCTGACGCTGCGCGACCACGTCGCCGAACAGATTTCCTTTGCCTTCACCAAACCGGCCGAGCGCGCCGTGGCCCATGAACTCGCCGATCATCTCGACCCCGCCGGCTATTTCCAAGGCGACACCCGTGAGGTTGCGCTGCGCCTTGGCGCCGGTATCGAGCGGGTCGAGGGCGTTCTCGCACGCATGCGCCGCTTCGATCCCGCCGGCATCTTCGCCCGCTCGCTTTCGGAATGCCTCGCCATCCAGCTCGAACGCAAGGACCGGCTCGATCCGGCCATGGCGGCGCTTCTCGACCATCTCGATCTCCTGGCCCGCCGCGATTTCCAGTCGCTCGGACGCATTTGCCGCGTCGACGAGGAGGATCTCCTGCAGATGCTCGCCGAGATCCGCGCGCTCGACCCGAAGCCGGGTACCCGCTTCGATTCCACATCGAGCGAGATCATCGTTCCCGATGTCCTCATCCGCCAGGCCGCCGACGGCGGCTGGCTGGTCGAGCTCAATCCCGACACGCTGCCGAGGGTGCTGGTCAACCAGACCTATTGCGCCAAGGTCTCCGAGAAGCTGCCGAAAACCGGCGAGGGGCGTGACTTTCTCAACGAATGCCTGCAGACGGCGAACTGGCTCACCCGCTCGCTCGACCAGCGCGCCCGCACCATCGTCAAGGTCGCCAGCGAGATCGTCAAACGCCAGGATGCCTTCTTCCTGCACGGTGTCGATCATCTCCGCCCGCTCAATCTCAAGGCGGTGGCGGAGGCGATCGGCATGCATGAATCCACCGTCAGCCGGGTGACCTCGAACAAGTTCATGCTCACCCCGCGCGGCGTCTTCGAGCTGAAATATTTCTTCACCGTCTCTATCGGGTCGTCCGGCGACGACGGTGAAACGCACTCGGCGGAATCCGTCCGCCACAGGATCCGCACATTGATCGAGCAGGAAGACGCCCATGCGGTGCTCTCCGACGATGATCTTGTGGACCTTCTCAAGAAGGGTGGAATCGCCATTGCGCGACGGACGGTCGCGAAGTATCGCGAGGCCATGTCGATCCCCTCTTCGGTGCAAAGGCGCCGGGAGAAGCGTGCCAGGGCCAAGGCCGCGGTCGGCTGAAGCTACTGAAAAGGCTCATTTTTCAACGCAAGATTTGTGCCAAACTTGACAGGGACCCGCATGGCGCGTAGAAGCCGGGCCGCGCTGGCCAGAGGATGCCTGCGACAAGCCCGACATGAGCGCCGAACTGGAAAATGCCTCCATTCTCCGCGTCAACTGCTTGGAACGCGGTTGGGGTTGGCATAGAATGAGCACCCAAATCAGAAAAAGAAGGGTTCATCCATGAACGTGCGTGTTTCGGGCAAGCAGATGGAAGTCGGGGAGGCTTTCAGGGTCAGGATCGAGGATCACATCGACGAGGCGGTCCGGAAATATTTCGACGGCGGTTACTCCGCCCAGGTGATCGTCGAGAAGTCCGGTTCGCGTTTTTCGGCTGATTGCCGCGTCCATCTCGATACCGGGGTCGTCCTGCACGCCACCGGCGAGTCACAGGACCCGCAGCCGGCCTTCGACAGCGCGGCGGCCAAGGTCGAGAAGCGTCTGCGGCGCTACAAGCGTCGCCTCAAGGATCACCACGCCCACACCCACAACGGGCACGAGATTGCATATTCCGTCGTCGAGGCGGAACTGGAAGACAACGAGGAAGTTCCGGAAGACTACGCGCCGGCGATCATCGCCGAGAGCACCCGGCAGATCGGCACGATGTCGGTAGCGAGCGCCGTGATGGCGCTCGACATGACCGACGAACGTGTGCTGATGTTCAAGAATGCCGGCAATGACGCGCTCAACGTGGTCTACCGGCGCAACGACGGAAATATCGGCTGGATCGACGCCGGTAGCATCAAATCGCAGTAGCCGGATCGCCGCCGGGCAACCGGCGGCTGACGGATAGACGGATGCCACACCCCCGAAGGGGCTGGACAACGAGGGTAAGACTCATGGCGCTTGCTGACCTGATCGCGCAGAACGCTGTTCTGCCGGCACTCAAGGCAAACTCCAAAAAGCAGCTTCTGCAGGAAATGTCTGCGAAGGCGGCGGCCCTGACCGGGTTGCCCGAGCGGGAGATCTTTGACGTGATTCTCCAGCGCGAGCGTCTCGGCTCGACCGGAGTCGGCAACGGCATCGCCATTCCGCATGGCAAGATGCCGCACCTCGATCATATCGTCGGTGTCTTTGCGCGCCTCGATCAGCCCGTGAATTTCGAGGCGCTCGACGACGAGCCCGTCGATCTCGTGGTTCTGCTGCTCGCTCCGGAAGGGGCGGGCGCCGATCATCTCAAGGCGCTCTCGCGGATCGCCCGCGTGATGCGCGACAGTGATCTGGTGGAGAAGATGCGCGCGACCGACGACGCGGCTTCGCTCTACGCCTTCCTGTCCGACTCCCAGGCGTCAAACGCCGCCTGATCTCCTTAATCGATCGAGCGCAAACGACAGTCTTCGCGATCCAAGCGAAGCGAAGACGCGTCGGTTACGACGCGCTCCGGTTCTTGCCGGTCAGTGCAGGCTGACGGTCTTCAGTTCGTCTTCGGCGGCACGGTAGAAGGTGCTGGACTTGTCGTCGGTCAGCAGGATCGGCGTGCCGTCGGCTCCGAACAGCGCCCAGAGCTGAAGCCCGGGGTCGAGCTGCGGGGCGGACGGGAAGCGCTCGTTGACTTCTTCCGACGTCATTTCGCGGATGTAGCCGACTTCTCCGGCGCCCAGTGCGGCCAGTTCAGTCTCGGTCAGCGAAGGTGTGTTAACGGTTTTGGCAAACATCGATTTAGCCTCCTTGGAGGATGAGAAACGCATTACTGGGCTCACCGTTCGAATTAATCTCCGACGGAAATGTTAATTTTCCGCACCATCCGTTCAGGCTCGGGACGGATGAGATCGACGGCGAGGAGGCCGTTCTTCAGTTCCGCGCCCACCACCTGCATGCCGTCGGCAAGCACGAAAGTGCGCTGGAACTGGCGCGCGGCGATGCCGCGATAGAGGTAATCCCGGCCCTCCGGCTCGCTCTGGCGGCCGCGGATGATGAGCTGGTTTTCCTCGGTCGTCACATCGAGATCGCTCTCGGTGAAGCCGGCCACGGCGAGCGTGATGCGCAGGCGTTCGGCGGGATCGCCGTCGGCATGGGCGCGAATGCGCTCGATATTGTACGGCGGGTAGCCTTCCGAGCCCTTGGCGATGCGCTCAAGCGATTTCTCGATCGTGTCGAAACCGAGCAGCAGCGGACTCGAAAACGGGGTCATGCGGGTCATAGTCTGTCCTCTTTCAAGCGACATTCGGTGTCGGGCCCTTGTGGCACCCTGACGGTGTGAATATGGGGGTAGGCATGGACGGCTGCAAGGACTTGCCGCCCCATCCGGCGCGACTTACGGTCGCCCGGCACCACACACTTCCGTGACCGAGGATAGCTTATGACCGCCCGCAAGATCATCATCGACACCGACCCGGGGCAGGACGACGCCGGCGCCATTATGCTCGCCGTTGCAAGTCCCGAACTCGAGGTGCTCGGTCTGACAGCGGTAGCGGGAAACGTACCGCTCGCGCTGACCAGCCGTAACGCGCGTCTGATCCTCGATATCTGCGGCCGCAGCGACATCCAGGTCTATGGCGGGGCTGATCGCCCCATGAACCGCGAACTCGTCACCGCGGAGGAGGTCCATGGCAAGACCGGTATCGACGGCGTCGAGCTCTACGAGCCGCCGGTGCCGCTCGCCGAGGGGCATGCCGTCGACTTCATCATCGAAACGCTTCGCCGGGAGGAGACGGGCACGGTAACCCTGTGCCCGCTCGGCCCGCTCACCAACATCGCCATGGCGCTCGAGAAGGCGCCCGACATCGCCGGCCGGATCGCGGCAATCGTCATGATGGGTGGCGGGTTCTTCGAGGGCGGCAACATCACGCCTGCTGCCGAATTCAACATCTATGTGGATCCGGATGCCGCGAAGATCGTCTTCGCCTCCGGCGTGCCGATCACCATGATGCCGCTCGACGTCACCCACAAGGCGCTCACCCGGCAGGACCGCGTCGCCCGCCTGCGCGCCGGCGGCGGCAGGCCCGCCGGGATCATGGCCGACATGCTGGAATATTTCGAACGTTTCGACGAGCGCAAATACGGCACCGACGGTGGTCCGCTGCACGATCCGACCGTGATCGCCTATCTGCTCGACCCGGAGCTCTTCTCCGGCCGCGAGTGCAATGTCGAGATCGAGACCGGCTCGGAACTCACGCTCGGCATGACGGTGATCGACTGGTGGCACGTCACCGACCGGAAGAAGAATGCGCTCGTCATCAAGGATGTCGACGACGATGGTTTCTTCGATCTCTTCATCGAGCGGCTCAACCGCTTGTAGGCCCTAGTCCTCGTCGACGACGCGCAGGCGCAGCTTGCCGCTGCGGTCCTCGGGGTCGTCCGCGTGTCGCGGGCGTTCGCTCTCGCGCGGGCTCGCCTCGAATTCCAGCATCTCGATCTTGTTGCCGCGCTTGGTCAGCTTGTCGGTCGAGGTCAGGATCTGGTCGATATCCTTCTGCGCCTGGCCGAAATGGGTCTGCAGCTTGCGCACCCGGTCGTCCAGGCGGGACAGATCCTCCATCAGCCGCAAGACTTCGCCCTGAATCAGGTGTGCCTGCTCGCGCATGCGCGCATCCTTGAGGAGCGCCTGGACCACCTGCACGGACAGCATCAGGAGCGACGGCGAGACGATCACCACCCGCGCCCGGTGCGCCCGCTGAACGATACCCTCGAAGTTCTCGTGGATTTCCGCGAAAATCGATTCCGACGGCACGAACAGGAAGGCCGTATCCTGCGTTTCGCCGACGATGAGATACTTCTCCGAGATGTCCCGGATATGCACCTCCATGTCGCGGCGGAAGCGTTGCGTGGCCTGGCTCAGACCGGCGGTGTCCCCCGCTTCCACTTCGCGCATGGCGTTCCAGGCCTCGAGCGGGAACTTCGCGTCGATGACGAGATCCGGCGCGCCGTTCGGCATGGCGATGGTGCAGTCCGGGCGGTTGCCGTTCGACAGCGTGCGCTGGAACGCGTAGGCCCCGAAGGGCAGGCCGTCCTTGACGATCGTCTCCATCCGGGACTGTCCGAAGGCGCCGCGGGTCTGCTTGTTCGACAGGATCGCCTGCAGCCCGACCACGTCGCGCGCCAGCGTCTGGATGTTGTTCTGCGCCGTATCGATCACCGCCAGCCGCTCCTGCAGCTTGGCGAGGTTCTCGTGGGTCGACTTGGTCTGCTCGCTCAGCGTCGTGCCGATGCGTTGCGTCATGCCGTCGATGCGCTGGTTGATCGCCTGGTTGAACTCCGCCTGGCGGGTGCCGAACATTTCCGCCATCGCGCCCATCCGGCCCTGCAGTTCCGACTGCGCCCTGAGAATGTCGGCAAGCCGGCTCTCGGCCTGCTGTGCCCGCTCCGCCGCAGCCTTCTCCGCTTCCGCCCGCCGGCGCGCGGCCCGTGCCAGCAGAAGAGACGTCAGCAAGACCACCAGGGCCACCAGACCCAGTGTGGCGAGCAGCAGACCCGGCAGCGTGACAGGCATCGCGCCGAGGTGAAACAGGATGGTCTGGGAGGCAGCGTCTTGGTCGTTCATCCGGACCTCTTAGCAGATTCGGCCGGCAAATACAGATCAAAACAGGAACACGGCTCGGCTCACGCTGATGTGATTGTGCCGCAAGCCGCTCGTCGCCGGGCGATCATCCAATTGTATAAGTGAAAAATGATCATGCGGAAGTTGTTCTGGGTTAACCAATTGCGGTCGATAAAGGCTGGGAGTGTATCATTATTAGGATTTCCAACATGACTGGCGAGAGCGCACCTGCAAGCAGCATCGATGAACGTACCGAGTTTCTCGGGCTGAACGGAGAGCAGAGGGAACGCCTCAAGAGCCTGAAGCCGGTGGTGGAAGAGGCGATCGGTGAGGGTCTCGACGTCTTCTATGCCAAGGTCGCGCAGGTCCCTGAAGTTTCGAGATTCTTCTCCGGTGCGGACCACATGAAGTCGGCCAAGAAGCGCCAGTCGACCCACTGGAGCAACGTCACCGAAGGTCGCTTCGACGACAGCTACGTCAACGGCGTGACGACCATCGGCAAGGTACACGCCAAGATCGGCCTCGAGCCGCGCTGGTACATCGGCGGCTATGCACTCATCATCGAGCAGCTCGTCCACGGGATCGTCAAGCGCCGCTGGCCCGGTGCCTTCGGTCGCGGCAAGTCCTCCGAACTCGCCGAGGACATCTCGGTCGTCGTCAAGTCGGCGCTCCTCGACATGGACTTCGCGATCAGCGTCTATCTCGAGGAACTTCAGAAGAAGCGCCAGGAAGCCGAGGACGCCCGTCTCGCGGCCGAACGCGATCAGGCGCAGGCGCTCGACAAGATCGGCAACATTCTCCGCAAGCTCGCCGACGGCGATCTCGCCAGCCGTCTGCCCGCGGGGCTGCCCGGTCGTTTCGACGAGATGGGAGCCGACTACAACCAGTCGGTGGAGACGCTGCGCGGGTCGATCGCCGAAGTGCGTGAGGCGTCCGAGCAGATCCTCGCCTTCACCGAAACGCTGAAGGAAAGCTCCGAGCGGTTGGCCCAGCGCACGGAACAGCAGGCCGCCTCCATCGAGGAGAGCTCGGCAGCGCTGCACGAACTGTCGGAGAGCGTCACCTCGACCGCGGAACGGACCCGCGCGGCCTCCACCGTCACCACCGAGGCGCTGGCTCTCGCCAACTCCTCCGGCGAGGTGGTCAATTCGGCGGTGACGGCGATGGGCGACATCCAGCGGTCGTCCGGGGAAATCTCCCGGTTCATTTCTGTGATCGACGATATCGCCTTCCAGACCAACCTCCTGGCGCTCAATGCGGGTGTCGAGGCCGCACGCGCCGGCGAGGCGGGCCGCGGCTTTGCGGTCGTCGCCCAGGAAGTGCGCGAACTCGCCCAGCGTTCGGCCGATGCCGCCCGCGAGATCAAGAAGATCATTGCCGCCTCCTCCACCCAGGTGCAGACCGGCGTCGAACTCGTCAGCAAGTCCGGCGGCGCGCTGGAAACCATCATCGGCCGCGTCGAGGAGATCAACCAGATCATCGGCAGCATCGCAGCCGCCGCCGCCCAGCAATCGGCCGGCCTCGGCGAGATCTCGTCGGCGGTCAACGAGATGGACTCGATCACCCAGCAGAACGCCCACATGGTCGACGATACGTCCGCGCAGGTCGCCAAGCTCACCGGAGAGGTTTCCCGTCTCAACGAGTCGCTTCAGGGCTTCCGGACCCGCGAGACCCATGGTGTTTCCGAGACCTCCGAGAGGTCGGGACGACAGGCGGCCTGACCCCGCCCGGCCTCTGCTGTCACGAGGGCTCGAGCGGCTGTTGCAAGACGGCCGCCCCCATAATATCTAGAGCCCATGACCATCAAGCCGATCATCCTTCTGCCCGACCCGCTGCTGCGGGAAAACTCCGCGCCGATCGAGCGTTTCGACGCCGATCTTGAGCGGTTCTCGCGCGACATGCTCGACACCATGTACGACGCGCCCGGCATCGGCCTGGCGGCTATCCAGGTGGGCGAGCCGCGCCGGCTTCTCGTCATCGATGTCGCCGGCAAGGACGAAGAGCCCGCGCCGATGGTCTTCGTCAATCCGGAGATTGTCGCCCGCGGCGGCGAGGCGAGCGTCTACGAGGAAGGCTGCCTGTCGATCCCGGACTACTACGCCGAGGTCGAGCGCCCCGCCACCGTCACCGTCACCTATCAGGACCTGACCGGCGAACGGAAGGAAATGGAGGCCGACGGCCTTCTGGCCACCTGCCTTCAGCATGAGATCGACCATCTGAACGGCGTCCTCTTCATCGATCACATTTCCAAGCTCAAGCGCGATATGGTGGTCCGCAAGTTCACCAAGCTGGCGCGTCAGCGGACCTCGGCCTGAGCGCCGCGTGTAGAGCCGACCGCACCGGGAGATAACGATGCGTCTCGTAATCATGGGAACGCCGGACTATGCGGTGCCGACGCTCGAGGCGCTGGCCGATGCCGGCCACGAGATCGTCGCGGTCTACTCGCAACCGCCGCGTCCGGCCGGCCGTCGCGGTCTCGAGACCCGTCCCTCACCGGTTCATGCCGCCGCGGAACGGCGCGGTTTCGCCGTCCGCACGCCGACAAGCCTCAAGAGCGCCGACGAGCAGGCCCAGTTCGCCGCACTCGGTGCCGATGCGGCGGTGGTCGTCGCCTACGGGCTTCTCTTGCCCCAGGCCGTGCTCGACGCGCCGCGCCATGGCGCCTGGAACGGCCATGCCTCGCTTCTGCCGCGCTGGCGCGGTGCGGCACCCATCCAGCGCGCCATCATGGCGAGTGATCGCGAGACGGGCGTCATGATCATGAAAATGGACAAGGGGCTCGACACAGGCGCGGTCGCCCTGACCGAAAGGGTCGCAATTGCCGACGATATGACCGCGGGCGAGCTCCATGACCGGCTTTCTCAACTCACCGCAAAATTGATGGTCGAAGCCATGGCGCGGCTCGAACGCGACGGCCGGCTCGACACGGTCCCTCAGCCCGATGATGGCGTGACCTATGCCGCCAAGATCGACAAGGTGGAAACCCGCATCGATTTCTCCCTGCCTGCTCGCGAGGTTCATGACCACATTCGCGGCCTCTCGCCGTTTCCCGGAGCCTGGTTCCTGCTGTCCATGGGCAGCGAGCCGGAGCGCGTGAAGATTCTCGCCTCGTCGGTCTCCGACAAGGCGCCGGGCGATGCGCCTTCAGGCACCTTTGTCGACGACGATCTTACGATCGCCTGCGGCGAAGGCGCAATTCGCCTCGAACGACTGCAGCGAGCCGGCGGCAAGCCTCTTGCGAGCGCCGATTTCCTGCGCGGCACGCCGGTACCGGCGGGTACGGTGGCCGGCTGATGCCGCGCTACCGCCTTCTCGTCGAATATGACGGCACCGGTTATGCCGGATGGCAGCGCCAGGATGGCCCGGCGAGCGTGCAGGGGGCCATCGAGAAGGCGATCAAGCGATTTTCGGGCGAGGAGGTCGGCATCCGCGGCGCCGGCCGCACCGATACGGGCGTGCATGCGCGCGGCCAGGTGGCCCATGTCGACCTGTCGCGCGACTGGCCCGTCGACACGGTCCGCAACGCGATCAACGCCCATCTAGGCATGGCAAGGGACCGTGTCGCCATCCTCGCCGTCGATTTGGTTCCCGACGATTTCGATGCCCGCTTCTCCGCACTCAGGCGGCACTATCTCTACCGCTACATCTGCCGTCCCGCACCGCTGGTTCTGGAGCGGGACCGGGCCTGGCGGCTCGCTCGTCCACTCGATGCCGAGGCGATGCACGATGCCGCACAAGCCCTTGTCGGCAAACATGATTTCACGACCTTCCGCTCTGTGCACTGTCAGTCGCGCTCGCCGGTCAAGACGCTCGACCAGCTCGACGTGACGCTCAATCCGGACGACGGTGCGATCGAGCTTCGGGCCACCGCGCAGAGCTTCCTGCACAACCAGATACGCTCCTTCGCGGGAACGCTTAAACTGGTCGGCGAGGGCAGATGGACCCGCGCGGATGTCGAGGCGGCGCTGGCGGCGCGCGACCGCGGCGCCTGCGGTCCGGTGGCGCCTCCCTGCGGCCTTTACTTCATGCAGGTAGACTACTGAGAGCGCTGGAAACGTACGGCAGACGGCTTTTCGTGAGCCCTCAAGTTTCGCGCAACATTTTAACTCTATTTCAAGGGGATAAAGCTAGTTTCGCTTCACCGGGCGAACCGTGCCGCATAGCGCTGGACGTCCGAATACTCGGTTCAGGGAAGAGTGGGAAAAACACGGATGTCCGAACAGGCTAAAAACGAAACTGCTGATACCCTGGAGATCATCTCCTTTCATCTCGCCGGGCAGGTCTTCTGCGTCAACATCATGGCTGTGCGCGAAATCCGCGGCTGGGCCCCGTCGACGACGCTGCCGCACTCGCCGGACCATGTGCTCGGCGTGATCAACCTGCGCGGTTCCGTCATCCCGGTCATCGACATGGCGATCCGTCTCGGCCTCAAGCCGATCGAGCCGACCGAGCGCTCCGCCATCATCGTCACCCAGATCGCTTCGAAGCTGGTGGGTCTTCTGGTCGAGAATGTCTCCGACATGATCACCGTGAAGAACAAGGACCTGCAACCGGCCCCGGACGTGCTGCCGGAAGCCGAGCGCGCACTCACCCGCGCCATCATCCCGGTCGGCGACGAGATGATCTGCTATCTCGACCTCGACGCCCTGTTCCCCGACGCCGAGGAACTGGCGGCCTGATAGCCGCACCACAACCGATTTCGGAAAGGCCCGCTTCGGCGGGCTTTTTCTTTGGCTATATCCCTAGCGCGCCAAAAGCGAGCGAAGAGATCAGCAGGCTCGACATCAGCGTCACGAGTGTGACCAGCGCGGCCAGCAGCGCCTCGTCGCCGAGAATCGCCCGCACCAGCCGGAAATAGAACCAGATCGTCGCCGCATAGACGGCGAGCGAGAGAACGGCCGCTACACCCTCCGGAACCGGCGCGAAATAGATGACAGTCGCCGGCAGGAAGGAGAGATAGGTGGCGATCAGCCCATACCAGTTCGTCGCCGCCACCAGCGGCAGATACTGCTTGCGGAAGCCGAATGGCCCCGAGACCCCATAAAGGATCAGTGCCGGCAGTACCCAGGAGAGGAAGTCGAACAGGCTGCCGGTGAGGATGAAGGAAATCGTGTCCCATGCGCCTCCCGGTCGCATGTCGGGCATGTCACGCCAGACGCCGGTCCACAGGAAGGTCTGCGCCGGCCAGCACCACAGATAGGCGAGGAAAGAGCGCAGCGTGCCTTCGAGGCTCGAATCGATCTCGTCGAGCCCGCGCTTGTCACCCTCGAGAATGGTGAAGATGCCGCCGAGCGAGCGGCCGGCTTCCTGGCGGGACGGCAGGCGGTTCGCGCTCATGCGTTGGCTTGTCCCTGCGCGGCGAACCAGTCGGTGATGAAGCGCCGGTAGATCTCGGTCAGCGTCTCGAGGTCGGCCACCGCCACGCGCTCGTCGGCCATGTGCATGGTCTTGCCCACGAGGCCGAACTCGACGACGGGGCAGTAATCCTTGATGAAGCGCGCGTCCGACGTGCCGCCGGTGGTCGACAGTTCCGGGCTTCGCCCCGTCACCGCCTCCACCGCCGTCGACAGCGTGCCGATCAGCGCGTCGTCGCGGGTCAGGAAGGACGGCGAGGGCCGCTCCTGGAAGTCGAGCCTGTAGCGCGCCGGGCCGCGCGTCTCGCGCCCGGGAAGAGCCTTCGCCGCGGCCGCGAGCCGCCGCTCGATCTCAGCCGAGAGAGTCTCCGCCGTCCAGCCGTCGTTGAAGCGGACGTTGAACGTGGCCGAAACGGTGCCGGGAATGACGTTCGTCGCCGGATTGCCGGTGTCGATCGTCGTCAGTTCGAGGTTGGAGGCCGGAAACCGCTCGTTGCCGTCGTCGAGCGGTGGGTCGAGAAGGGCCGCGCACAGGGCGTTCACGGTCCTCAGCGGATTATCCGCCAGATGAGGATAGGCGACGTGGCCCTGAACACCGTTCACCGTCAGTCTGGCCGTCAGCGAGCCGCGGCGGCCGATCTTGATCATGTCGCCCAGTTCGTTCGGGTTGGTGGGTTCGCCCACCAGCGACGCGTCCCAGCGCTCGCCTTTAGCCGCGGCATGTTCGAGCAATTTGACCGTCCCGTTGAGCGCCGGGCCTTCCTCGTCGCCGGTAATCAGAAGCGAGACCGAGCCGGGCACGCTGCCGTCCTCCGCGGCGATCCGGGCGAGCGCCGCGACGAAACAGGCGATGCCGCCTTTCATGTCCACCGCCCCGCGGCCGTAGAGCATGCTGTCGGCGATTTCGGCGCCGAACGGATCGCGGCTCCAGCCGGAGAGATCTCCGGGCGGCACCACGTCGGTATGGCCGGCGAACATCAGATGCGGACCGTCGCTGCCGCGCCGGGCGTAGAGGTTCTCGATATCGGGCGTGCCATCCTCCGAAAACACCGGGCGCTCCACCGTGAAGCCGAGTTCGGTCAGGAACCCCTCGAGCGTCTTCAGCGCCCCACCCTCGGCGGGCGTGACGGAGGGGCAGCGGATGAGGGCGGAGAGAAGGTCGGTGGGATCGGTCAGGGTCATGCGGGTTTGATAGCCGATTGCCCCGGCGGTGTCATCCGCGCCGATGCCGCACGGGCGGGGCGGGAGTGTGCGTTTTCAGTGACCTGTCTGCTCGGGGCCCGGGCCGAACCGGTTGGGCCCGGAACCGCTAGGCCAGAGCGACAGCGCGATGAGCGCCGGGAGCGCAGCCGGCGGAATGAACAGCGCGATCGCCCAGCCACCCGGAAGATCGATATCGTGCAGCCGCTTGACGGTGGCGGCCACCATCGACCAGCAGGTCAGGAAGGCGCTCGCCATTAGCGCGAAGCCGATCAGCGCAGCTCCCGCATGTTCCTCGGCGCCCATTCGTCCCGCCATCGCCAGCGGCATGGCGCAGACCGCGAACCAGAACAGCCAGATCAGCACGAAGGCCTTGCGGCCGATCCGGCCGGACATCCCGAACAGGAGCCATCTCAGGTCTGCGTCGGGTCGTCCGGCCATCGTCAGCGTCAGGCGCGCAGCAGTTCGTTGATGCCGGTCTTCGAGCGCGTCTTCTCGTCGACGGTCTTGACGATGACGGCGCAGTAGAGGCCGGGTCCGGGATCGCCATTGGGCAGGTTCTTGCCGGGCAGGGTGCCCGCGACCACCACCGAATAGGGTGGCACTTCGCCATAGCTGATCTCGCCGGTCTGGCGGTTGACGATCTTGGTCGACTTGCCGATGTAGACGCCCATGCCGAGGACTGAGCCCTCGCGCACGATGCAGCCCTCGACCACTTCCGACCGCGCGCCGATGAAGCAGTTGTCCTCGATGATGGTGGGGCCGGCCTGTAGCGGCTCGAGCACGCCGCCGATGCCGACGCCGCCCGACAGGTGGACGTTCTTTCCGATCTGGGCGCAGGAACCGACCGTGGCCCAGCCGTCGACCATCGTCCCCTCGTCGACATAGGCGCCGAGATTGACGAAGGACGGCATCAGCACGACGTTCTTGCCGATGAAGGAGCCGCGCCGCACGATCGAACCCGGCACCGCGCGGAAGCCGGACTTTTCGAATTCGTTGGCGGTCCAGCCCTCGAACTTGGACGGCACCTTGTCCCACCAGACGGCCTCGCCCGGTCCGCCCTTGATGATTTCCATCGGGTTGAGGCGGAACGACAGCAGCACGGCTTTCTTGAGCCACTGGTTGACCGTCCAGTTGCCGTCGGCGCCGCGTTCGGCCACGCGCGCCTCGCCGCGGTCGAGGAGGTTCAGCGCTTCCTCCACGGCCTCGCGCACTTCGCCGCGCGTCGCGGTGGAAATCTCGTCGCGATTGTCGAAGGCGGACTCGATGGTCGCCTCAAGGGCCTGGACGTCGTGCTTCATCGTGGCGAATCCTTAATCTTGAACGGGTATTTCTTGCATAATGCGGCAAAGTCGTCTTTCACCGCCATTGACCGGCTTTTCTCCTAAGGGAGGAGGATGGCCCGGTCAATTCGACAAGGAGAATGCCATGAATGCCAACCGCCCCCATGGCGTTTGGGACCCTCTCGCGGACAGCCATTCCGACAGGAAGCGCGCGGAGCGTCAGCCTCGGACCCCGCAGACCGCACATCCCGCCTACCGCCTCGCCTATTCGGATATGGATTTCCTCTGCCGCGAGGAACTGCGCCCGGTGCGGCTGCAACTCGAGCTGCTGAAAGCGGGCATGATGCTCGAGGAAGCCAATATCAGGTCGACTGTCGTGATGTTCGGCGGCGCCCGCATTCCCGAACCCGGCGGTGACCCCTGGGCGGCCCAGAACGAGACCCAGGCCGAGAACCTGCGCGCCGCCTCGCGCTATTACGACGAGGCGCGCAATTTCGCCCGCGTGGTCTCCGAGCATTCGCTCAAATCCGGCGGTTCCGAATACGTCATCTGCACCGGCGGCGGCCCGGGCGTGATGGAAGCAGGCAATCGCGGCGCCCACGATGTCGGCGCCAAGTCGATCGGGCTCAACATCGTTCTGCCGCACGAGCAGGCGCCCAACGCCTATGTGACGCCGGAGCTCTCCTTCAACTTCCACTATTTCGCCATCCGGAAGATGCACTTCCTCATCCGCGCCAAGGCGATCACCATCTTCCCGGGCGGCTTCGGCACCATGGACGAGATGTTCGAGACGCTGACGCTGATCCAGACCGGCCGCATGGAGCCGATCCCCTTCCTGCTCTTCGGCAAGGAGTTCTGGACGAAGATCATCGACTTCAAGGCGCTCGCCGACTTCGGCACCATCTCGCCGGATGATCCGGGACTGCTGCACTATGTCGATACGGCCGAGGAAGCCTGGGACGCGATCTCGCGCTATTACGAGATCCGGGACTGACCGCAAGGATCAGGCGGCGGGCTTTGCCGCCGTCAGGAAGCCGCGCAGGTCGTCGGTGACATAATGGACATGGGCGGCGTCGCCGCCGTCCTGTTCCCAGCTTTCGCCGAGGACCAGATCCATGTTGTCGGGAACCACCAGCACCGTGCGCATGCCGAGTTCGTGCGGTGCGGCGAGATTGCGCGGCAGGTCCTCGAACATCGCCGCCTTTTCGGGATGCACGCCGTTGACTTTGAGAAACCGGCGATAGGTGTCGGGCGCCGGCTTCGGCATCAGATCGGCTGCGATGATGTCGAAGATGTCGTCGAAATGGTCGAGGATGCCGAGCGCCTCGGCCGTCCTCTGTGCATGCGGCACGTCGCCGTTGGTGAAGATGAACTTCCGCCCCGGCAGCGCCTTGATCGCCGCGCCGAGCGTCGGGTCGGGTTCCAGCACCGAATAGTCGATGTCGTGGACCGCGGCGAGGAACTCGTTGGCGTCGATGCCGTGATTGACCATCAGCCCCTGCAGCGTGGTCCCGTGGTCGCGGTAATACTGTTTCTGCAGCTTGCGCGCCGCATCGTGGTCGAGATCGAGCAGCGACCGGATGAAGCCGGTCATCTTCTGGTCGATCTGCGAGAACAGGTCGACGCGGCGGGGATAAAGCGTGTTGTCGAGGTCGAAGACCCATTCGGTGACGGTCGAGAAATCGGTCGGGTCGGGGCGGCTTGGCTTGGCTGTCATGGCAGTTCTTATGGCAGGTCGCGGAACGGTTGGAAATGGGCCGCATCGTCGCGTACGGCGGGGATTTGGTTCCGGCGCGCATAACCTGCTAGAACATCTTCATGACGACCATGACCGGACAGCGCCGCCACTTCATCCTGCAGGACCGCAAACGCCTGCCGGCGCGCTTCTTTCCGGCCGGTTTCGGCGTCAGGCTAGCACGCCTCGGCTGAGACGGAATTCGCCTGCCGCGCGCGGGCCGCCATTCCCCTCGTTTCAGCCTCTCTCGAAAGTTCATGCCATGCCCACATGGATCGTCATCACGGTCGCGGCCGCCTTCCTCCAGAACATCCGCTCGGTGTTGCAGAAGCATCTCAAGGGCGCAATGGGCACCACCGGCGCCACCTTCGTCCGCTTCGGCTTCGGCCTGCCCTTCGCGCTTCTCTTCGTGCTCGCGCTCCGTTTCGGCGCCGGCTACGACTGGCCGGCGGCGCTCACGCCCGCCTTCTTTCTCTGGGTCGTCGTTGCGGCAGTCGCCCAGATCACCGCACAGGCGCTGCTTCTCAAGCTCTTCAGCCATCGCAACTTCGCTGTCGGTACGGCCTATTCCCGCACCGAACCGGCGCAGGCGGCCCTGTTCGGGCTGATCTTCCTCTCCGATGGCATCGGCCCGACCACGCTGGTCGCCATCGCCGTCTCGCTGGTAGGTGTGATGCTGATCTCGGTCGCCCGCTCGCCGGTCAGTCCGCGGTCTCTGGTCACCTCCATCTTCACGCCGACGGCCGGCATCGGGCTCGCCTCCGGCATGTTCTTCGGCATCGCCGCCGTCGGCTATCGCGGCGCGTCGCTGGCGCTCGGCGGGCCGAATTTCATGATGCAGGCGGCCGTCACGCTGCTAGCGGCGATTACGTTGCAGACGGTGGCGATGTCGATCTGGATGGTCTGGCGCGATCCCGCCGAGATCGGTCGCATCCGCGCTGCGTGGAAGGTCTCCGCCCTCGTCGGCATGGTCGGCGCCACCGCCTCTTTCGGCTGGTTCATGGCCATGACCCTGCAGACCGCGGCCGTGGTCAAGGCGCTGGCGCAGATCGAGATGATCTTCACCTTCGCCTCCACCGTTCTCGTCTTCAAGGAACACATCAACAGGTTGGAATTTGTCGGCTGTCTCCTTATTGTCGCCGGCATTCTGGTATTGCTCCTGCTGTAGCGCGGGGCGAGGGAGCCCGGCGTGCGTCCCGCAATGTGCGGGACAATGCTGATGATTTCGGGGAACTGGGTTTTGAGCTGTAATCTGGCTGGCAGAAGCGGCGGCATATCGTGTCGCCGCCGGGGCGCGATGGTGGTTGTCGCCACGACGCTGGCTGCCTTTTCGCTCAACGCCTGCGCCACGGCGCCCAAGGCGACGATGGCGCCGATCGGGTCGACGGTCGCCGATGCGTCCACCGTTTCGATGCTCGTGGCTACGACCCGCGCCGAGACCGGCAACGCGGCCGAACCCTATTCGGGTGAGCGTGGGACGGCTGTCGACGTCAACGAGGTCGTGATCTCGATTCCGCCCGACGCCAATCGCAAGATTGGCGACGTGCAATGGCCGAAGCGCGCGACGCCGAATCCGGAGACCGAGTTCGCCACCGTCAGCACCCGCACCATCACCACCGAGGCCGCGGCGCGGGACTGGTTCGACAGCCAGAGCGATCGCAACGGCCGCCTTCTGGTCTTCGTCCACGGTTTCAACAACCGCTACGAGGACGCCGTCTATCGCTTTGCCCAGATCGTCCATGACAGCGGCACCGGTGCCGCGCCGCTGATGTTCACCTGGCCATCACGCGGCTCCGTCTTCGCCTATGGCTACGACAAGGAAAGCACCAACTATTCGCGCACCGCGCTCGAGGGGCTCTTGACCGAAGCCTCGTCCAGCCCGGTCAGGGAAGTGACGATCCTGGCCCATTCGATGGGAACCTGGCTGACCGTCGAGGCCCTGCGCCAGATGGCGATCCGCAACGGCCGGATCCCGCCGAAGATCTCGAACGTGATTCTCGCCTCGCCCGACCTCGATATCGACGTCTTCCGGCAGCAGATCGCCGACATGGGCCCGGACCGGCCGAAGTTCACCATCTTCGTCTCCCAGGACGATCGTGCGCTCACTCTCTCGCGCCGGATTTCAGGCAATGTCGAGCGTCTCGGTCAGGTCAGCATCGAAGATCCCGCCATGGTCGCCCAGCTCGAGCGGGAAGGCATCTCGATCCTCGACCTGACGAAACTGCGCGGCGGCGACCGGCTGAACCATTCGAAATTCGCCGAGAGCCCTGAGGTCGTGCGGCTGCTCGGCGACCGGCTGATCGCCGGCCAGACCATCACCGACCAGGATATCGGCCTCGGCACCGAAATCGGGGCGGCGGCGTTGTCGGTCTCCAATACCGTCGGCTCGGCCGCCGGCGTGGCCGTGTCGGTGCCGATTTCGATCATCGATCCGTCGACGCGCGACAATCTCGATGATCAGGTCAATCGGTTCGGAAACAATCTCGAAAATACCGTGACCGGCGGCCTGGCGCCGCGCGCAGCGCGCGAGGCAGTCTGTGCGAATGGTCCGCGCAGTTGCTGGCCGGGAAGTGCCAATGCAAGAGGGCGTTAGGGCAGTGGCGTCTGCAGCGCTACCGCCTCAACGCAGCGCGTAGACCAGACGCTCGACCGTTTCCCGGGCCCGGAAAAATGCCGTGGGAGCGCGCATCAGCCAGAACAGCTTGTTGGCGCGGTAGTCCGCTCGTGTGCCAATGGCCGTCTGCGGTCTCTTGTCGGGCTCCGGGAAGGCAAACAGCGGCCGCTCGAGGGTGAGCAGAGACTGGTTTCGGGTCCAGGCCCTTTCGAGTTCGGCATCATAGGGCAATGTCATCGTCGCCAGGCGGTCGATCATTGCGATCGCCGCCTCGCGCCTGAACAGATAGGCGGCCGCGGACCCCTGAGGTCCGAACAACGTGCGCCCAAGCCGGTCGCCTTCGCGCGTGGTGAGCCGGGGCCTGAAACCCTCCTTGCGATGCGTGACCAGCCTGACAGCATCGACGTCTTTGTCGATCGCGGCGGCAATTGCGGCAAGCCGGGGCTTGGTCGTCTCGTCGGCCAGCACATCGTCTTCGAGGATCACGCCCATTTCCGCGCCGGTTTCGACGAAACGTGTGAGCGCCTTGCGATGGCTCAGATGGCAGCCGATCTCGCCGTCGAGAACCCGCCGGCCGGTGCTGAAGATGAAACGTCGCGTATCGACCACGCTTCGCTCGCCGGCTTCGAGCTTACGTCCGTCGACGCCTTCCACACGGAGAGGCCGCAGGCCGTGGTGGGTGAGCGATTCGGCGACCATGCTCCACCGGTCGGGAGCGCGATCCAGATTGATGACGAAAATCGGCGGCAGATCGGGAGCCATCGCCATCACGGGACGATCAGCGTACCGGCGCCGTGTTCGGTGAAGATTTCCAGAAGCACCGCATGCGGGGTCTTGCCGTTGAGGATGACCACGCCCTGCACGCCGCGTTCGATGGCGTCGATGCAGGTCTCTACCTTGGGGATCATGCCGCCGGAGATTGTGCCGTCGGTGATCAGCGCCCTGGCTTCGGCCACCGTCAACTCGTCGATCAGCTTCTTGTCCTTGTCGAGGACTCCCGGCACGTCGGTGAGGAAGAGAAGGCGCGTCGCCGTCAGCGCGCCGGCGATGGCGCCGGCGAAGGTATCGGCGTTGATGTTGTAGGTGTGTCCGTCATGACCGGGCGCCACCGGCGCGATCACCGGGATCATCTCCGACTTGGCGAGCAGATCGAGAAGCGTGCGGTCGACCTCTACCGGTTCGCCGACGAAACCGAGATCGAGGATGCGCTCGATGTTGGAATCCGGGTCGACGACGGTCTTCTTGGCCTTCTCGGCATAGACCATGTTGCCGTCCTTGCCGCACAGGCCTATCGCCCATTCGCCCTCGGCGTTGATCATCCGGACGATGTCCTTGTTGATCGAGCCGGCGAGAACCATCTCGACGATTTCCACAGTCTTCTCGTCGGTCACCCGGAGACCGCCCTCGAAGCGGGATTCGATGCCCATCTTGTTGAGCATGGCAGCAATCTGCGGACCGCCGCCATGGACGACGATCGGATTGACGCCGGACTGCTTGAGAAGCGCGATGTCCTGCGCGAAGGCCTTGCCGAGCGCCGCATCGCCCATGGCATGGCCACCGTATTTCACCACGATCGTCTTGTTCTCGTAGCGCTGCATGTAGGGCAGGGCTTCAGCCAGGAGCTGGGCCTGAATGGAGGCCGTGCTTTCGGTGGTGTCGGTCATGTGAAGGGCATCCCGTGGAAGTGTCGGGAAGCTCTTTACCGGCAATCGCCCCGCGCTTCAACGCGAAGCGCACGCGTTTCTAGCTGATGATCGCCGTCATGATCGCCGCGCGCAATTCGTCCATGCCCTCGCGCTTCTCCGACGATGTGGCGAGGATCACGGGATAGGCGGCGGGCCGGCGGGCGATCTTGGCGGCCGTTTCTTCCAGGAGCCGCGGCACGCCTGCGGCCTTGATCTTGTCGGTCTTGGTCAGCACCACCTGGTAGGAGACGGCCGCCTTGTCGAGAAGCGTCATCACCTCGGCGTCGTTGGCCTTGATGCCGTGGCGGGCGTCGATCAGCAAGTAGACGCGCTTGAGCGTCGAGCGGCCACGCAGATAGTCGAACACCAGCTTGGTCCAGGCGTCCACCTGATCCTTCGGTGCTTTCGCATAGCCGTAGCCGGGCATGTCGACGAGCGCCAGCGGCGGCAGGTCGTCGCCAGCGCCGGAATAGCCGTCGGGTACGAAATAGTTCAGTTCCTGCGTGCGGCCCGGCGTGTTGGAGGTCCGCGCCAGTCCCTTGGCGCCGACCAGCGCGTTGATCAGCGAGGACTTGCCGACGTTCGAACGGCCGGCAAACGCGATCTCCGGCGGGCCTTCCGGCGGCAGGAACTTCAGCGACGGCACGCCGCGGATGAAGATCCACGGATAGGGAAAGGGCGGCAGCGCCGCCCCTTCGATCTCGCCGTTCTCTGAAGAGCCGTCAGACATGGATCAACTCTCGGCCTTCGGTTTTCGTGAGAACAGGGACTTGAGATTGTCCCACAGCTCGATCTTCACGCCCTGGCGTTTCATGATCACGCCCTGCTGGATCACCGAAAGCGTGTTGTTCCACGCCCAGTAGATCACCAGACCGGCCGGGAAAGAGGCCAGCATGAAGGTGAAGACCACCGGCATCCAGGTGAAGATCATCGCCTGGGTGGGGTCCGGCGGGGTCGGGTTCATGCGCATCTGCAGGAACATGGTGACACCCATGATCAGAGGCCAGACGCCGATCATCAGCATGTGGGGAACGTCATAGGGCAGCAGCCCGAACAGGTTGAACAGCGACGTCGGGTCGGGAGCCGACAGGTCCTGGATCCAGCCGAAAAAGGGCGCGTGCCGCATCTCGATGGTGATGTAGATGACCTTGTAGAGCGAGAAGAACACCGGGATCTGCAACAGCACCGGCCAGCAGCCGGCCACCGGGTTGATCTTCTCCTCCTTGTAGAGCTGCATCATCGCCTGCTGCAGCGCCATGCGGTCGTCGCCGTGCTTCTTCTTCAGTTCCTCCATCTTCGGCTGAACCTTCTTCATGTTCGCCATCGACTTGTAGGACTTGTTGGCAAGCGGGAAGAAGACGGCCTTGACGAGAATGGTCGTCAGCAGGATCGAGACACCGAAATTGCCGACCATGCGATAGAAGAAGTCGAGCAGCCAGAACATCGGCTTGGTCAGGAAGTAGAACCAGCCCCAGTCGATCATCAGGTCGAAATTCAGGATGCCGAGCGAGGTGTCGTAATTGTCGATGACCTGGACTTCCTTGGCGCCGGCGAAGACGCGCGTGGTGGTCGAGGCCGAAGCGCCCGGCGCGACCGAGACGTCTTCGGACTTGAAGTCGGACTGGTAGCGTGCGCGGCCGTCCTTGAAATAGCCGAAGCGGCTGTCGAAGGTGGTGCCCGGCTGCGGGATCACCGCGGTCGCCCAGTACTTGTCGGTGATGCCGACCCAGCCGCCGGTGCCCTGGCCGGGGGTCACCGTTCCGTCTTCCTCGACGGTCTTGTACTTGATCTCCTGCAGCCCGTTGTCGCCGGCCACGCCGATCAGACCCTCGTGTAGCACGTAGATGCCGGCGGTCTTCGGCTTGAAGTAGCGGGTCACGCGGCCGTAATTGGCGAGCGTCACCGCTTCGCCGGTATTGTTGGTGACCGAATCCTCGTAGGCGAACATGTAATGATCGTCGACGCTGATGGTGCGCGTGAAGGTCAGGCCGCTGCCGTTGTCCCAGGTCAGCGTGACCGGGCTCGACGGCGACAGCGTGGTGCCGCCCTGCGCGGTCCATTCGGTGTTCGGGCCGGGAACCTCCTGACCCTCGGTGCCGCTGACATAGCCGACTTCCGCGAAATAGCCGAGGTCGGTGGCGGCCGGGCTCAACAGGGTGATGATCGGGCTCGAGGGGTCGACTTCCTCGTGATACTCCTTCAGCCGCAGATCGTCGATCCGGGCCCCGGCGAGGTTGATCGAGCCGGTCAGGGCCGGGGTGTCGATGGTGATGCGCGAGCCGCTCGAGACCGCTTCCTCGCGGGTGGCCGGCTGGGTGGCTGCCGCATCGCTCGGCGTCGCCGTGCCGGAGGTCGTGGCCGAGGGGATGGCGGGATCGGAGTTCGAGGTCGCCTGTTCGGCGCTCACCGTCTGCTCCTGCCTGGTCGCAGCCGCCTCCCGCTCCATCTTCGGGCTGACGTAAAAGAACTGCCAGGCGACCAGCACAATGATCGAGAGGCCGATCGCCACCATGTAGTTGCGGTTGTTTTCCATCAATTCGTCCCGGGCGCCTGGGCGGTGTCTGCCGGCGCGTTAGCGTTTTGTTTTCGCCCCGTCCCCTGGACCGGGTTCGAAATCTTCCTGTGGCCCTCGGCCATGCGTGCGGCGAAGGCGCGGCCGATAGCGTCGAAAGGCGCCGACAGCGTCTCGCGCCGCGCGACAAGCACATAATCGTGACCGGGCCGGAATGAAACCCCCTCCGCGAGTCTGACGATCTCGCGTAGCCGTCGACGCATGCGATTTCGCTCCACCGCGTTGCCCTGCTTGCGGGTCACGGTGTAGCCGACGCGCGGCGTGGCATCCGGTTCGTCACGATCGATCATTTCGAGGAGGAAATAGGGGCCGCGCAGCCGCAGACCTTTCTGCGCACGCAAAAAATCCGGTCGGCTTTTCAGCCGCCCGGGTTCTGTCTTGCGGGTCAGGTTCGTCACGTGACCCCCATGAATTCGGGTCTTCCCGGACTTTAAGCCGAGAGACGCGAGCGACCGCGATTACGGCGGGCGGCGATGACCTTGCGGCCGCCGACCTTGGCCATGCGGGCACGGAAACCGTGGCGGCGCTTGCGGACAAGCTTGGAGGGTTGGTAAGTGCGCTTCGTCATTTATTTAAATTACCGCGGTGTGCGGCCCTTCTTGGAACTGTCGCTTTTAAGGCTGTTCGATTGCCGGCGCTCGCGCTGTTTTGACGCAAGCCGATCCCGGAAACGTGGGGCTTATAGGCGAGAAGCGGGCGAAAAGTCAATCCGGCCCCTCCGGTGTCATCATGCGGCATCCGAGGAGAGGACGAATGGCGCCTTCACGCCGATGTGACAATATCCGTGATCAGCCTCACGAAGCTTTTCAGAAAACGCTGTTCTTCGTCATTGGCGTTTTGCCGGGGCAAACGCTACCTTCCTGCCGAACTCGCGATCGGGAAGCACCGGCCCGGGAAACACAGGAATGACGATGGCAGACGGTTACACGCAAGACGGCAAGGCGCCGCGCGAAGGGGACGAGGTTCGTCCTGCGCCCGCCTGGCGTCGGTATCTGCCCATCCTCGTCATCGTGGCGGGATTGGCGGCGGGCTATGCGGCAGGCCTCCACCACTATCTTTCGCTCTCGGTCCTTGCCGAGCGCCGTGACAGCCTGGTCGCCTTCGTGGACGGCAATTTCGTTCTGTCTCTCGCGGCCTACTTCATCCTTTATGTGCTGGCGGTCGCCTTTTCGTTTCCCGCCGCGTCCGTGCTCACCATTTTCGGCGGCTTTCTCTTCGGTTGGCTCATCGGCGGTATCCTCACCGCCTTCGCCGCCACCATCGGCGCGTCGGCGGTCTTCCTCGCCGCCCGTTCGGCTTTCGGCGATGTGTTGCGCCGCAAGGCCGGCGGCTTTCTCGATCGCCTGGCGGACGGGTTCAAGGAGGATGCGCTGAGCTATCTCTTCGTCCTGCGTCTGGCGCCGGTCTTCCCCTTCTTCGTCGTCAACATTGCCCCCGCCTTCTTTGGCGTGCCGCTGAGGGCCTATGTAATCGCTACCTTCTTCGGCATCCTGCCCGGCACCTTCGCCTATTCCTGGCTCGGGCAGGGGGTCGATAGCGTCCTGGTGGCCGCGGGCGAGGCAGGACGGGATATCGAGATCGGCGATCTCGTCACGCCCCAGATCACAATCGCCTTTGTCGTGCTGGCACTGGTCGCCGCCATCCCGCCCGTGCTACGCAGGCTGCGGCGCGGCGCCGGGACGACCGGGACGAAATGAGCGGCCGCCCCGGAGGGATTTCATGACCGAACGCCTGACACCCGATATCTGCGTCATCGGCGCCGGCTCCGGCGGCCTGACGGTCGCTGCGGCCGCTGCGGCCTTCGGCGTCAGCGTCGTCCTCATCGAGAAGCACCGCATGGGCGGCGACTGCCTCAACTACGGCTGCGTTCCCTCCAAGGCGCTCATCGCCGCCGCCAAACACGTCAACGCGGTGGCCGAGGCGCCGACATTCGGCATCGATGCCGGGCTCCCCATGGTCGATTTTCAGCGCGTGCACGATCATGTCCACGAGGTGATTGCCGCCATTCAGCCCAATGATTCGGTCGAACGTTTCCGCGCTATGGGTGTGAAGGTCATCGAGGCGGAGGGCCGCTTCATCGACCGCCGCCGGGTAATTGCCGGCGACTACGAGATCTCCGCGCGCCGTTATGTGGTCGCCGCCGGCTCCTCGCCACTCGTGCCGCCCATCCCGGGCCTCGACACCGTCGACTATCTCACCAACGAAACGCTGTTCGATCTCAGGAAGGGGCCGAAACACCTGCTCGTTATCGGTGGCGGTCCCATCGGCATGGAAATGGCCCAGGCCCACCGTCGTCTCGGTGCCGAGGTCACCGTCATCGAGGGCGGGCGGGCGCTCGGCAAGGAGGATCCCGAGCTCGCGGCCATCGTGCTCGACCGCATGCGCGCCGAGGGCGTGACCATCCACGAGAACGTCAAGGTGGTGCAGGCGGCCAAGTCGGGTCGCTGGCAGGTCAAGGTCACCTGCGAGCGCGACGAGGGCGGTACCTTCGAGGTGGCGGGCAGCCATCTGCTCGTCGCCACCGGCCGCAAGCCCAATGTAGACGGGCTCGGTCTCGACAATGCCGGCATCAAGTACGACCGGACCGGCATCAAGGTCGGCGCCGACCTGCAGACATCCAACAAGCGGGTCATGGCGATCGGCGACATCGCCGGCGGCCTGCAGTTCACCCATGTGGCCGGCTATCACGCCGGTATAGCCATCCAGAAGATCCTCTTCCGCCTGCCTGCCAGGGAAGACAGGGCGATCATCCCCCGCGCCACCTTCACTGATCCCGAACTCGCCCATGTCGGTCTCGACGAGGCGGCCGCCCGCAAGAAGCACGGCAAGAAGATTTCGGTGTTGCGCTGGCCCTATGTCGAGAACGACCGCGCCCAGGCCGAGCGCCGCACTCAGGGCATGATCAAGGTGATCGCCGACCGCAAGGCGCGCATTCTGGGCGCCTCCATCGTCGGATCCGGCGCCGGCGAGATGATCAACATCTGGGCGCTGGCGGTCTACAAGGGCATGAATCTCGGCGAGATGCGCTCCTATGTGGCCCCGTACCCGACCATGAGCGAGATTGGAAAACGCGCCGCCGTATCCTATTATGCGCCGATGGCGCGCAAGTCCTGGGTGCGTTCGCTCGTCCGGTTCCTGCGGCGCTTCGGCTGATTGTCTGCCGCGGGGAGTGACGATGCACAACAGAGCGGCGGATGAAGAGGCGGCCAGCGGCGCGCCTGCCGATCACCCGGGCGAGCCGATTGCTGCGGTCGATCCCGGCCAGCCGGCGCTGATCCGCGGGCTGTCGACCAAGCTTCTCTGGCTCACCATCCTCTTCGTCATGATCGCCGAGGTGCTGATCTTCGTCCCCTCGGTCGCCAACACCCGCATGCGCTGGCTGCAGGACCGGCTCAACACGGCAGCCGCTGCCAGCGTCGTCATCGACGGCCTGCAGGAGATGCGTCTGCCGCAGCCGATCCGCGAGGACACGCTGATGGCGACCGGCACCAAGGCGATTGCGCTGAGGAAGGACGGCATGTCGCGCATGCTGGTCTCCTCCGACATGCCGCCCGAGGTCACCCACCAGTACGATCTCTCCGCCGTCACGCCGGTGGAAGCGGTGGTCGACGCCTTCGACGAGTTGCTTTTCGGCGGCAACCGCATCATCCGGGTCTATGGTCCCGTGGGCGGAAATCCCGAGATGGTGATCGACGTCGTGCTCGAGGACGCGCCGCTGCGCCAGGCCATGCTCGACTATGCGCGCAACATCTTCCTGCTGTCGGTGCTCATTTCCGTCATCACTGCCGGTCTCGTCTTCTTTTCGATCAACCGCATGCTCATCCGTCCCATCCGGCGCATGACGCACAACATGCAGGAATTTTCCGCCGATCCGGAAAATCCCGCCCGCATCATAGCGCCGCGCCCGGTCGACGACGAACTGGGAGTCGCCGAGCAGCATCTGGCGCGCATGCAGGGGCAATTGCAGTCCACCCTGCGCCAGCAGCGCCATCTCGCCGATCTCGGTCTCGCCGTCTCCAAGATCAACCACGACATGCGCAACATCCTCTCGTCCGCGCAGCTCGTCTCCGACCGTCTGGCCACTCTCGCCGATCCGATGGTCAAGATGCTGGCGCCGAAGCTCCTGCGCGCCATCGACCGCGCTGTGGCCTATTCCGGCGAGGTGCTGGCCTACGGCAACGCGCGCGAGGCCGAGCCGCGTCGCCGCTTCATCAATCTCAATGCGCTTGCGGGCGAGGTGCGCGAGATCCTCGCCGAGGAAGCCGGCAGCGCCATCGAGTTCGTCATCGAGATCGAGCCGGGGCTGGAAGTGGAGGCCGATTCCGAGCAGATCTTCCGGGTGCTCTACAATTTGAGCCGCAACGCCGTGGAGGCGCTGAAATCCGATCTCGACGGCGATGCCACGCTGGTACGCCGCGTCACCATCGCCGCCGTCCGCCGTGACGGGCTGGTCGAGATCCTCGTCGCCGATACCGGTCCTGGCATGCCGGAGAAGGCGCGTGAGAACATCTTCCAGCCCTTCCGGGGCGCGGCGCGTTCGGGTGGCACCGGCCTCGGTCTCGCCATCGCCCGCGAACTCGTCGTCGCCCATGGTGGCAGCATCGCGCTCGCCGATGCCGCCGCACCCGGCACCACCTTCCGCATCGAACTCCCCGACCAGACGATGCCGGCCACCCGCTACCGCGCTCTCGGCTGAACGCCCGGAGGCTTGCTTGACGATCCGTTGCGCGACCTGTCGGAAAAAAGGAAAACCCCTCTTGCATTCGTTTCCGCAAGCGGTTAGGTGAACGCCTCGCAAGTCGAAGGCCGCTTCACCGGCCCACACGGCCTGCCGCGCACCCGTAGCTCAGCTGGATAGAGCACCAGACTACGAATCTGGGGGTCAGGAGTTCGAATCTCTTCGGGTGCGCCATTTCTCACTTTTCAGAATATGTCTGGCGGGAGAAAGTGACCGGCTCTGAGCTGCCGTCAGGTCGTTCGCTTCCAGTAGGACGCGGCGCGCAGTTCTGCCTTTTCGAGGCCCTTCTTCTCCAGGATGTCCCGTGCGCTCGCAACCTCGGCGCGCTCACCTGCAAACCAGACAAAGCGGTCATTGGTGGGCAGCGTAATCGCCGATAGACGTTCAAGCAATGTTGATCCAGCGTCCCTGACCATCCACTCAACATCGATCCCGGACGGCTTTGTCAGCTCTTGGATGTCATCCCTGTGGCTGACCAGGATCGTTGCACAGCCACGGGTTTGACGTGGTGCGGCAGCAAGAATGCGGGCAATCGCCGGCAAGGCCGTCTCGTCGCCATAGAGCGCGAGCCAGTCGGCGCGCGGATACCACTCGCCGCCCGGACCCATCAGCGCGACCGACGTGCCGGGGCCAAGTCCCTCGCACCAGGCTGTCACGCGTCCGCCCTCATGGAGGAAGACGTCGAACTCCAGCGTTCCGGTATCCGCATTGATCGCCCGGATCGTGTAGACCGGACGGTGCCATGCGGCCATGCCGCCGGGCCATTCGGTGCGTCCGCCTTGTCCGATGGACGGAAGCTCCCCTGCGTATCCGGATGGCGCGAAGAGCAGTCGGAAATGGAGCCCTCCTTCGGCAAAGCGGCCGAGCTCGTCGCCATACAAGGTAACGCGGAAATAGGAGGGTGAAATGCGGACGCACGATCGCACGGCCGCGATCGTGACATTCGCGGGAACCGCGCCGACATCGCCGAGCGACCATGGATCCTGGGGGCTCATGCCGAAGCGGCTGAGGTTGCCGTCGATCGTTTCCTGCAGCGTGTGCAGCATCGCGCGGTCCGCCGAGCCGAGCGTGATCAGTACACTGTCGCCCGCGCCACTGAGTTCGACGTCGCCGCGCGGTGTCGTCAGCGAAAGACGGGTGTCTCCTTCGCGCTCCATCGGCAGGTTCAGGGCGCGACCCTTCTGCTCGAACAGCGGGAAGACCTGATGGGGCGGAACGGCGATACGTGTCGAGGTCTGAAAGGGTTTTTCCACGTGGTTTCGTCTTCTTGATGCGGGCAGGCGAGCGATCTCGTAATTTCAAGAACGCTTTAAAGCGCTCAGGGCGTTGCGAAATCGCAACAGGCTTGGCTTCGAGCGCCAATTTACACAATCAAACTTGACTCTTCTACTCATAATTATGTCAAAGGGTTTCGAAATTGGTTCGACCTCGGGGTGAGGTCATGCGTCTGGGGGTAACATGCGTTTCCAAGTCAGTCTTATCGCACTCTGCATCGGTCTCGGGACGATGCCGTCCTTGGCTCAGACGGTGGATGAGGACACTCTCACCGAAGATGCGCCGGTCACCGATATCGGCGGAGTGACCCAGCTCGAAACCCTGATGGTCACAGCCGGACGCGCGGAAAGCGAAGTCGCCAACATTGCCCAGAACGTCAAGGTCGTGGAGCGCGACGAGATCGATAGATTAAGCATCGGCAACAGCGATGCGGCCAATCTGGTCTCGCGTCTGGTGCCCGGGTATCAGCCTGACAACCAGACATTCAGCGGCGCGTCGGAAACCTACCGGGGCCGTTCCATCCTGATTCTCGTTGATGGTGTCCCGCGGACCACCCCGCTGCGCAACAACAGCCGCATCCTGTCCCTGATAGATCTCGATACCGTCGAGCGGGTGGAGGTCGTCAGTGGCGCATCCAGCCTCTACGGTGCGGGCGCAACGGGCGGCGTCATCAACTTCATCACCAAGCGCGGCGAAAGCGAAAAGCCGCGCTGGACGGTGGAGACACGCCTTGAGGCGCAGACTACCGATATCGGAGAGTCGCTGGCGCCGAGCATTTCCGTCAGTGTCGAGGGGCGCAAGGACAATTTCGACTATTATCTCTCCGGTTCCGGCGACTTCACCCGCCGCCTCTTTGACGGGCGCGGAAACGAAATGGCATCGGACGGGCTGCTTGGGCAGGGCGGCGGCGATCGCAGCGGTTTCGGTAACCTGTTCGGTCGACTTGGCTACGAGGAGGGCTCGCGTCGCTTCGACCTGTCATTCGACTGGACCTATGGCGAGCAGAACCCGGATTACTACACCGATTACTCCGGCACCCGGGTCGCACCCGACTACACCGACCCCTATACCGGCGAACCTCTCGTCGAGGACAGCAAATACGTCACCGCCCGTTACACCGATGACGCCTTTTCCCTCGGCGGGCTCGAGCTCACGGCTTTCTACAACGATATCGAGAAGCAGTCGCCGGAAACCCGGCAGAGTGCGGTCAACAGCTCGGTCCTGGCGACTGGCCTGAACCAGACCACGCTCGAAGGTCAGCGTTTCGGTCTCGGCGCCACGGTCCGCACGCCCGCCGACATGATCATGCATGGCGCGGAGCTCGTATGGGGGGCCGATTACACCTTCGATCACATCACCCAGAAACAGGTCGGATCCGGGGTCGACGTGGCCTCGCCGCTCGACCAGCATCAGCTCGGCCTCTTCGCGCAGCTCGAGGTGCCGGTAACGGACCGTCTGCGTCTGTCCGGCGGCATGCGCTTCGACGCCTTCTGGCTCGACGTCAAGGATTTCGAGCGGCCCGCCTATGACGTGGGCCTTCCTGTCGCGCTGCCGGCCATCGATGTCGGCGGCGGGCAGTTCGACTACCAGCAGGCGACGTTCAATGTCGGCGCTGTCTACGATGTCACCGACGAGACCCAGCTCTACGGCAATTTCTCCCAGGGCTACGAACTGGCGGATATCGGCGCCTATACCCGTCGCGCCGGCGTCAATGGCGGCTTCGGCTCGGCCGAGTTCTGCGATGCCTACGGCAACGCCTTCTCGGGCTACGGCCTGTGCACCACCTCGGGCGCCGCCGACTTCTATGTCAGCTATGCC
This sequence comes from uncultured Hoeflea sp., assembly GCA_964511625.1. GTDB lineage: Bacteria > Pseudomonadota > Alphaproteobacteria > Rhizobiales > Rhizobiaceae > Pseudohoeflea. The sequence continues at coordinate 52,365 of CAZEJG010000005.1, forward strand.
GACATCGCGCCGGAACCGCAACTGGTCAACACTTTCGAGATCGGCTCCCGCGGTGACTGGGGTCGCCTGCGCGCCTCGGCCTCGGCCTTCCTGTCGTTGTCGGAGAACGGCCTGACCTATGATGCGGCTACCAACACTGTCACCCAGCAGAAGGAGCGGATCTGGGGCGGCGAACTGACCCTTGCCTACGACGTCACGGACGCGCTGACTGTCGGCGGTCTGCTCGGCTATGTCGAAGGGCGCTATGACGCCGATGGCGATGGCGAAATCGAAAGCTATCTGCCGAACAACCGGATTGCCACCACCTGGAAGGGCGATGTTTATGCCGACTATCGCTTTGACAACGGCATCAGCACCCGCGCCGATGTGGAGCTGTTCTCGGGGCGCGATCGCGAAGATTACCCCGAAATCGAAGGTGTCGCGCTACTGCACTTGAGTGTGCAGAAGACATTCGACAACGGCAACAAGCTCGGCCTCGGCGTCTATAATGTTTTCGACACCGATTATGCCAACCCGACGGCCTCGGCCACGCGCGGCATCGAGGTGCCGGGCCTCGGGCGCACCGTCGGCCTATCCTACAAGGCAGTCTTCTGATGGCGGTGCGGCCCGGCCAATGCACCCCGCTCCGGCTCGTTCAGAAGGAACCTGACCGGTGAAGACCGTCGCACGACCAATGGAGGCAGCAGAGCGGCCGCCGGTTTCCCTGTACGCCACCTTGGCCGGTCTCTACCTCGCACAGGGAATCCCGACCTATCTCGTTGCCGCGGCGCTTCCGCCGGTGCTGCGCGAGGCCGGGGTCTCTCGCAGCACGATCGGGTTTTTCTCGCTCCTGATGCTGCCGCTGGTGCTCAAATTCCTCTGGGCCCCGCTGGTCGATCGATGGCGGCTTGTTCCGCGCCTGGGGCACCGCCGGGGCTGGATCGTGCCGACCCAGCTCCTCACTGCGGCGGGAATTGCAGTCATGGCTTTCATCGAGCCGACGGACATCATGATATTGTTCGTGCTCTGCATGGCAATCGCCATTTCCATGTCGACGCAGGATATCGCGACGGACGGTTATGCGACCCGTTATCTCGCACCGGAGCATCGCGCGGTCGGCAACGCCATTCAGGGCGGGGCGATCGCCTTTGGTGTCGTCATCGGCGGCACATTCTCGCTCGTGCTCTTCGAGCATTTCGGCTGGCAGCCGACGCTGCTGCTTGTATCCGCCTTGTCGCTTGCGCCCGTTCTCGTTACGCCGCTGATGCGGGAAGCGGGGGAGCACGGAGGCAAGGCGCGCGTCCGACCATCCCTCAAGGCTTTCTTCCTGCGACCCGAGGCGCGGGCGATTTTCGTGATCGCTCTGATTTTCCGCTCCAGCGAAGGTCTCGTAAAGGCGATGGAAGGTCCATATCTCGTCGACGTCGGGCTGCCCTTGTCCTGGATCGGCTACCTTTCGGGCTTCTCTGCCGCCACGGCTGGCATCATCGGTTCGGTTGTGGCGATCTGGTTGATCAAGGCGCAGGGCAATATCAACGCAATGGTCTCGCTCGGTGCCTTGCGCACGCTATGTTTCGCGATGTTCGCCTTCCACGCCCTCGGGCTCGCCGGGCATGATGGTGTCGTGATCGGAGCCGCGGCTTTTCAGACCTTCATCCGGTACATGGAAGTCGTGGTCCTCTACTCGATCTATATGAGCGTTGCGTCGACAGATCAGCCAGGAACCGATTTCACCATTCTTGCCTGCGCGCAACTGCTGGTCTACCTGATCGGCTCAAGCCTTTCGGGCATGCTCGCCGACAGGTATGGCTATGGCGCGCTTTTCGCGATTGCGACCCTCCTCTCCGCTGTCGCGGTCCTGCTCGCGCGGCAACTGATGCTGTCGCAGAGGCAAGCCGACGACTGAGCCGGAGATAACGGCTACGACCTCTTCAGGAGGCTGCTCGCGTCTGAAGTGTGTATGGATGGCTCCCACCCCTCTTGGAATGAACTGTAAGGATCACGCCCATGTCCACCTCGCGCCACGTCGTTGCCGCCTTGCTGGTCGCATCCGCGGTCAATCTCACGCTCATGGTGCCCGGCGGCTTCGTCGAGACCCGCGACTTCAGCGCCTATCCGGCCTTCGTGCTGGGCGCGTTCAACATCTTTCTCACCGTCCTGGGGCTCGGCAGTTTCATCCTCGCCTATGTCGTGGTGAAGACGCACCGCGGCTATGGCTGGTCTGCACTGGCGGGCCTGTCCTACGTCGCCGTCTATCTTCTCGATCTCGGTCGCATCTTCCCGGTGCCGCCCAATGCGATGTCGACGCTTCTCGCGACGCTCGAATGGATCGGCACGGCGCTCGGCGCGGCACTTGCCGTGGCGGCTCTGACCTGTCGCGATGATGCCGGCGCGCGAACAGCCGCCCGCGCCAGGCTGTCGGTTCCGGTCCTCGCGGGCCTGGCGATTGTGGCGATCGTCATCGTTGCGTTTGCCACCAAATCGGCTATGGGCGTCTAGGGTCAGGACCTGTTAATCTGGCTGGAATGGTCGGAGCGAACTTGTGCGGATGCGCGAAGAAAGGCCGCAGGAAGGCTGAAGCCTTTCAAGGCCTTGCGACAAAGCAGTCCGTGCAAATTCGTCCGATCCGAAGGACGTTCAATCTGGCGGCGACCTGCAACGTCGAAGTTCTCGACCGGGGCGACGGCCCCGCTCTTCAGACTTCTCCTCGCATGTCTTGCCATTTTGAACACCATTCCAATCAGATTAACAGGTCCTGACCCTAGTTCGGCCGGCGGGAGATCAGCGTCAGGGTCTCTGCCTGCGAAAACTCTGCACCGGGCACCGCGCCGAGCGCCGAGACGACAGCCTCCGCGAGAGCGGTGGCGCGGCCTCCGTCAAGCTCCGTGCGCCGGGCAATAGCCAAGCCGAAGAGGAGACCCCGGCAGCTCTGGCCTTCCAGCGATGCGGTGAGAACCGGGTGCTCCTCGCCACCGGATGCCGTGGCGTGCCCGGTCGCCCAGAACCGCAGGATGGCGGTTGCGCCACCGTCCTGTTTCTTCCAGAACGCTGCAACCGGCGGGGTGCCGTCATTGGTGGCGGGAAGGATCGCCGGATCGTCGCTCGCACAAGTGTTGGTGGGCATCGCTTCCGCAAGTATCCCCTCGAGCGCACCGGTTTGCGAAGCCTGCCAGCCATCCGCCTCCAGGGCGCTCCGGATCGAGGCCGGCGCGAGATTGGTCTGCAGGATCATCCGCTCGCCGTACTCGCCGTCGAGAAGCCCCCGTCGTCCGGTTCCTACCTTCAACGGATCGGCCCGCCACTGCGCAGGCGTAATGGTGGTCAGACGCGGCTCGAAGGCGTACATGCGCATCGCCGGACCGTAGCCTGTCGCATAATGAACGCCGTAGGAGACCAGCGCGACGAGGAGCGTCACCAGCGCCAGACGCGTCGAAAGCTCCCGCGACAGTCGCCGATGCAGAAGGAAGGCCAGCACGAAGACGACCATCAGGCCGAAGGAGACGCCCGCCAGCACGTCGCTCGGCCAGTGGGCGGCGAGATAGACACGTGAAAACGCAATCACCACGATCACGGCGATCCCGCCCAGGAACGCCGCGAGCCGCCAGCGCCGCGACAGGCCGTTGGCACCCAGGAGCACGGCGATCCCGAGGATCGTTGCCGACAGCGTCGCGTGGCCGCTCGGAAAGCTGAAGCTCTCGGCGCCCGAATAGAGATCGGTCGGCCGGGCGCGCTGGATGATCGACTTCAGCACCGGAACGAAGAGCGAGGCGCCGATGAAGGCGGCCGCGACCGCGCCCGCGAGCCGCCAGCGCCGGTGCCAGCCGATGACCGCGACCATGGCGAGCGCCAGAGCCGCAAGCACCTTGCCGTCGCCGAGCATAGTCACCGCAATCATGATCTTGTCGAGCGCCGGCGTGCGCAGGCTCTGCACATAGGCGCTCACCGCCTTGTCGGCGCGGGTGAATTCCGGGTCGAAGAACAGGTTGAGCGCAAGCGCGATGAAACTCGCCGCCGCCCCTAGCGCGATGATCGCGAACAGGAAAGGCGCCAGAATGCCGTCCTCGTTGGCGAGAAGCCTGTTGAGGATCCGGACCGGCCGGCGGTTACTGCCCCGCGTTTGCGCCAGAAGCCGGTCGCGCAGCGTCTCGAGCCGCGGCATCAGCCACTGGAACGCGAAGCGGGTGGCATACCAGGCAATCGCCAGAAGGACGGCGAGAAGCAGGAGCGCCTCTAGAAGCCGCGGGTTGCTCGCCGATGTCGCGTCTACCGCACGACCCACGCCCATGCCCGGCAACAGGTGCGCCGCAGACCAGACGAAGGCCGAGACCACGTTGATCACCGCGAAGCGCGCCGGGTTCATGCCCACGATGCCGGCTACGCCGGGCACCACCGCCTTTACCCCGGGTATGAACCGGCCGATGAAGACGCTCTTGCCGCCGTGACGCGCGAAATAGCGCTCGCCCTTGTCGAGCAGGCCGGTATAGCGGCTGAACGGCCAGATGGCGCGAACGCGTTCCTTGTAGTGGTGCCCGAACCAGTAGGACACCGCGTCGCCGGCGATCGCGCCCAGTGAGGCGGCGATGTAGATCGGCAGGAAGTCGAGCCGGCCGAGCCCGATCATCGTCCCGGCGCCGACGAGCACGACGGTGGAGGGAACGAAGAGCCCGATCACGAACAGCGCTTCGCCCGCGGACACGAGGAAGACGATGACGATCGCCTCCGTCGGGTGGTTGCCGATGAAGTCGATGAGTTGCTGGAAGAAATGGGTCAGCATGTCAGGTCCGGGATCCAGGGAAATCGATGGTCACCGCCAAGCCGGGATTCGCGTCGTCGAGCCTTATCCTCGCATCATGCAGTTCGACGATGGCTTTCACGAGGCTGAGCCCGAGACCGGACCCTTGCGTCGTCCGGCTTTTCTCCAGCCGGTAGAGCCGACGGAACACCTTGTCGCGCTCGACTTCAGGAATGCCGGGGCCATCGTCTCGGATGGTCGCGGCAACCCGGTCGCCGGTCCGGGCGACCGAGACCGTTATGGCCGGAGTGTCGCCCCCATGTTTGAGGGCATTCTCGATAAGATTGGTGAAGAGCTGGGCGAGGAGATCGCGGTCGCCCGCTATTTCCATAGCCATGCCGGGATCGGCAAATTCGAGGCTGGCGCCTCCGTCTTCCGCGCTGGCGTCATAGAGTTCGATAACATCGCGAAGGAGGGCGCACAGATCGACGCTGCGGAAACGCGCCTTCCGCGCCCCGGTCTCCAGCTGCGCAATGCGCAGCAGGGCGTCGAACGTCGCCAAGATGCTGGCGCTTTCCCGGTCGACCGCGGCGAGCTGCTGATCGACGGGTTGTCCGCGGTCGCTGCGCTCGAGCGCCTCGCCGACCTCGATCCGCAGGCGGTTCATCGGCGTCTTGAGATCATGGGCGATGTCGGTGGTGATCTGGCGGTTGGTCTCCACCGCTGTTCCGAGCCGCGCGACGGCGTCATCGATCAGGTCCATCAGCCGGTCGATGTCGTCACCGCGCCCGCTTCGCGGCATCCGGACCGAAAAATCGCCTCCGGCAACGGCCGCGAGACTGCGCTTTACGTCGGAGAGGCGGCCGTTCATGCGCACCGCAAGCGCCAGTCCGCCGGACAGCGAGATCACCACCAGCAGCAGCCCGGCCCAGACCGCGCCCTGGTAGAACACTTCTTCGACCTCGCTCACATCCTCGCCTGAACTGCCGACATAGATTTTTATGCCGTCGAGCGTGCGATCGAGCATGTAGTAGTCGTAGTCGCCGGACAGGCCCAGACGGGCCGCCGACACCTCGCCACTCCCTGGCAGGCCGTCTACCGGCTCGATGTTGCCAGCGAGCTTCTCGCCATTGGCATCCATCAGCAACAGGACCTTGTCGTCGCTGTGGGCGGCGCCGGCCTGTGTGCGTGCCGTCTCGATCAGTGTCGCCCTGCCGCCCTGTTCATAGGTGCCCTCGAGAAACCGGTAGTCGCGCTCGACCGCCCGTTCATGGCGGAAGACAAGTTCGCGGCTGATCACCAGGAAGGCGGTGGCGCCGGCCATGACAGCCGCGAGAAGAAACAGCGCCGTGTAGAGCGCAGCCAACCGGAAGCCGCTGCTGCGAAAGAGGTCACCGCGGCGCATGAAGGCTGTAACCGGTGTTGCGGACGGTATGGATGAGAGGCACGTCGAACGGCTTGTCGATCTTTGCCCTGAGGCGGCTGACATGGGTTTCGACGACGCTGGTCTGCGGATCGAAATGGAAATCCCAGACGAGTTCGAGGAGCATGGTCCGGGTCAGGACCCGTCCCTCGGCGCGCACGAGCGCTTCGAGAAGCGAGAATTCGCGCGGCTGGAGATCGATGTCGCGGCCGGCCCGGGTCACGCGACGCCGCACCACGTCGATCTCGAGATCGTGGACCTTGAAGAGCGTCTTTTCCCGCTGCAGCGCCGGGCGGCGGGCAAGGGCGGAAACCCGTGCCGACAGTTCCGAGAAAGCGAAAGGTTTGACCAGATAGTCGTCGCCACCCGCTTCCAGTCCCTCGACGCGATCGTCGACACCGCCGACCGAGGTGAGAAAGATGATCGGCGTGTTGCGGCCGGCCGCGCGGATTGCCTTGACCATGGCCAGGCCGTCGAGCCCGGGGAGCATCCTGTCGGCGACGATGACGTCGTAGTCCGACTGTGTCGCCTGGTAGAGCCCTTCGGCACCGTTACCGATCACGTCGCAGACGTGCCCCGCTTCGGCAAAGCCCTGCCGGACATAGTCGGCGGTCTTGGTATCGTCTTCAATGAGAAGAATCTTCATGCTCCCCGGGCTCCGTTCTTGTCAGGCCGACACCGGGGCGATGGTCGGCTCCTGTCCGCAGACGGGCGAACGCCATAGCATGCGACGGCGATGATCGCGACTGTCAGGTTCGCTTTGATCACGGCGATGGCTTTTCGATGATGGGTCGGATGAGTTCGCCGCAAGACAGCCCGGCCGGTCTGGTCCGGCCGGGCTCCGCTATCGCCCGGTTGGATGGTTCAGACCTTGCGGACCATCTCTTCGCCGTCACGGGAGAGGTGCATGAAGGCGACGACCACGGCGATCAGCGTCAGGAAGATGAGGCTGGTGAATGTCGCGCCGAGACCCAGCCCGCCGTCGGCCTTGGCCTGGGACAGGAGATCGCCGAAGGAAGCGCCCATCGGGCGGGTGAAGATATAGGCGAGCCAGAAAGCCAGGATGCCGTTGATCTTCAGCACGTAATAGGCCGCTGCGATGACCGCGATCACCGCGGTGTAGCCGATACCGGCCTGCAGGTAGCCCAGCGACAGACCCTCGGCGGCAAGATCGCCTGCGGCGGTTCCGAGCGCGAAGGTGAACAGGATCGCCAGCCAGTAGAAGGCTTCACGGCGAAACGTGTAGATGGTGTGGATCGACAGCGTCCGTTCGGAGGTATACCAGGCGGCGAATGTCGCAGCCAGCGCGATCGAGAAGCCGATCGTCGTCGATTCGAGGCTGTAGCCGAGATTGTCGACCAGATTGTCGGTGATCAGGGTACCGACGACGCTGATGAGAACTACTGCCAGCCAGTAGATCCAAGGCACGTATTTGCGCTGTGCGAACTGCAGCACGAGGGCGGCGATCAGAAAGCCGCTCATCAGCACGGACGTTGCCGGAAGGCCGAGCCCGAGCGTCATGTTGATGTAGTCGGCGGCGGTTTCGCCGACGGTGACCGCGAGCAGCTTGACGATCCAGAAATCGACAGTGACCTGAGGGACGCGGTTATAGGCAGGCTTGGTTTCCGTTCTTGCGGATGCGACATCCGCGTCGATGGCTTGGGACATGATTCTTCTCCGGGATTGGCGCCAGGGCGCTGGATTGAGAACATGCTCCTTATCGGGTGCCATCATTGTCGGCGCTTTTCCGCTATCTTACGGTTTCGTAAGATTGTCTGGCGGCAGCAGTCGCACTTTACGAAATCGTAAATTCGCCGAAAGGCGCCGGTGAATCCGGCAAGCCATCTTCCTTTCATCGGACACGCATGGTGCGGTCCGGATCACACGAAAGGACAGATCCATGAACAAGACCGTTTTCCTCACCGCCGCCCTGGCCGTTGCCGGCCTCGGTGTCGCCGGAGCAAGCGTCGCCTCGGCTTCGGACGGTTCGAAGAACGATGCGATCGAGATGCAGGCCCTGACCGACGCCAAGCTTTCGGCGGTGCAGGCCATCGACGCCGCCCAGGCCACCCAGCCCGGCAAGATCGCCGAATTGCAGTTCAATCTCGAAAAGAACGTCCCGAACTACGAGATCACCGTGCTTGCCGCCGATGGCGTCGAACACAATTTCATGGTCGACGCGACGTCGGGCAAGGTGACGGTGATCGCCGCCAACGAAGACCGGCATCAGGAGATGCAGGACGATGACTTCGACGGCGATCAGGGCGACCAGAACCCCGGCGATCACGACTGATCGCCGGTGAAAGAAAAGGGGAGGGCGGTGCTGCGGGGCGCCGCCCTTTCATCCCGACCAAAGGCACGCCCCGATTACGTTCGGGAAATCGACGATCCGCTTTCCGCTCTCCTGAAAACCTGGCGCTTTGTGCTAGAAATGGCCGATCACCGTCCCAGCTCAGGAGCCAACATGCATCCCCCGATCGGCCAGTCCGTCGTCTTCACCTACACGGAAGATCTGGAAGCGACCTCGCGCTTCTTCCGCGAGGTGATGGAACTCGATTTCGTCGTCGACCAGGGGGCCTGCCACATCTTCCGCCTCAGCCCGACGAGCTTTCTCGGCGTCTGCAATCTCCCCGACCGCCCCACCGAGCAGGCGGGCGTGACGATAACCATCGTCTCCGACGATGTCGACGGTTGGTACGAGTTCCTCACGGCGAAGGGCGTGGAGTATGTCCGCAAGCCCGCCCAAAGTGAAAAGTTCAGCATTTACAGCTCGATGTTCATCAGCCCCCACGGCTACCGCGTCGAGATCCAGCAATTCGACGACCGGGGATGGCACAGCCGCAAACTCGACTGAACCTCCGCATCGAGCCACCCTGTCACAATAGTTTTATATCACCTCCCTAGGGGTAGCGCCGGCCCCGATCGCGGGCGCTCTTTCACTCCCGGAGGTTGGAATGTTTTCCAAAGTCACCCAATTCCTGTCGCTTTCCGTTTCGGTCGCCGTGCTCGCCTCGAGCGCCGCTCATGCCGATTCCATGGACGACCTGATCGCTGCCGCCAAGAAGGAAGGCACGCTCACCACCATCGCTCTGCCCCACAGCTGGTGCGGCTACGGCGAGGTGATCGAGACCTTCAAGGCCAAGTACGGCATCGAGGTCAACGAACTCAACCCGAACGCCGGTTCGGGTGATGAACTCGAAGCCATCAAGGCCAACAAGGGCAACACCGGCCCGCAGGCGCCCGACGTCGTCGACATCGGCCTCTCCTTCGGCCCTGCCGCCGTCAAGGAAGGCCTGCTTCAGCCCTACAAGGTCGCCGCCTGGGACAAGATCCCGGAAACCGCCAAGGACGCGGACGGCTACTGGTACGGCGATTATTACGGCGTGCTCGCCATGGGCGTGAACAAGGACGTCTTTCCTGAATCGCCGGAAGCCTTCGCCGATCTCACCGACGCAAAGTACGCCAACGGCGTGACCGTCGGTGGCGATCCGCGCACCGGCAACTCGCGCATGATGACGGTCTATGCCGCCGGCGCCGCCACCGGTGCCGCAGCCGGTGCGGATGCCGCCAATGCCGGTATCGCCTTCTTCAAGGGCCTCAAGGACAGCGGCAATCTGGTTCCGGTCGAAGGCACCGCCCAGAACCTCGCCCAGGGCACGGCCCCGATCCTCTTCGATTGGGACTACAACCTGCTCGCCATGCGCGACAAGCTCAACGGCAACCCGCCGATGGACGTCATCGTGCCGTCGGATTCGGTCATCGCCGGCGTCTACGTCCAGGGCATCTCCGCCTATGCGCCGCACCCGAACGCCGCCAAGCTCTGGATGGAATATCTCTATTCCGACGAAGGCCAGCTTCTCTGGCTCAAGGGCTACTGCCACCCGATCCTGTTCAACGACATGGCCGAACGCGGCGTCATCCCGCAGGAGCTGATGGACATGCTGCCGCCGGCAGAGAACTACGCCAAGGCCGTCTTCCCGACGCTCGACGAACAGGCTGCCGCCAAGGAAGCCGTCGCCGAGAACTGGGCCAAGGAAATGGGCGTGCAGTAAGCACGACCCGTAACGGTTCGAAAGGGATGCCGGCCGTTGCGGCCGGCATCCGTCTCCACTTCCGGAACAGGGCGTCGGGCGATGACGGACATGCAGGCAACAGATGAGACGGGCGCCTTTGCCGGCAAGAACCCGGCGCGGCAGTTCCTCGAAGGTCTCGGATGGAACTGGCTGGGGCTCGTGCCCTTCCTCGCCTTCGTGGCGCTGTTTCTCGTCGTTCCGGTCCTCTATCTGGTCAACGGCGCCTTCCAGAACGCCGAGGGGCAGTACACGCTCGAAAACATCATCGCGCTCGGCTCCGACAACATCGTTGCCTCCTATTCGCTGTCGATCCGGTTGAGCCTCGTCTCCGCCGCCCTCGGCGCCGTCACCGGGCTCCTGGTCGCCTGGGCGGTCATCCTCGGCGGTCTTCCCGGCTGGGTGCGCCACGCCTTCACCACCTTCTCCGGTGTCGCTTCCAATTTCGCCGGCGTGCCGCTCGCTTTCGCCTTCATCGCCACGCTGGGCCGCCTCGGTCTCGTCACGCTGATCTTCCGCGATGTCTTCGGCATCAACATCTATGCCGCCGGCTTCAACCTCTTCTCCTTCTGGGGTCTGGCGCTCACCTATCTCTATTTCCAGCTGCCGCTGATGCTCCTCGTGGTCACGCCGGCGCTCGAAGGCCTGAAGGGCGAATGGCGTGAGGCGGCCGAGAGCCTCGGCGCCAGCCGCGCGCAATACTGGCGCCGCGTCGCCCTGCCGGTGCTCACGCCCTCTGTGCTGGGCTGTTTTCTGCTCCTCTTCGCCAACGCCTTCGGCACGCTTGCGACCGTTATCGCGCTCACCGGCTCGTCTTACTCGGTCGTCCCGATCATGCTCTACAACCAGATCCGCGGAAACGTGCTGTACAACCCCAATCTCGGCTATGCGCTGGCGCTCGGCATGGTGGTCATCATGGCGGTCACCAACGTGCTCTATCTGATCCTGCGCAGCCGCGCCGAACGGTGGCAGAAATGAAGCGCCTTCCTGCCTTTCCCACACTCGTCGTCATCGCCGCGTCGCTCTATTTCCTGGTGCCGCTCTACGCCACCTTCGACTTCTCGCTGCGCATGGAGCGTGGCGTCCTAAGCTTCGCGGCCTATCGCGACGTCTTCCAGAGCGACACCTTCATCTCGACGCTTTCCTTCTCGGCCGTTGCCTCGCTGGTCGCGATCCTGCTCGGCGCGCTCATCGTGGTGCCGACCGCCTACTGGGTGCGGCTCAAGCTGCCGCGCCTGCGTCCGCTCGTCGAGTTCCTCACGCTCCTGCCGCTCATCATTCCGCCGGTGGTGCTGGTCTTCGGCTACATGCGTATCTACGGCAACAACTCCTTCCTGCCGCTGACGACCACCGATCCGGGCACCAACGTGCTGCTCGTCATCGGCTACACCGTGCTGTCGCTGCCCTACATGTTCCGCGCCGTCGACAACGGCATGGCGGCGATCGACATCGCCACGCTGACCGAGGCGGCCGAAAGCCTGGGCGCATCGCGCTTCGACATCATCCGCCGGGTGATCTTCCCGAACGTGCGCTCGGCCATCATGTCGGGCGCCTTCCTCACCTTCTCGATCTCGCTCGGCGAGTTCGTCATGGCGAGCCTGCTCAACCGCCCCGCCTTCGGTCCCTACCTCGTGCAGATGGGGCAGGATTACGCCTACCAGCCCGCCGCCCTTGCGATCATGGCCTTCGCCGTCACCTGGGCGTCGATGGCTCTGATGCAGATCTTCGCCACGAGAAAACCCGGCCAGCGGTTCCTGCCGCGCCTGCCCCGACTGTCGACCTTCGCCCCGAGGAGCGCCCGACCATGAGTTTCCTGACCATCCAGTCCGTCAGCAAGAGTTTCGGCGCCAACACCGTCGTCCGGGAATTCGATCTCGGCGTCAGGAAGGGCGAGTTCGTCTCCTTCCTCGGCCCCTCGGGCTGCGGCAAGACCACGGTGCTGCGCATGGTTGCCGGCTTCGAGACGCCGACCTCGGGAACGATCACCATCGACGGCGAGGACGTCACCCGCGTGCCGGCCAACAAGCGCCGCATCGGCATGGTGTTCCAGGCTTATGCGCTGTTTCCCAATCTCAACGTCTACGACAACGTCGCCTTCGGGCTGAAGGTCCACGGCATGGACGCCGCCGCCATCGACCGCCGGGTGAAGGACATGCTCGACATGATCGCCCTCGGTCATCTCGCCGACCGCTACCCCTACCAGATGTCCGGCGGCCAGCAGCAGCGTGTGGCGCTCGCCCGTGCCCTTGCTCCGCAGCCGCGGGTGCTGCTTCTCGACGAGCCACTCTCCGCCCTCGACGCCAAGATCCGCGTCTCGCTGCGCGAGGACATCCGCAAGATCCAGCGCGAGCTGGGCATCACCACCGTCTTCGTCACCCACGACCAGGAAGAGGCGCTGTCGATCTCCGACCGCGTCATCGTCATGAACAAGGGCCGGGCCGACCAGATGGGAACCCCGTCGGAAATCTACAACCGGCCGAAGACCCGCTTCGTCGCCGAGTTTGTCGGCACGCTCAACACCTTCGATGCCCGCGTTGCCGATGCCGACACCAACCGGATCACGCTGGCCGGCCGCGATATCGCGCTGCCCTCGTCCAACGGTGTGACCCTGAAGACCGGCGAGACGGTGACGGTGGCATTGCGCCCCGAAGCCTTCCATCTCGAAGCCGAGCGCCCTGACGATGTCACGCTCGAGGGAAAGGTGCAGCATTTCGGTTTCCACGGCTCGATCATCCGCGCCCGCGTGGCGATCGAGGACCGGTCGATCTCCATCGACATGTTCAACCAGGCCAGCTTCACAATGCCCGCCGTCGGTGAGACCATCCGTCTGTCCTTCTCTCCGGCTGACGCGCTCGTCCTCGCCGCCTGAGACAAGCAAACACCTTTACGACCCATCCAGCAGGAAATCCCATGTCCGCTACCGAGCCTCTCTCCGCCTTCACCGCCCCGGGGCGGTTCTATCGCGGCAATCTGCACACCCATTCCGATCTCTCTGACGGCGCGCTGCCGCTCGATGAGGTCTGCCGTCGCTACAAGGCCGAAGGCTACGACTTCCTCTCGGTCACCGAGCACTTCATCGGCGAGTACGGCTATCCGATCGCCGACACCACGCCGTTCCGTGACAACCGCTTCACCACGCTTCTGGGGGCCGAACTTCATTCCGGCGCCATGCAGAACGGCGAGCTGTGGCACATCCTCGCCGTCGGACTGCCGCAGGATTTTTCTGCCCCGAATGCGCCCGGCTTTCATCCCGTCGAGGGACAGGAAACGGGTCCCGAGATCGCCCGCCGGGCCCGCGAGGCCGGCGCGTTCGTCGCTGTTGCGCACCCGCAATGGTCGGGCATGACGCTCGACGACGCCCGCTCGATCGACGCTGCCCATGCGGTGGAGATCTATAATCACGGCTGCCACACCGGCTGCGATCGTGCCGACGGCTTCCACACCGCGGACCTCCTTCTCTCGGAAGGTCGCAAGCTCACCATGATCGCCACCGACGACGCCCATTTCACCGAGCCCGATCACTTCGGCGGCTGGGTCATGGTCAAGGCCGAGGCGAATACGCCGGAGCTTCTTCTGGAGGCGCTCAAGCGCGGCGATTTCTATGCGAGCCAGGGCCCCGAGATCCGCGGCGTCTCGCTCTCTGGCACCGAAGTCACCGTGCAGTCCTCGGCGGTTGTTTCGGTGATCGTCCAGGGCCACGGCTCGGCGGCGCGCGCCGTCCACGGCCAGTCTATGACCGAGGCAAGCGTGCCGCTGATGCGCTTCATCAATTCGCCCTGGATCCGCATCACCGTCATCGATGCCGCCGGCAAGCGCGCCTGGACCAACCCGATCTGGTTGAGATAGACCACGATCTCTTGGCCGCCGCTGCACCGGCCAGGGATCGTGTTTCAGCAAAACGTCAAGCGCAACTGGAACCGGCGTGCTCATCCCGCGTTTGAGAGCGTTCGCGTCTCGCGATCATGCTCAGGGAGGTGAGTTGCCATGCAGATCCATGCCGGTTTCAATCTGGGTTACGAGTGTGGCACCGCTACAGAGATGCTGCTGATGCTCAACATCCACCCGTCGCGCCGCGGCGATCTCATCTCCGAGCAGGTGCTGTCCTTCGACCGGCCGGTCGAGGTCTGGTCCTACGACGACAGTTTCGGCAATGCCTGCACGCGGATCGTGGCGCCGGCGGGCGTCACCACCATCTCGACCGATTTCATGATCCTCGACAGCGGCGAGCCCGATGCGGTTTCGCCGCATGCAGCCCAGCACGACATTCGCGATCTGCCTGACGCCGTGCTGCCCTATCTGCTCGGCAGCCGCTATTGCGACACCGACAAGCTGTCCGATTTCGCCTGGCAGCAGTTCGGCCATACGGAGCCCGGCTGGCCGCGGGTGCAGGCGATCTGCGATTTCGTCCACAATCACATCGCCTTCAATTACCAGAACGCCGATTGCACCCGCACCGCCTTCGGCGGCTTCAACGACCGGACTGGCGTCTGTCGTGACTTCGCCCATCTGGCGATCACGCTCTGCCGCTGCATGAACATCCCGGCGCGTTACTGCACCGGCTATCTCGGCGATATCGGCGTCCCGGCCGATCCGGCGCCGATGGATTTCAGCGCCTGGTTCGAGGCCTATCTCGGCGGTCGCTGGTACACCTTCGACGCCCGCCACAACCGCCCGCGTATCGGCCGCATCCTCATGGCCACCGGCCGCGACGCCACCGACGTGGCGTTGTCGACCAGCTTCGGGCCCTCGCGGCTCGTGCGTTTCGAGGTTGTTACCGACGAGGTTCCGGTTCCGCAGCCGCGTTACGGCACGTAGACCAGGCGGGCGCTGTGGGCGCCCGCATGCGGGCGGAAGCCGGGCGGAAGCCGGGCGATAGCCGCCGATGCGCCGCTGCATGCGAGCGTGATCGAGCGGTTCAAGCGACAGGCGGTCATCCATTACGACGAGCCGGGCCCCTATCGCCCGGACAATCTCCGGGATCATCGCGACGTGAAGCACTTCTACGAGATCCGCCCCCTGAAGAGCCGACCTGACCGTCAGCTTCCGGGCTCTGCGCTTGTGCCGTCTCGACCACAATTGTGCCATGGGTCGTGTTCTTGGAGCTGGGCTTGAACGTCGCGTCTGCCGCCAAGCTATTGAAAAGGCTTTTCTAAAACATCTCTTTTCGCTGATCTGAGGTACGCTCCTCAAAAATTGTTTGACATGAGGTGCGTACCTCAAATAGCGTTCAAGGAGGCTGGAGAGTTCGATCCTGGGAGGGTCAGACGTCCGGTCGCCACTTTGGGAGGAGTATCATGAACATTGCAAGGCTCGCCGCCGCATCCGCGGTTTCGGCGCTCGCTCTCGGTTATGCGCAGTCCGCGCAGGCCGAAGATCTCACACTCTGCTGGGCGTCCTGGGACCCCGCCAATGCCCTGGTCGAACTGTCGAAGGATTTCGAGGCCAAGTCCGGTCACACGATGAACTTTGAATTCGTGCCCTGGCCGAACTTCGCCGACCGCATGCTCAACGAGCTGAACTCCGGCGGCAAGCTGTGCGACCTGATGATCGGCGACAGCCAGTGGATCGGCGGTGCCGCCGAGAACGGTCACTACATCAAGCTCAACGATTTCTTCGACCAGGAAGGGATCAAGATGAGCGACTTCATCGACGCCACTGTGACCGGCTATTCCGAATGGCCGAAGAACACCCCGAACTACTGGGCCTTGCCGGCCTTCGGCGACGTGGTCGGCTGGACCTACCGCAAGGACTGGTTCGAGCGGCCCGAACTGCAGACCGAGTTCAAGGAGAAATACGGCCGCGATCTCGGCGTGCCGAAGACCTTCGCCGAGCTCAAGGACATCGCCGAGTTCTTCCAGAACCGCGAGATCGACGGCAAGACCGTCTACGGCGCCTCGATCTACACCGAGCGCGGCTCAGAAGGCATCACCATGGGCGCCATGGACGTGCTCTATTCCTTCGGCTTCAAGTACGAGAATCCGGACGAGCCCTACCAGATGGACGGCTACGTCAATTCGGACGGCTCGGTCGCCGGCCTCGAATACTACAAGGCGCTCTACGACTGCTGCACGCCTCCGGGCTCGTCCAACGGCTACATGTCCGAAGGCATCGACGCCTTCAAGTCCGGACAGGTGGCGCTGCAGATGAACTTCGCCTTCACCTGGCCCGGCTTCGAGAGCGACGCCAATGTCGGCGGCGGCAAGACCGGATACTTCGTCAATCCGGCGGGCCCCAACGGCGACCAGTTCGCCCAGCTCGGCGGCCAGGGCATCTCGGTGGTCTCCTACTCGGAGAAGAAGGACGCGGCGCTCGAATACATCAAATGGTTCGCCCAGCCGGAAGTTCAGGCCAAGTGGTGGGAAATGGGCGGCTTCTCGTGCCTCAAGGCCGTGACGCTCGATCCGTCCTTCCCCGAGAGCCAGCCCTACGCGCAGACCTTCCTCGACTCCATGGCGATCGTGAAGGACTTCTGGGCCGAGCCCAGCTACGCCACGCTCCTGCAGGCCACCCAGCGCCGCTTCCACGACTATGTGGTCGCCGGCAACGGCACCGCCAAGGAAGCGCTCGACGGTCTCGTCGAGGACTGGACCGAAACCTTCGAGGATGACGGCAAGCTGTAACAGGCGCCGCCTCCCTGGCGGGCGGGGTTTCCTCAATCCCCGCCCGTACCGGGCGACAGTCAATGACATCCCTATCCGTGGAACGAACCCATGACGCACGACACCAACGGTCGCAAACCGGCCGCGGCGCCGCTGGCGCTCGGCAGGAAGGTGAGGGGGCTCTCCGACCGGGCGCTGGCCTGGGTCTTCATCGCCCCGACCATCTTCCTGCTCCTGGCCATCAATATCTTTCCGCTGATCTGGACGATCTGGCTGAGCCTGACCAACTACCGCGCCAACCGCACCGCCGAGCCGGTCAAATGGGTGGGCCTGCGCAACTACGAGCGCATCCTCACCGATTCCGACATCTGGTATTCGATGCAGGCGACCGCCCACTTCCTCATCTGGACGCTGGTCCTGCAGGTACTGATCGGCTTCGCGCTGGCTTACCTGATCAACAAGAAGTTCAAGGGCAACGATCTCTGGACCACCATAATCGTGCTGCCGATGATGCTTTCGCCCGCCGTGGTCGGCAATTTCTGGACCTTCCTCTACCAGCCGCAGATCGGCCTCTTCAACTACGTCATCGCCTTCTTCACGGGTGCCGACCCCGCGTCCTTCTCGATGATCGGCGACGTCAATCTCGCGCCCTGGGCCATCGTCATCGTCGATACCTGGATGTGGACGCCCTTCGTGATGCTCATCTGCCTCGCCGGCCTGCGCTCCATCCCTGACTCGATCTACGAGGCGGCCGAGTGTGACCGCGCCAGCGCCTGGCGGCAGTTCTGGACCATCACCATCCCCATGGCGCTGCCCTTCCTGATGCTCGCGGTGCTCTTCCGCGGCATCGAGAATTTCAAGATGTTCGACCTCGTCGTGCAGCTCACCGGCGGCGGCCCCGGCTCGATCACCGAGCTGACCTCCATCAACCTCAAGCGCGAGGCTTTCGAGAAGTGGCGCACCGGCTTTGCCAGCGCCTATGCCGTCATTCTCTTCGTCACCGTATTCGGCCTCGCCTCGATCTATGTGAAGGCCCTGAACAAGGTCAAGGAACGATGAGCTTCTCCGTTACCGAACCCTCGCGCGGCCAGAAATGGTTCGCCGGCATCGTGGTCGTCGTCTACGCGCTCGTCACCCTCATGCCGCTCGTCTGGATCATCGCCACCGGCTTCAAATCGCCGGCCGATGCCATCGCCTATCCGCCCAAGGTCGTCTACGAGCCGACGCTGGAAGGCTATGTGAACCTGTTCACGACCCGTACGCGCATGACGCCGGAGGCGCTCGAGGACATCGGTCCGCCGCAGACCTGGTACGACCGCATCGTGCGCCAGTACGACATGGTGATCTCCGGCCCGAGCCGCTACGGCGAGCGCTTCCTGAACTCGGTCATCATCGGCTTCGGCTCGACCTTCCTGTCGATCTTCCTCGGCACGCTGGCGGCCTACGCCTTCTCGCGCTACCGCGTGCCGCTGAAGGACGATCTGATGTTCTTCATCCTGTCGACGCGCATGATGCCGCCGATCGCGGTCGCTATCCCCATTTTCTTGATGTTCAGGCAGCTGGGGCTGTCGGACACCCATCTCGGCATGATCCTGCTCTACACCGCGGTCAACCTGTCGCTGTCCGTCTGGCTCCTGAAGGGGTTCATCGACGAGATCCCGATCGAATACGAAGAGGCGGCGCTGATCGACGGCTACACCCGATTCCAGGCCTTCTACAAGGTGGTGCTGCCGCAGGCGACGACCGGCATCGCCTCGACCGCCATCTTCTGCCTGATCTTCTCGTGGAACGAGTACGCCTTCGCGGTGCTCCTCACCTCGGGCACGGCGCAGACGGCGCCGCCCTTCATCCCGACCATCATCGGCGTCGGCAAGGATTGGCCGGCGGTTGCCGCGGGCACCACCCTGTTCCTCGTCCCCGTCATGGTCTTCACCATCCTGTTGCGCAAACATCTTCTGCGCGGGATCACCTTCGGAGCGGTTCGCAAATGACCGATTTTCTCTCCGGCCTTGCCCGGCTGCGCCGCGGCCCCTGGGAAATGCTCGCCACCGTGCTCATTGCCTTGGGCGTCGTCATGCTCATGCAGCCCTTCGTGATGTGGGCCTACACCTACTCCTTCATCGTCACCCTGGCGGGAACGGTCATGTTCATCGTCGTCAGTCATTTCCCGGAGTAGAACGTGGCCCAGATCGTCATCAACAATCTGCGCAAGGAATTCGGGGCCTTCACCGCGGTCCAGTCCTCCTCCTTCACCATCGAGGACGGCGAGTTCTTCATGCTGCTCGGGCCGTCCGGCTGCGGCAAGACCACGACCCTGCGCATGATCGCCGGCCTCGAACTGCCGACATCGGGCCAGATTCTGCTCGACGGACAGGACGTCGCCCAGATGCGCGCCAGCGCGCGCGACATCGCCTTCGTCTTCCAGATGTTCGCGCTCTATCCGCACATGAACGTGCGCAAGAACATCTCCTATCCGCTGGTCAGCCAGGGCGTGAGCCGGGCGCAGGTACGCGAGCGGGTGCAGGAAGTCGCCCGCATCCTCGACATCGAATCGATCCTCGACCGGCCCGTCGGCGGGCTGTCGAGCGGCGACCGGCAGCGCGTCGCGCTCGGCCGCGCCATCGTCCGCCGTCCGAAAGCCTTTCTGATGGACGAGCCGCTCGGCGCGCTCGACGCCGAGTTCCGCGAGCGCATGGCGGAGGAACTGCGCGCGCTGCACGACCGCATGGGCGCCACCACCGTCTACGTTACCCACGACCAGCTCGAGGCCATGCAGATGGGCGACAAGATCGTGGTCATGAACCATGGCGTGGTCGAGCAGTTCGGCACGCCGCAGGATATCTATGACTGGCCGGCGACCATGTTCGTGGCCGATTTCATAGGCTCGCCGCCGATGAACTTCCTGCGCTTCGACGGCGAGGTCAGACCGGGAACCGACAGCGTCCGCCTCAACGGCGTCGACGTCCCGGTTCCCGTCCAGGCGGGCGAGGCGGGCGGCAAGCTCGCGCTCGGTGTCAGGCCCGAGCACGTGGCGATCGACGACGCCTCGCCCGTTCGCGGCAACGTGCTGGCGACCGAATATCTGGGCACCACCCAGATCATCACCGTCGAGACGCAGAATGGCGAGATCAAGGTGCGCGCGCCCTCGAGCCAGATCGTCGGCGTCGATTCCCAGGTCGGCCTGACTTTCCGGCAGAAGGCCTTGACCCTCTTCGATACCGAAAGCGGCAAGGCCGTGCTGTCGGACGCAAACCGGGGAGTGCTGTCCCATGGCTGAAGTCGTTCTCTCCGGCGTATCGAAGGCCTTCGGCAAGACCGAGGCCGTTCGCGACGTCTCCATGACCGTTTCGGACGGCAGTTTCGTCGTCCTGCTCGGCCCCACCGGCGCAGGCAAGACCACCACGCTGCGCCTCATCGCAGGCCTCGAGGCGCCTGACGCCGGCACCGTCACCATCGGCGGCACGACCGTAAACGGCACCTCGCCCGCCGAGCGCAATGTCGCCATGGTGTTCCAGCAATATTCGCTCTATCCGCACCTCACCGTGCGCGAGAATCTCGAATTCCCGCTGAAATCACCGATGCTGAAGACCCCGCAGGCCGAGATCGACCGGAAGATCGCCGAGGTCGCCAAAGTTCTCCGGATTGGCCACAAGCTCGACAACAAGTCGACCCAGCTGTCGGGCGGCGAGATGCAGCGCGTCTCCATCGGCCGCGCGCTGGTGCGCGAGCCGGCGATCTTCCTGATGGACGAACCGCTGAGTTCGCTCGATGCCAAGCTGCGCTCCGAACTGCGCATCGAGCTCAAGCGCATCCAGTCGCAGCTCGGCGCCACCGTACTCTACGTTACCCATGACCAGATCGAGGCGATGACCATGGCCACCCATGTCGGCGTTCTCGACGAGGGCCGGTTGGTGCAATTCGGCACCCCGCGCGACATCTACGAGAACCCGGTCAGCACCTATGTCGCGAGCCGCCTCGGCCTGCCGCGCATCAACCTTTTACCGGTCGCCATGTTTCCGGGCGGACCGGAGAGGGCGGCGACCATCGGCCTGCGCCCCGAGCAGATCGAGCAGGGCGAGGGCAAGGATGCGACAGTCGTGCGCGTGGAGCATCTGGGCGATCAGATGCGTTTGCATCTCGAACTCGAGGGACAGGCGATCACCACGCTCGCCGATCCCCACCAGGACTACGAAGCCGGCGACACGGTGAAGATAAGGCCCCGCGACCCGCTCTATTTCGATACGAACGGTCAGCGGATATAAGGCTCGGCGAATGAGGGAGAGCGCCATGAACCAGTTTGTCAATTCCAGGGAAAACCTCGTCACCGAGGCGATCGACGGGCTGTTGAGCGCGTCGGGCGGCAAGCTCTGCCGGCTCGACGGCTACCCGCATATCAAGGTCGTCATGCGCTCCGACTGGGACAGGTCGAAAGTGGCGCTGATCTCCGGCGGCGGTTCCGGCCACGAACCGGCCCATGCCGGCTTCGTCGGCAAGGGCATGCTGACGGCGGCCGTCTGCGGCGAGGTCTTCGCCTCCCCTTCGGTCGACGCGGTTCTGGCCGGCATCCTCGCCGTCTCCGGCGAGGCGGGCTGCCTTCTTATCGTCAAGAACTACACCGGCGACCGGCTCAATTTCGGCCTCGCCGCCGAGCGCGCCCGCGCCTTTGGCGTCAAGGTCGAGATGGTCGTCGTCAATGACGACATCGCACTGCCCGACCTGCCGCAGCCGCGCGGCGTTGCCGGCACGCTCTTCGTCCACAAGATCGCCGGCCACGTCGCCGAAAGCGGCGCCTCGCTCGAAGAGGTCCGCGCCGCAGCACAAGGCGTCATCGATTCTATCGCTTCGATCGGCATGTCGCTCGATTCCTGCACCATCCCCGGCGTCGGCAAGGAGAACCGCATCGAGCCCGGGATGGGCGAACTCGGTCTCGGCATTCACGGCGAGGCCGGTGTCGAGCAGGTGGTCTTCGAATCCGCCCGCTCGGCCATGACCATGGTCATGGACCGCCTCGGCCCGCATCTGAAGAGCGATCGCTGCGCGGTGCTTCTCAACAATCTCGGCTCCACGACCCCGCTCGAAATGTCGGTGCTGGCTTACGAACTGGTTCGCTCGAAGCAGTCTTCCCACATCAAGGCGGTGATCGGCCCGGCATCCATGATGACCTCGCTCGACATGCACGGCTTTTCGGTGTCCTTCATGCCGCTGAGCTCCGAATGGGAGACCGCTCTCGCGGCGCCCGTCGATATGCCGGCCTGGCCCGGCCTGCACGCCATTTCCCCGGTTGATACTGTGCCGCTGCCCGACGGCCTGACGCCGATCAGCCCGGTTCCCTCGCAGAACGCCTCGACCCGTCGGGTGATCGAGGAATGCTGCGACATTCTGATTGCCGCCGAACGCAAGCTCAACGAGCTCGACGCCAAGTCCGGCGACGGCGACACCGGCTCGACGCTCGCCACCGCCTCGCGGGCGCTGAAGGCCAAGCTCGACCGGATGCCGCTCGCAGACCTCACCCAGCTGTTCCCGGCCATCGGCAACGAGCTGTCGCAGACCATGGGCGGCTCCTCGGGTGTGATCCTCGCGATCTTCTTCGGCGCCACCGGTGACGCCTACGCCAAGGGCATGTCGACACTGGAGGCGCTGAAATTCGGCCTCAACCGCATCTCCGAGGTGGGCGGCGCGCAGAAAGGCGACCGCACCATGATTGACGCTCTGGAACCCGCGCTCGACGAACTGGAGAATGGTCTCGAACCGGCGGCAAAGGCCGCACGCGAGGCCGCCGATTCAACCGCCTCGATCCGCAAGGCCAAGGCCGGCCGCGCCTCCTATGTGCCGGAGGAGAACCTCGCCGGCCATAACGATCCGGGCGCGGAAGCCGTGGCGCTCCTGTTCCGCGGCCTCGCGGACAGCATGGGTGCGCCAGACCAGGGTGCGAATGCCTAGCCCAGCCGAGCCTGAACGGGTCACCGGCGACGCGCCGACCGTCAACGACATCGCGCGCGTCGCCGGCGTCTCGCTCGCCACCGTCGACCGGGTGCTCAACGGTCGCCCCGGTGTCCGCACGGTCACCATCGAGAAGGTCCGCACCGCGATCGATGAACTGGGCTATGTGCGCGATCGCGCCGCCGCCAACCTCGCCCGCGGCCGCTTCTACAATCTCCTCTTCATCCTGCCCGACAGCGAGGACGAGTTCGTCACCACGATCGAACAGAAGATCCGCGATTTCACCCGTGTGCAGGGCGGCGACCGGACCCGCGTTCACAAGATCCGTGTCCGCTCCTTCGACCCCAAGGAGGTCGCCGGCATCATCGGCCGCATCAATCCGCGCCACTTCCATGGCGTCGCGGTCTTCGGCCCGGAAACACCTTCGGTGCGTGACGCCATCGACCGGC
Organism: uncultured Hoeflea sp.; assembly: GCA_964511625.1. GTDB lineage: Bacteria > Pseudomonadota > Alphaproteobacteria > Rhizobiales > Rhizobiaceae > Pseudohoeflea. The sequence goes on from CAZEJG010000005.1 coordinate 75,557, forward strand.
TCAAGCGCAACGGTGTCGCCGTCGTCGCTCTGGTCTCCGACCTGCCGAGTTCGGCGCGCGACCATTTCGTCGGCATCGACAACATCTCGGCCGGCAAGACCGCCGGCAAGCTGATGGGCCGTTTCCTCGGCGTCGACCGCGGCAAGATCGTCGTGCTGACAGGGTCACGTCTGGCACGCGATCATATCGAGCGGCGTCTCGGCTTCGACACCGTCATGCAGCGCGAATTTCCGCGTTTTCACGTCCTGCCGTCCATCGAGGCGCCGGAAGACCCCGCGCAACTGCGCCAGCTTCTCACCCGCGTCTTCGCACAGGAGGGCATCTGCGCCGTCTATTCCTCGACCGGCGACAATCGCGGGCTCATCTCGTTTCTGGAAGGCGCGGGCCTCGGCGAGCGTCTCACGGTCGTCGGCCACGAACTCACCGACGTCTCCCGCGCCGCGCTCGAAAGCGGCACCTTCGATGCCGTCATCTCGCAGGATGCCGGCCATCTGGTCCGCAGCTCCGTGCGGCTTCTGCGCGCGCAGATCGACGCCGTCCCGCACGATCCGTGGCAGGAACTCATCCGCATCGACATCTTCCTGAAGGAAAATATGCCGAGCCTCGCAGCGCCTTCTGAAGCGCCGGGCATCGAAGGCCCGGAAGACCCGTTGGAACTCTAGAGCGAGTTGATCGGCAGCTTCAGCATCGGCCGCCCGTCCTTGTCGCGCGGCACTTCGCCGGCGCGCATGTTCACCTGCAGCGAGGGCAGGATCAGCCGCGGCATGGACAACGTCGCGTCCCGCTCGGTGCGGAACTTGACAAACTCTTCGCGGGTCTTGCCGCCGCCGACATGGATGTTGTCGCGTTTCTCCGCGCCCACCGTGGTCTCCCACTGGATGTCGCGTCCGTTAGGCCCGTAATCGTGGCACATGAACAGCCGCATCTCGTCGGGAAGCGACAGGATCTTCTGGATCGAATCATAAAGTTCGCCGGCGTCACCGCCCGGAAAATCCGCCCGCGCCGAGCCGCCGTCGGGCATGAACAGCGTATCGCCCACGAAGGCGGCGTCGCCGATCACATGGGTCATGCAGGCCGGCGTATGGCCGGGGGTGTAGATGGTGAAAGCTTCCATCCCGCCGATCGTGTAGCTGTCGCCATCGGTGAACAACCGGTCGAACTGCGAGCCATCTCGCTGGAACTCGGTGCCCTCGTTGAAGATCTTGCCGAAGGTGTCCTGCACGACGAGGATCTTCTCGCCGATGCCGATCTTTCCACCGAGTTTCTCTTGGATGTAGGGCGCCGCCGAGAGGTGGTCGGCATGGACATGCGTCTCGATCAGCCATTCGAGCGCGTAGCCCTTTTCCTCGATGAAGGCGATCATGCGGTCCGCCCCGTCATGGGTGATCCGGCCGGCCGCCATGTCGATATCCATCACCGAATCGATCACCGCGCAGGCATTGGAGCCCGGATCGCGCACCACATAGGAGATCGTGTTGGTATCGGCATCGAAGAATGCCGTGACCTCGGGCCGGATGTCCATGTGAACGGGATAGGTCATGCGCCCTGTCCTTCTGGCGGTATATTCATGATTATTTATATAGTGGCGACCAGTGCCATTGGCAAACCGGTGGCCTGAGGCAAACCGTCCGGTCAGCCGAGCAGCTTCGCCACCCGCATCAACGCCAGTTCGTAGCCCTGCGTGCCGCAGCCCACGATGATGCCGTCTGCCCGTCCGGAAACGAAGGAATGATGGCGGAATTCCTCGCGCTTGTGGACGTTTGAGATATGCACCTCGATCACCGGCCCTTCAAAGGCGTTGAGCGCATCGAGTATCGCCACCGAGGTATGCGTATAGGCGGCGGGGTTGATGATGATGGCCGCCGCCTTCTCGCGCGCCTCGTGGATCAGGTCCACGATTGCGCCTTCCGAATTCGACTGGTGGAAGGCGATTTCAAGGCCTTCCTTGGAGGCGCGCTCACCGCAGGACTTTTCCACGTCGGCCAGCGTTTCCGCGCCATAGATCTCCGGCTCCCGCTTGCCCAGAAGGTTCAGGTTCGGTCCGTTGAGAATGTAGATCGTCTTCGCCATGGTGAGGCCCTTCGCCGGTGTTGCAGCCGTTCTGTCCTGTTTCCCTGCCGCCCGTCAAGTTCGTGGCGCGCCACTCCGCTCACTCCAGCGAATAGGGGATGATGCCGCGGTCGTTGGCGTCCACGTGCAGCTTGCGCTTGAGTGGCGGCACGGCGCGCTGGTGGCAGTCGCGGCGCTCGCAGATGCGGCAGGAAATGCCGATCGGCTCGAAGCTCGAGGCCTGGCTCAGGTCCAGATCGTCGGCATAGACGAGTTCGTTGGCATGCGTCACCTCGCAGCCGAGCGCCAGCGCATAGGTCTGCACCGGGTCGCGCCAGCCGCCGGACGCTTTCGTCACTGCCAGCGCCAGGCAGAGATAGCGGATGCCGTCCGGCGTCTCGGCGAGTTGCCGGGTGATCCGGTTGGGCGTCTCGAAGGCACGGTGGGCATTCCAGAGCGGGCAAGCCGAACCGAAACGGGCAAATTGCAGCTTCGTCGCCGAGTGTCGCTTGGTGATGTTGCCGGCCTGGTCGACGCGGGCGAAAAAGAACGGCACCCCCTTCTGCCCCGGCCGCTGCAACGTCGAGAGCCGGTGCGCCACCTGCTCGATCGAGGTGCCGAACCGGTCGGCGAGAAGCGTCAGGTCGTGCCGCAACTCGCGTGCCGCCGCCAGAAACGCGCCATAGGGCAGGATCGCCGCACCTGCGAAGTAGTTCGCGAGCCCGATCCGGCAGATCGCCGCCGCGTCGGCCGAATGGAAGCCCGCCTTCTCGATGATCCGGTCGATCACCGCCTCGTGCTCCAGCAATCCGATCTGGTGAGCGATCTGAAAGGCCTGCGTCGAGGCGGGCGTCCGGGCGTTGAGCCACAACACCCGGCTTACCGGGTCGAACTGTCTGAGCGTCGCGCCCTGCTGTTCTGTCCCGATCGTCACCCGCACCCGGTGCTTGCGCTCGATATGCTCGGCAAGTCCCCTGACGGGACTGCCGCGGCTCTTGGATATCTGCGAACCGAGCTTTTCGCCGGCGAGGTCGAGATCGTGGATGTAGTTGTCGACATAGTGGAAGAAGTCGCGCACTTCCTCGTACGGCGTCGGCTCGCTCAGCGCGCCCGTCCGCTCCAGCGTCTCGTCGAGCTCGGCGATCTGCTCGCCCGCCCGCCGCATCGCCTGGTGCATGGCGAGAAAGGCCTTGGCGAAACTCGGCGCGTTTTGCACCACCAGCTTCACGTCGGCGCTCGAGGGCTGGGCCGCGCCCACCAGCGGGTCGGCCAGCGCCTCCATCACGTCGGCAAGCACCCGGTCGGAATCCTGGTCCGACAGGCTGGTGATGTCGACCGCGAAATTCTCCGCCAGCGCCAGCAGCACCGCAGCACTCACATGGCGCTGGTTGTTCTCGATCTGGTTGAGATAACTCGTCGAAATGCCGAGCTTGGCCGCGAAGGCGGCCTGCGTCAGTTCGGCTTCCGTCCGGATCGCCCGTATCTTGCCACCGATGAAGAGCTTTCTCGCGCGCATGTTCGCAATATCGCAAAATAACTGTTTCAATATTTGCTATTTCAACTTGTTCACATTTTCAACCCTTCTGTCTTCGCGCGCGGCGCGCTAACGTCGCTCCGGATTGCAATCGGACCGGCGGGCCCGCCGGAGGAGTTTTCATGCAGGATATTCTCGATCAGCTCGAAGAGCGCCGGGCAGAGGCGCGTCTGGGTGGCGGCCAGCGGCGCATCGACGCCCAGCACGCCAAGGGCAAGCTGACCGCGCGCGAACGTCTCGACGTGCTTCTCGACGAGGGATCCTTCGAGGAATACGACATGTACAAGGCGCATCGCTGCGTCGATTTCGGCATGGACTCGCAGCAATATCCTGGCGACGGCGTGATTACCGGCTGGGGCACCATCAACGGCCGCCCGGTCTATGTCTTTTCGCAGGATTTCACCGTCTTCGGCGGCTCGCTGTCGGAAACCCATGCGGAGAAGATCTGCAAGGTCATGGATCTGGCGGTGCAGAACGGCGCGCCGCTGATCGGGCTCAACGATTCCGGCGGCGCCCGCATCCAGGAGGGTGTGGCCTCTCTCGGCGGCTATGCGGAAGTCTTCTGGCGCAACGTCCAGGCCTCCGGCGTCATCCCGCAGATTTCCGTCATCATGGGCCCCTGCGCGGGCGGTGCGGTCTACTCGCCGGCTATGACCGATTTCATCTTCATGGTGCGCGATACCTCCTACATGTTCGTGACTGGTCCAGACGTCGTGAAGACCGTCACCAACGAGGTCGTCACCGCCGAGGAACTGGGCGGCGCCTCCACCCACACGAAGAAGTCTTCCGTCGCCGACGGCGCTTTCGACAACGACATCGAGACGCTGATGGAAATCCGGCGTCTGTTCGATTTTCTGCCCCTTTCCAATCGGGAGGAGCCGCCGGTCCTGCCCACCCATGACGAGCAGGACCGGCTGGAGATGTCGCTCGACACGCTCATCCCGGACAACCCGAACAAGCCCTACGACATGAAGGAAGTGATCCTGAAGGTCGCCGACGAGGGTGAGTTCTTCGAGATCCAGGAAGACCATGCCAGGAACATCCTCTGTGGCTTCATCCGGCTCAACGGCTCCACCGTCGGCGTCGTCGCCAATCAGCCGATGGTGCTGGCCGGCTGCCTCGACATCGATTCCGCCAAGAAGGCCGGCCGTTTCGTCCGTTTCTGCGACGCCTTCAACATCCCGATCCTCACGCTGGTCGATGTCCCCGGCTTCCTGCCCGGCACGTCCCAGGAATACGGCGGCATCATCAAGCACGGCGCGAAACTGCTCTTCGCCTATGCCGAGGCCACCGTGCCCAAGGTCACCGTCATCACCCGCAAGGCCTATGGCGGCGCCTATGACGTGATGGCGTCCAAGCACATCCGCGCCGACGTCAACTACGCCTGGCCGACAGCCCAGATCGCCGTGATGGGCGCCAAGGGCGCGACCGAGATCCTCTACCGCTCCGAACTCGGCGACCCCGACAAGATCGCCGCCCGGACGAAGGAATACGAGGACCGTTTCGCCAACCCCTTCGTCGCCGCCCAGCGCGGGTTCATCGACGAGGTGATCATGCCCCACTCCACCCGCCGCCGCGTGCTCCGCGCCTTCGAGATGCTCAAGACCAAGAAGGTCGAGCCCCCGAAGAAGAAGCACGACAACATTCCGCTGTAGGGGAGATCAAGTTTGTCGCGGCGTCCCCCTCTCTTGCAATGTCTGGCACTTGGCCTTTCGGCCAAGACACCGACATTGCTTTCTCCCCCTCAAGGGGGGAGAGGTGTGACCGCCGGCATCTCACCATGTGAAAAGACGATTGGTACGGTGAACCTGAATTGTCGGGGAGAGGCACGGAGGTCGCCACAGCCCCTCTCTCCCCGCGAGGGAGAGAAAGTCATTTCCCGGATTTGGGCGGCGGCAGCCGGCCAAGTCCCTGGAAATGACAAGAGAGGGGGTCCGGATCTCTCCGCATCCCCGGAGTTGGCCGGATGACCGACGACCGGCTCCGCACCTTCGCCAAGGCGATGAGACGGGAGCCGACCGATGCCGAATACGCCCTGTGGCAATTGCTCAGGGGCCATCGGTTGAAGGGACTGAAGTTCAGGCGGCAGGTGCCGCTCGGACCCTACATCGCGGATTTCGTCTGCCACGCTTGCAAGCTCATTGTGGAGGTGGACGGAGCCCAGCATATCGGATCGACGCGCGATAGCGTGCGAGACCGCTACTTCGAGGCGCATGGCTATCTGACGCTGCGCTTCGACAATGATGATGTTTTGGAGGATGAGGATGCGGTGGCATCGCGGATCAAGGAGGAGGCCGGGCGAAGACAGGCGCGTTAGCGTTTCGTCTTCACCCGTGCGTGAGATGCCAGTCATAGTGCGCGCGGCGGTTCCCCCTCTCTTGTCATTTCCAAGGCCTTGGTCGGCTCACGCCGCCCAAAACCAGGAAATGACTTTCTCTCCCTCAGGGGGAGAGAGGGAAGCCCGCGCGCTCCTCGCTCCCGAAGAAAATGTTGAGGGACGCAAGAGGCCGGCGATCTGCCCTCTCCCCCCTGGAGGGGGAGAAAGCAATTTCGGCGTCTTGGCCGACAGGCCAAGTGCCAGAAATTGCAAGAGAGGGGGCATTGGAGCCCTCCACCCCCATCGAATTCGAACTAGCCACACAAGGACCGCCGCCTGACATGCCCAAACTTCCTGACATGACCAAACATCGTGGCTTTCCCTCGGGGCTGCCGGGCACCGGGTTCCAGTTCACCGTGCGCCGCGCCAATCCGAAGGGCGCGACGAAGATCATCGAGCGCAAGCGGTTCTCCGACCGCACCGCGACCGAGAAGCTCGCCGACACTGCCTTCCTGCATGCCATCTGGCATCACTTCGGCGACGACCCCTTCGAGCGTGGCAATCTCGATGCCGGCCGCATCTCCTGGCTCTTCAACCGCGAAATCGTTCCGGCCGAAAATCCCTTCGATCCGGAAAGCTACGAGGCGCTGTTGCAGATCAACGAGCCGGTCGCCCGCAAATCCTATCCCGACGCCTTCAAGGACGTTCTCGACGTATGAGCACCAAGCCGTTCCAGAAGATCCTCATCGCCAACCGCGGCGAGATCGCCTGCCGGGTGATCGCATCGGCGAAGAAGATGGGCATCGCCACCGTCGCCGTCTATTCGGATGCCGACCGCAACGCCGAGCACGTGAAGATGGCCGACGAGGTCGTCCATATCGGCCCGCCGCCGGCCGCCCAGTCCTATCTCCTGGCCGAGAAGATCATCGCCGCCTGCAAGCAAACGGGAGCCCAGGCCGTTCACCCGGGCTACGGCTTTCTCTCCGAGCGCGCGGCCTTCTGCGCGGCGCTGGAGAAGGAGGGCATCACCTTCATCGGCCCCAAGCCAAAAGCCATCGAGGCGATGGGCGACAAGATCACCTCGAAGAAGATCGCCGCCGAGGCGGGCGTCTCCACCGTGCCGGGTTTCATGGGGCTGATCGAGGATGCCGACCACGCGGTGAAGATCTCCACCGAGATCGGCTATCCGGTGATGATCAAGGCGTCCGCCGGCGGCGGCGGCAAGGGCATGCGCATCGCCTGGAACGACGACGAGGCGCGCGAGGGTTTTGACCGCTCCAAGTCCGAGGCCGCCTCTTCCTTCGGCGACGACCGCATTTTTATCGAGAAATTCGTCGAGGAGCCGCGCCATATCGAGATTCAGGTGCTCGCCGACAGCCACGGCAATTGCCTCTGGCTCAATGAGCGCGAATGCTCGATCCAGCGCCGCAACCAGAAGGTCGTCGAGGAAGCCCCGTCGCCCTTCCTCAATGCCGAGACGCGCCGCGCCATGGGTGAGCAGTCGGTGGCGCTGGCGAAAGCCGTCGATTACCAGTCCGCCGGCACCGTCGAGTTCATCGTCGACAAGCACCGCAATTTCTATTTCCTCGAGATGAACACCCGTCTTCAGGTCGAGCATCCGGTCACCGAGCTGATCACCGGCATCGACCTGGTCGAGCAGATGATCCGCATCGCCGCCGGCGAGAAGCTGGCGCTGACGCAGGATGACGTGAAGATCGACGGCTGGGCCATCGAAAGCCGGCTCTATGCCGAAGATCCCTACCGCAACTTCCTGCCCTCGATCGGCCGGCTGACGCGCTATCGTCCGCCTGCCGAAATCCGCAACGTCGAGGGTGTGACGCTCAGGAACGACACCGGCGTCACCGAAGGTTCCGAGATATCGATGTTCTACGACCCGATGATCGCCAAACTCTGCACCCACGCGCCCGACCGGCTCGCGGCAATCGACGCCATGGCCGAGGCGCTGGACCGGTTCGAGGTCGAGGGCATCGGCCACAACATCCCCTTCCTCTCCGCGCTGATGACCCATCCGCGCTGGCGCGAGGGAAAACTGTCGACCGGCTTCATCGCCGAGGAATACCCCGACGGCTTCGTCCCCACCGAGCCCGATGATGCGGCACTCGGCGAATTCGCCATGGCCGCGGCGTTGCTGTCGCATATCCGTTCCGAGCGCAACGCCTGGATTTCCGGCGCCCGCTTCCCCCAGGCCGACCGCCGCGCGCAGGAGGAGAAGGTGGTGCGCCTCGCAGGCGCCGAGCGCCGGGTGAGCATTGACGACACCGACGGCTCCTTCGCCGTCCATCTCGATGGCGCCAGCCGCGGGATTGTCTATACGGGCTGGGCCCCGGGCGACAGGCTCGCAGAGATCGAGCTCGACGACCGCTCGCTCGTCTTCAAGGTCCGCGCCATCGCCGGCGGCTTCAACCTCAGCCGCCACGGTGTCGATCTCGACGTCCGCGTGTATTCCCCCCGCGTCGCCGAACTCGCCGCCCTCATGCCCGAGAAGCAGGCCCCCGACACCTCCAACCTGCTCCTCTGCCCCATGCCCGGCCTCATCGTCTCCATTGCGGTCGCGGAGGGCGACACCGTCGAGGCCGGCCAGACGCTGGCCGTCGTCGAGGCCATGAAGATGGAAAACGTGCTCAAGGCCGAAAAGCGCGCCACGGTGAAGCAAATCCCCGTCAAGCCGGGCGACAGCCTGGCGGTGGACGAGGTGATCATGGAGTTCGGGGAATGACCAACACCAAACGCGACTGGATCGATCTCGCCACCAAGGACCTCAAGGGCCGCGACCCGTCGGAACTCGACTGGGAAACCCCTGAAGGCATCACCGTCAGGCCGCTCTATACCGCCGAGGACATGCCGGAAGCGGCCGCCGGCGAACTGCCCGGCTTCGCCCCCTTCACCCGCGGCGTGCGCTCCACCATGTATGCCGGCCAGCCCTGGACGATCCGGCAATATGCGGGCTTCTCCACCGCCGAGGAATCCAACGCCTTCTACCGCAGGAACCTCGCCGCCGGGCAGAAGGGCCTCTCCGTCGCCTTCGATCTCGCCACCCATCGCGGCTACGATTCCGATCACCCGCGCGTGCGCGGCGATGTCGGCAAGGCCGGCGTGGCGATCGATTCCGTCGAGGACATGAAGATCCTCTTCGACGGAATTCCCCTGGGCGAGATGAGCGTGTCGATGACCATGAACGGCGCCATCATCCCGGTTCTCGCCATGTTCATCGTCGCCGGCGAGGAGCAGGGCGTCGCGCGGAAGGATCTCACCGGCACGGTGCAGAACGACATCCTCAAGGAGTTCATGGTCCGCAACACCTATATCTACCCGCCCGAGCCGTCGATGCGCATCGTCGCCGACATCATCGGCTACACCTCGGCCGAGATGCCGAAGTTCAACTCCATCTCCATTTCCGGCTACCATATGCAGGAAGCCGGCGCGACGCTCGCCCAGGAATTGGCCTATACGCTCGCCGACGGCATGGAATATGTCCGCGCGGCCATGGCCAAGGGCCTCGATATCGACAAGTTCGCCGGCCGGCTCTCCTTCTTCTTCTGCATCGGCATGAACGTCTTCATGGAAGCCGCCAAGCTGCGCGCCGCGCGCCAGCTTTGGGCGAAGATCATGACCGATTTCGGCGCGAAATCCGACCGCTCGAAGATGCTGCGCACCCACTGCCAGACCTCGGGCGTGTCGCTCACCGAGCAGGATCCCTACAACAACATCGTCCGAACCGCCTTCGAGGCGATGGCGGCCGTGCTTGGCGGCACCCAGTCGCTGCACACCAATTCCTTCGACGAGGCGATCGCGCTGCCGACCGAATTCTCGGCCCGCATCGCCCGCAACACCCAGCTCATCCTCAGCCACGAGACCGGCATCACCAACGTCGTCGATCCGCTCGGCGGCTCCTATTATGTCGAGGCGCTGACGAAGGACCTCGCCGACAAGGCCTGGGAACTGATCGAGGAAGTGGAATCCCTCGGCGGCATGACGAAGGCGGTCGAGCAGGGCCTGCCCAAGATGCGCATCGAGGAGGCCGCCGCCCGCCGCCAGGCCCGCATCGACCGCGGCGAGGATGTCATCGTCGGCGTCAACCGCTTCCGGCTCGAGGACGAGCTTCCCGTCGATATCCTCAACATCGACACCGACAAGGTCCGCGCCGGCCAGGTGGCGCGGCTCAAGAAGATGCGCGACACCCGCAACCGGGACCTCTGCGACAAGACGCTCGGGGAGCTCGAAAAGGTGGCGAAGACCGGTGAGGGCAATCTTCTCGCCGCCGCCGTCGAGGCCGCCCGCGCGCGGGCCTCGCTGGGCGAGATTTCCGACGCCATGGAGCGCGGCTTCGGCGGCCGCCATGTCGCCACCACCCGCGTCATCTCCGGCGTCTATGACGACGCCTATCGCGGCGATCCGGAATATGCGCTCATCCGCGAGAAGATCGAGACTTTCCACAGCGAGAAAGGCCGCCAGCCGCACGTGCTCGTCGCCAAGATGGGCCAGGACGGCCACGACCGCGGTGCCAAGGTCATCGCCACCGCCTTCGCCGACATGGGCTTCAAGGTCGATCTCACCGACATGTTCCAGACGCCCGAGGAAACGGCCGCCAAAGCCGTCGAACTCGACGTCGACGTCGTGGGCGTCTCCTCGCTAGCGGCAGGCCACAAGTCCCTCGTCCCCGATCTCATCGGCCGCCTGAAGGACGCCGGCCGCGACGACATCGCCGTCGTCGTCGGCGGCGTCATCCCCGAACAGGACTACCAGTTCCTCAGAGACGCCGGCGTCGCCGAAATCTTCGGCCCCGGATCCAATGTGCTCGATGCCGCGAATGCCGTGCTGGCCCGGGTGGAGGGGCTGCGGCGGAACGTGTGAGGGATAGGCCGAGCGCCGATCATCTCCCCTCGGTCGTCATCCTCGGGCTTGACCCGAGGATCCAGAATGGCGCCCCCTGCTCCCCTAAAGGGGAGAGAGGGGAGCACTTCGATCCCCGCCTCTCGTCATGCCCGGACTCGATCCGGGCATCCATACCTGAAGACGATCGGCCCCTTAGGTCTCGATGGTGTCTTATGCAGATTGGTCTCCCGCCAATCTGATAGGCGTTGGTTGTCCGCGACATCACGGAATGGATGCCCGGATCAAGTCCGGGCATGACGACCGAGAGTGGCGGGCCTGACGACCGACGGTGGGGCGTCGCGAAGCAGAGCCGCCTCAGACATTCGGGCATATGAAGGGCAAAACGCCGACCTACCGCCCCTCGACATGCAGAACCGAGCTGTGCTTCTTCAGCCCGCGCAGCGTCACGTAGATCACCGCACCGACGACGAAGAACGCTGCCCAGGCGAGGCCCATGAGCGTTTCGCCCTCGCCGAAGGCTTCGTGGGCGTAGTCGATCAGGGTGACGGCGGCGATGATGGCGAAGAAGCCCGAATATTCGCGCTTGAGCACGTTTCGGATCGAAAAGGGCAGGGTCGCCGGCCGCCAGAGCGAAAAATCGGGCAGGAACACGGGCGTCCGTTCGGTCCACTCGCGATAGGGCGTGCCGAACTTGTTTGCCAGGAACGTTTCTTCCGCCGCGATGATCCGCTCGAGATAGAGCACCAGGAACAGCCCCATCACCAGGACGAAGATCACGCTCTGGGTGAACAGCGCAATCGCCATGTAGATGATGGCGTTGCCGAGATAGAGCGGGTTGCGCGTCACCGAATAGAGCCCGGTCGTGTTGAGCACCTCGGCCACCTGACCGTGGGTGTTGCGCCCCGACGTGCCGGCGGGTGTCTGCCCAACGACCATGGCGCGGATCCCGAGGCCGAGGAAGGCGATCAGGATGCAGCCCATCTCCCAGGCCGAATCCGCCGTGGCACCGAAAAGTGTCTCGATCGGTTCCGGAAAGGACAGCGCGTAGATGCCCAGCGGGATGAAGCCCAGGAGCACATAGCTGCGCCAGCGGAAGAACCAGTTGCCCTGGCGGGCGATCGTATTTGCAATCATCGTCATGACCCTTGTCGCGCGTCGGCGTCTGCATCTGTGTCGTGCGCGGAGCAGTTACAGCGCCGAACATGTCAGGATGCTGACAACGACCGGTCGCAGACCAAAAAATCTCCGCCTCTTGGGTCACCGTCTTCCTGCCCAAACGAAAACCGCCGCCCCGGGATTCCGGGACGGCGGCCAAAGTCGTGTCTTCTTCTGCTTTCGCCTATAGCATCCAGGTGGCGATCGGCGGGAAGAACAACAGCAGCATCAGCACGATCAGTTGCAGCGCGATGAAGGGCAACAGCGCCGTGTAGATGTGTTTGAGGCTGATCTCGGGCGGCGCCACGCTCTTGAGATAGAACGCCGCCGGTCCGAAGGGCGGGGTGAGGTAGCTCACCTGCATGTTGACCGCGAAGAGCACGCCGAACCAGATCGGGTCGTAGCCCAGTTCCTTCACGATCGGCACGAAGATCGGCAGCGTCAAAAGCGCGATGCCGATCCAGTCGAGGAACATGCCGAGCACCAGGAGGATCGCCATCATCACCATGACCAGCGCCCAGGGCGGGAAGTCGAGCCCGAGGATCGCCGAGGAGACGAAACGGTTGCCGCCCATCAAATTGTAGACGCCGACGAGCACCGCCGCCGCGATGCCGATCCAGATGATCATGCCGCAGGTCTCGAGCGTGTGCGTCAGGCTCTCCTGCAGCATCTTCAGGTTCAGTTCGTGCCTGAGCAGCGAGATGATCAGCACCGAGGAGACGCCGAGCGCCGCAGCTTCGGTAATGGAGGCGACGCCCGTATAGATCGAGCCGAGAACGGCGACGACGATGAAGCCGGGCGCGATCAGCGACTTGATGGCGCCGGCGACCGATTCCTCGGCATGCTCCTCCTTCGTCATCGGCGGACCGAGCGAGGGATCGCGCAGGCACTTGATCAGCACATAGGCGATGTAGCAGCCGAGCAGCAGCATCGCCGGCGTGATCGCGGCCACGAACAGATCGGCGATCGAGACGCCCCCGACGAGGCCGTAGATGATGAGCACGATCGAGGGCGGCATCATCGTGCCGAGCGAACCGCCGGCGCAAACCACCCCGATCGACAGGTTGCGGTCGTAGCCGAGCCGCAGCATCTGCGGCAGCGCGAGAATGCCGAGAAGCACGATCTCGCCGCCGATGACGCCGGACATGGCGGCCAGAAGAATAGCCACGATCAGCGTCTGGATGGCGACGCCGCCCGGCAATCGCCCGGCGAGTACGCGCATCCCGTTGAACAGGTCCTTGGCTATCCCCGAGCGGTCGAGCAGCGCCGCCATGAGGATGAACATCGGAATGGCGACCAGCGAATATTCGGTGATGAAGCCGAATATACGGGCGGTGACCAGCGGCAGCGCGTTGTCGCCGAACCAGCCGAAGGTAAAGGCGAGCGCGACGAGGCCGGTCACCCAGGCGAGCGGCTGGCCCGACAGGAGAAGAAGGAAGATGGAGGCGACGAGAACGTAGGTTCCGGTCTCGATGCCGAGTGCGTTGAGCCCCATGACGATACTCCCCGAGGCCTAGCGCTGTTCGGACGTGTCGCGCCGGATCACCTGGATCAGGTGCAGCGCGGTCTGGACGAACATGACGATGACGCAGAACAGGATGATGATTTTCAGAAGCGCCGGTGTCGGCGGGTTCCACGAGGTGCCGGTGCCTTCGAGGTGGATCTCGCCGGTCGGTGTGTGCGTGGCCTTCCACGACATGATAGCGCCGGCATAGCCGAGCCCCGCGAAGAACAGCATGGCCACCAGGCAGTTGAAGATGTCGAGCGCCTTGCGCCCCTTCGGCCCCACCATGTCGTAGACCAGGCGAACCCGGATGTGCTTGTTGCCGGCCAACGCCACCGGACCGCCGACGAGGAACACCGCGGCGATCAGGAAGGTGGTGGATTCATGCGCCCAGTAGGTCGGCGCATTGAAAACGTAACGCGAGATCACCTCGAAGACGCTGATGGCGAAGGCGAGGAAGATCGCCCAGGCGAGCGCCTTGCCCGAGGCCTCGATCATGCGGTCGAGCCGCGTCTTTTCGAAGTCGGGGGCGGCCTCGATGAGCTCCCCGTCTGGATTGTTCGACATTGGTCCTCTCCCGCGCCGATTTGAAAAAACCCGGCCGCGGTATCAGGTCGCGGCCGGGTGAGGGTACCCGATTTGATTGTCGGGGGCCTAGAGCAGGTTGCGGCCTTCGAGATACTTCACGACGGTGTCGTAGTATTTCTGGGTCATGTCGCTCTTGGCGGCCCAGACCTTCCACTCGTCTTGGGCGATGCGGCGGAACTTGGCGCGTTCCTCCGGCGACCAGTTGATGATCTCGATCTCCGGGTTCTGCTTGGCCTTGACCACGGCTTCGGCGTCGAGCTTGCGCACCGAGTAGATGTGGTTGAGGATGAACTCGTCGACGGAGGCCTCGAGGATCGCCTTCAGGTCATCCGGCAGACCGTCCCAGGTGTCTTTGTTGATCGAGATGTCGATCAGCGGCAGCGAGTGGAAGCCCGGATAGAGCGGGTAATGGGCGATATCGTTCATGCCCAGCGCCTGGTTGGTTGCAAACACCGTGTTGTCGGCTGCTTCGACGACGCCCTTGTCGAGAGCGGTGAAGATTTCCGAACCCGGCAGCGCCACGGGCGAGGCGCCGGCCTTCGAGAAGATCTCGTAGACCATGCCTTCCGGCGCGCGCAGCTTGACGCCCTTGAGGTCTTCCACGGTGCGGATCGGCACGGCGGAAACGAAGGCTTCCGGCTCGGTCGCGGCTGCGCCGATGAAATGCACGCCGTAGGGTTCGACCAGTTCCGAGTACAGCTCGTGGCCGCCGCCGGTCTGCATGAAGCCGAGCAGCTCGAACGGGTCCGACCATGCGCCCACGAGATTGCCCATCATGGCGAATGCCGGGTCCTTGCCGGCGAAGTAGCTCGGGTCGGTGAGGTGACCCTGCAGGATGCCGGAGCCGACAGCTTCCAGCGTGTCCGTGTGCGGCACGACCGAGCCGATCGGCAAGAGTTCGATCTCGATGCGGCCGCCTGACATCTTGTTGACGCTTTCGGCCCATTTCTGCTTGTTGACGAAGCCCGGCTCGCCGGCCGTCTCCGACGTCTGGAACGTCCAGTTGTAGTCGGCGGCGAACGCAGCGCCTGCGACGACCATCGCGGACACCGATACCAGTGCCGCGCCCAACAATTTCTTGATCATGTTGACTCCTCCTCGAATGACACATGCGCCCTCGGACGCAATCCGGATGACCCGGTCTCCAGGTTCCGGATCTTCGGTGAGTTGTACATGAATGAGGACGACGATCAACACCGCGACGGCAGGAAATGCCCGATTTGTCCTACCAGATTTCACGGGCGTCCCGGATGCGAACGGGTATCGCTGCTCCCAACAGGGGTGCAATCTAGCTATATTTACGTGGAAAATCCGTATCTCGGAGCCGAAGCTGTGTGCTCTGGTTAGCAAAGTTCCAGAAAACCGCCTATTTGTCCTACCAGATGCAATGATGGAGTGTTCCCGGTTCGGGCGGCTCGCATACCATGAAACCGGCGTCAGGCTCTGCGGCAAGGCCGCGAATACGATGGTCTCCGGCCGCAAAATCGAATTTCACCGGAAGCTTAAGAGTGCCTTCAGCATTGTCCGGTCATGATGCGTGGCAGACATGAGGCGGGCGGGTCTCCCGCCGCACCGGAAGGGCATTCATGCGGGGGCGCACGTTGCGACACGGACAGGCTGACGAGACGGCGTTCTACCGCCGCGAAATTCATTCTCGAGTGGTCAATCTCCGCAAGGTCACATGGCTCCTCGCCCTGATGGTCGCCTGCGCGCTTGGCCTGATGCTGATTGCGATGCCGATTGCCTACGGCATGTTCTCGCCGCGATGGCTCGAGGCGGCGGGAGCCGCTACCGGCGTCGCAGGGGCTTTCCTTCTGCTCAGCGCCGCCTATCTCAAACGCCGTGTCGATGTCGACATGACCCGGCTGATTGGCGACTTCAAGATCGCCCACGCCCGCCAGGACGCCGATGCGCTGACTGGTGCCTTTATCCGCAACCGGTTTCTCGCCGATCTCTCCGAGGCCATTCTGCGCCGGCGGTCGGATGGCGGATCGGTTGCCCTGATCGTCTTCGACGTCGACCATTTCAAGCAGATCAATGACGGCTTCGGTCATCCGGTCGGCGACGCGGTTCTGCAGTTCTGCGTGCGCGCGGCGCTAAAGGCCTTTCACGGCTCGACCGTCGGGCGCATGGGCGGTGACGAGTTTGCGCTTTTCATCGAGCACGATTCGCCTATCACCGGCGCCTATATCGAACGCGCCTGCGGCGAGTTTCTCGCTCATCTGAGGGAAGGCTTTCACCTGAGTCACCGGCGACAGACCGTTTCTGCGTCGATCGGCATTGCGATCGCGCCCGGCGACGCGGCCCGCGCCGATACCCTGTTCGGCCACGCCGATATCGCACTCTACGAATCCAAGCGCGCCGGCCGGGGCACCTGGCGCTTCTTCCGGCCCGAAATCCTGGCCGACAAACGTCACGAGCGGTTCGTCGAGCGCGAATTGCGCGCCGCCATCCTGCTCAACGAGATCTCCGTTCTCTACCAGCCGATCGTCGATTGCGACGGCGAACTGATGTCGCTGGAAGCGCTGACCCGGTGGGAGCATTCCTCTCGCGGTCGCATCAACCCGAGCGAGTTCATCCCCGTGGCCGAGCGCTCGCGGCTGATCCATGATCTCGGCGTCGCCGTTCTGCGTCAGGTCTGCGCCGACATGGCCGAACTGCCGGACGTGACCGTCAACGTGAACGTCTCGCCGCGCCAGCTCCAGCTAAGCCATTTCCAGGAGGATTATCTCGCCGTCCTCGCCAAGGCGGGCGTCCACCCCTCGCGGATCGTTCTCGAAATCACCGAAAGTTCGCAGCTCGAAGTCAGCGGCAGTCTCAACCGGCGCATCGAAAGCCTGCGTGACGCCGGTTTCCGCATCGCGCTCGATGATTTCGGCATGGGGTATTCGGAGTTCAACCAGCTCCGCACGCTGCCCTTCGACATCATCAAGATCGACAAGTCCTATATCCAGTCGCTCGGCAACGACAAGGTAACCGACATCTTCGTCTCCGCCGTCGTCGCCGTCGCCACGCATCTCGACCGCTCCGTCGTCGCGGAAGGTGTCGAGACGGAGGCCGACATCGGCAAGGCGCGTGCGGCCGGGTGTGGCCTCTTTCAGGGCTATCTTTTCGACAAGCCGATCACGCTCGATGCGGTCAAGGGCAAGTACGTTGCCGTCGCGCCGCGGCAGCAGGCGGGATCACGAGAGCTCCTGCGGGCCTGAGTTCTGCGACTGTCGGCGGTCTTGACGGGTGTGATCACCCGGTTGCCGCGGTCATAGGACGCGCGCCGCGCGTGCAGTGACAAACGGCCCTCCTGCCTGTAATTCCACCCGCGTCCCCGCCGCGTTATGATGGGGCGTAATATTGGCGGTACCGGATCCCGATCACCGGCGCCCGAACAGGAGGAAGCGGTTCATGTCCAGGGTTGTCATTCTCGGAGTCTTCATGGCCGACGTCGCCTTCCGGGCCGACCGGATGCCGAAGATGGGCGAAACCATCCACGGCAAGAGCTTTCATCTCGGACCGGGCGGCAAGGGTTCCAACCAGGCGGTCGCCGCCGCCCGCGCCGGTGCCGAAACCCACATGATCACCCGGCTCGGCAAGGATACCTTCGCCGATATGGCGCTCGACATGTGGCGCGAGGCGGGCGTGCATCCGGCCATCTTCCAGCATGCCGACAAGGCCACAGGCTCGGCCTTCATCTTCATCGAGGAGCATTCGGGCAACAACGCCATCATCATCTCGCCCGGTGTGGCGGCGACGATCTCCGAAGCCGACATCGAGGAGCGGGCGCGTCTGATCTCAGAGGCCAACGTCTTCGTCACCCAGCTCGAGCAGCCGCTGGCACCCGCACGGCGTGCGCTGGAGATCGCCTGTGAGGGCCGTGCGATCACCGTGCTCAATCCGGCCCCGGCCGCCGAACTGCCCAAAGACCTTCTCGAACTGTGCGACTACGTCACGCCCAACGAAAGCGAGGCCGAGGCGCTGACCGGCATCCGGGTCGTCTCGCTCGACGACGCCCAGCAGGCGGCGATGGCGCTCGTCGCCCGCGGCGCCGGTGCGGCGATCCTGACGCTCGGCGAAAAGGGCGCCCTGTTCCACAACGGCTCGGAAACGCTCCACGTGCCCGCGCTCAATGCCGGCGGCGTGGTGGATACGACAGGGGCGGGCGATGCGTTTAACGGCGGACTCGCCGCGGCCCTCGCAAGGGGCGCAGCCCCGGAGGAGGCGGTGCGTTTCGCCGGCGCCACTGCGGCGATTTCGGTGACGCGCCACGGCACCGCACCCTCCATGCCGACGGAACAGGAAATCCGGGCGCTGCTCGCGCGCAGCTGAGCAGGACACCGCCTTACGATCGGCGCCTTCCGGCCCGTCGTCGGCTCAGTTGGCCGGGCGGATCCGGATGGCGAAGATCTGGATCGGTCGGCCGATGCCGGTGATATCGCTGTTGATGCTGATCGTTCCGCTCGCGGACGGCGCCATCTGGCGGCTGAAATCCAGTTCGATCAGCGCGTCCGTAGGCTGACTCTCGGCATTGAACCGGCGACGGCCGCAATCGCCCAGCGTGCCGAAATCGCATTTGATGTAGAAGGGCGTGGTTTCGTCGGTGGCGGCCCGCACGGTTATGGCCATGACCGAGGGACGCCCCGCCATCTCCTGCAGCGCCGAGGCGCTGATCGGCAGCGACACCTCGCCGTCATCGCCGCCGTCGGCCGAGGTGACGGTGAGCACGGGACCGGTTTCGGTGTCGGTGATCGCGGCGCTGGCGAGAGAGCCCGTCGAAAGGGGATCACCCGATCGCGGCGCGTAGATCGTCGTCCAGGCGCCCGAGAAGCCGCTTTCGGGATTGAGCGGCCGCGGCGCGCTGCCCTCGCCCGAATAATCCTCGGAACTCACGTTCGGCGGCGGGTTGGGAACCGAGGTATCCCAGTCCGCATCGAAAGCGCCGCTGTCGATGAGCCACCAGACGCCGATGCCGAGGAAGGACAGAAGCACGAGGCTGGAAAAGGCGGAGGCGAAGACATGCCGCTCGCGGCGGCGCTTCTTCTTCGGCTCCGGTTTGCTCGATTCAGCCTTGCGGTCCCGCATCGAAAACAGCCCGCCCTTTCTTCTGGTCTCCTCGGTCTCGCGCGGCGGCGGCAAGGTCAGCCCGTCGTCGGCGGCGGGCGTGCGGAGGGTTGCGCCGGCCGTGGCACCCGCATTATCGGGCCGCGGAGCTGGGGCCGACGGAGGGCCGCCGGGCTCTCGCCTTTCCCCTTCGAGCGTCGGGAAGGCCGAGTTCTCTGACGGTCGAGGTGACTGTTGAGGCGGCTGAGAAGCCGACTGCGGCCCCGACTGGTTGGGCGCATCGATCCGCGGTTCGACACGCGGCGCAGGCGCGGTGCGCTCGCCCGGCGCGCTTTCGCGTGTCACCTGGATGTCCGGTGCCCGGCCAGTCGGTCGCGCGCGCTCGGCGCCGGGCGAAAAGCCCATATCGGGTCCGAAGGCGGGACCGGGCTGGTTGCCGGATGGGGCCCGGTCGCGATCCTTGCGGATGTCGGGTGCGGTGCCTGCCGGCGCGGTTGTCGCAACGACCGGCGGCGCGACGGGGGCGGGCGACAGAGGTGGCGTGGGGCGTTCCGGCGCAGCCTGTGCCGCCGGAGCCGCCATTGGCGCCTGGCCGTCATAATCGGCCTCGATGCGGACGATGAGATCCTTGAGCCGGCTGATCTGCGGCCTGACCTCGTCCGGATCGGTGATGCCGCGGCTTTCCAGATTGCGCACCAGCGCGTCGCGGGCGGTCTGGTAGATGCGGGCACGCTGCGTCTCGTCCGGGTTCTCCACCCGGCTCAGCGCGTTGCGGATGGCCGTTTCCATTCCCTTCACGTCCGCTGTCCTTTCCGGCGCGATCGCTCCGGGCGCGGGAGAACGGGGCTCCCGGCCGGCTGCGGTTTCCCGCTGTGGGTAGCGATTAACCCCTGAAAAGACAAGTCTCGGGGCGTGTCAGGTCCCTGGCTCCACAGGGACTATCGGGTGCGAGTGGGCCGGACCGCCCCCACCGGGATAGGTGCCTCCGCAGCTGCCGGCTCGCAATTTCGCTTGCTCAGGCGGCTTTCGCGGCCTTCAAAGCTCTGCTATCAGTTTTGACGTTCGCGTAAAGGTAAGATCGTTTCGCATGGGAGGAACATGATGACGCTACCGGCTATTCTCAAGGACAATCTGCGCCTGCCTGTCGTGGCGTCGCCGCTCTTCATCATCTCGCACCCGCCGCTGGTCATGGCCCAGTGCAAGGCCGGCGTCGTCGGCTCCTTTCCTGCGCTCAATGCCCGTCCCGAATCCCAGGTCGACGAATGGCTGGCGGAGATCACCGAGGGGCTGGCAGACTACAACGCGAAAAACCCGGACAAGCCGGCCGCCCCCTTCGCCGTCAACCAGATCGTTCACAAGTCCAATGCCCGGCTCGAGCACGATCTCACCATGTGCGTGAAGTACAAGGTGCCGATCGTCATCTCCTCGCTCGGCGCGGTGCCCGAGGTCAACGCCGCCGTCCATTCCTATGGCGGCATCGTGCTGCACGACATCACCACCGTGCGCCACGCCCATTCGGCGATCAACAAGGGCGCCGACGGCCTGATCGCGGTGGCCGCAGGCGCCGGCGGCCACGCCGGCCCGCTTTCGCCCTTCGCGCTGGTTTCCGAAATACGGGAATGGTTCGACGGGCCGCTGCTGTTGGCAGGCTCCATCTCAACCGGCGGCGGCATTCTCGCGGCTCAGGCGATGGGCGCCGACATGGCCTATATCGGCTCGCCCTTCATCGCCACGCCGGAAGCCCGCGCCGTCGACGACTACAAGCAGATGATCGTCGAGTCGGCCGCCAAGGACATCGCCTATTCGAACTACTTCACCGGCATCCACGGCAACTATCTCAAGGGTTCGATCGCCAAGGCAGGCATGGACCCGGAAAACCTGCCCGAGGCCGACCCCACCAAGATGGATTTCGGCGCCGCCGCCACCGGTGCCAAGGCCTGGAAGGAAATCTGGGGCTCGGGCCAGGGCATCGGCGCGGTCAAGGAAATCCAGCCGGTCGCGGACCTCGTCGACCGCCTGGAGCGCGAATACAAGGCCGCGCGCGAACGGCTGGCGCTGTAGGGGGCGGTTCGCTAGCGCCCGGCTGCAACCGTCATCCTCGGCCCTGTGCCGAGGATCTGCAGGCCCTTCGACCCTCGGGAGATCCTCGGGACAAGCCCGAGGATGACGTGACACGACGGCGGGTTGCAAGTACAAGAGCGAGGAAACAGCCTCCTCTAAACAGACACCCGCTCGCACCGCGTTTCCGCGCTTGAATTGTTCGCCCAATCACGGTATCTGCCCCGCAGTCCACGCGCCGGGTGACTTTGCCCCGCGCCAGGCGGGCCGCTGTAGCTCAGTTGGTAGAGCACGTCATTCGTAATGATGGGGTCGTAGGTTCGAGTCCTATCAGCGGCACCACTCCATTTTTCTCAGTCGAAATTGGCCTGCTGAAGGTCCAGCCTCGCATCAGCTTCCCCCCTTATCCTCCCGGCTCAGATGCCACAGGGATAAGTGCGCCCGGCCATGAGCTCCGCGATCCGACCATCTTCCGCGCCCGCACGGGCCTGCCGTTCCTGCCTTTCGCCGGCGGGGCGGGTGCGCGGGATCGGCTTCGAGGGTCCGGTCGCGGTCAACGTCACGGGACCGCGCTTCTCTGACGGAATGAGTCGCGCGCGGGGGATGAACCCGTGAAGGCTGTGATCCTCGCCGGCGGGCTCGGCTCGCGGCTCGCCGAGGAAACCCACGTCAAGCCCAAGCCCATGGTGGAGATCGGCGGCCGGCCGATCCTCTGGCACATCATGAAGCTCTATCACGCCCACGGCATCCGCGATTTCGTCATCTGCTGCGGCTTCAAGGGCTATGTGATCAAGGAATATTTCGCCAACTACGCGCTGCACATGTCGGACATGACCTTCGAAATGGCCGACAACACCGTCCACTTCCACAAGCAGAACGCCGAGGACTGGCGGGTGACGCTGGTCGATACCGGCGAGACGACGCTGACCGGCGGCCGGCTCAAGCGCGTCGCGCCCTATCTCGCGGGCGAAGAGGATTTCCTCTTCACCTATGGCGACGGGCTGGCCGATCTCGACATTTCGGCGACGGTGAAATTCCATCGCTCCCACGGCAAGCTCGCCACCGTCACCGCCGTCCATCCCCCGGCCCGCTTCGGCGCGCTGCAGCTCGACGGCGACCGGGTGGAAGGGTTTATCGAGAAGCCCGACGGCGAGGGCGGCTTCATCAATGGCGGCTTCTTCGTCCTCTCTGCCGGTGTTCTCGACAGGATTGCCGGCGACCAGACGAGCTTCGAATCCACCCCGCTGATCGAACTGGCCGAAGCCGATGAGCTGCGCGCCTTCTTCCATCGCGGCTTCTGGCAGCCGATGGACACGCTGCGCGACAAGAACACGCTCGAAGCCCTGTGGGAAACGAAAAAGGCGCCCTGGAAATGCTGGTGAGACGACGCAATCCGCTCCATTCCATCCGCCCTGCGGGGTTTCCCGATCCCGGGTTCTGGCAGGGTCGCCGGGTTCTGCTGACCGGCCATACCGGCTTCAAGGGCAGCTGGATGCTCGAATGGCTCGAAGCGATGGGGGCAGAGGTCACAGGCCTGGCGCTGGCGCCGGAAGGCCCGGTCTCGCTCTTCGAAGGCCTGCATGATCCAGCGCGGCTCAAGCGCGAAACCGTCGACGTTCGCGACGAAGCGGCGGTCAGGGCGCAGGTGGCTGCGGCAGAGCCCGAGATCGTCTTCCATCTCGCCGCGCAGTCGCTGGTCCGGCGCGGCCATGCCGATCCCTCGACGACCTATGCGGTCAATGTCGGCGGCACGCTCAATCTGCTCAAGGCGCTCGCCGAGGTCGGCTCGGCGCGGGCGGCGGTGGTGACGACCACCGACAAGGTCTACCGCAACGACGGCTCCGGCCGCGCTTTCGTGGAAACCGATCCGCTGGGCGGCGACGAGCCCTATTCGAAATCCAAGGCGCTCTGCGAGATGGCGGTGTCCGCCTATCGCGACCGCTTCGAGGCCATGGGCTGCGCGATTGCGACCGCGCGGGCCGGCAACGTCATCGGCGGCGGCGACTGGGCCGCCGACCGGTTGATCCCCGATGCGGTACGCGCCTGGTCGCGCGGCGAGAGGTTGCAGGTCCGTCGTCCCGATGCCACCCGGCCGTTCCAGCATGTGCTCGAACCCCTCCGGGGCTACATGGTCCTGGCGGAAAAGCTCACCGGCAATGCCGAACTTGCGTCCGCCTACAATTTCGGTCCGCTGGAGCCCGGCGCCAGGGTGCGCGACGTGCTCGATCTGGTCGCCGGTCATTTCGACCATGCGCCGGTCGACTATGCCGAGCGGATCGAAGGTCCGCACGAGGCGGCGACCCTGTCGCTCGACCCCGCGCTTGCCGGCCGCGATCTCGGCGTCACCCCGGTCTGGGGCCTCGAGGAGGGTGTCTCCCGCACGGCGGCCTGGTATCGCGCCTTTGCCGATGGAAGCGATCCGCGCATTCTCTGCCTCGCCGACCGCATGGCCTATTTCGCAGCCATGCTGAGGGCCGAGGGGGACGCAATCGACCGCGAGCACGATGGAACCGCGGAGGTCGCATGAGCCTCGAAATCGTCCGGCTGACAGGCGACGGCGAAACCGGTCCGGCGCTGGTGCGGCGCAAGGCGTTCAGCGATGACCGCGGGTCATTCACCCGGCTCTTCGCGCGCGAGGAACTGGCTGCCGCGGGACTCGCCTTCGACATCGTCCACGTCAACCATTCGGTCACCCGGGGTCGGGGCACCGTGCGTGGCTTTCACTACCAGACCACGCCGCATGGCGAGATCAAGCTCGTCACTTGCATTCGTGGCGCGGTGCTCGATGTCGCTGTCGATATCCGTCCGGACAGCCCCGACCGGTTCAGATCCTGGTCATCGGAACTCTCGGTCGAGAACAGCACCGCGATGCTTATCCCCGAAGGATTCGCGCACGGTTTCCAGGCGCTCACCGAAGAAGTGGAACTTATCTATCTCCACTCGGCGGCCTATGCGCCCGAAGCGGCCGCCGGGTTCCGTTACGATGATCCGGCGATCGGCTTCGACTGGCCGCTGCAGCCTGTGAACCTGTCCGAGCGCGACCGGAGCTGGCCGCTCGTCGGGGAAACCGCGCCATGAGCGCTGTGATGAGATGCCGCCATTGCGGCGGGACGTCTTTCGTCCCCTTCCTCGATCTCGGCCGCGCCCCTCCCTCCAATTCCTATCTCGGCGGCAACGCGGCGATCGCGACGGAAAAATCCTATCCGCTGATCATCCGCACCTGCACCGCCTGCCGGTTGACCCAGACCGAGGATTTCGCCGACCGGGAAGAATTTTTCTCCGCCGACTATGCCTATTTCAGCTCCTTCTCGAAATCCTGGCTGGACCATGCGCGGAGCTATGTGGAAGCGATGCGCGCCCGCTTCGGTCTCGATGCGGGAAGCCTCGTCTGCGAGGTCGCCGCCAATGACGGCTATCTGCTCCGACACGTGAAGGCGTCGGGTATCCCCTGCTACGGCATCGAGCCGACGGCCTCCACGGCGAAGGCTGCCCGCGCGCTCGGGATCGACATCGTGGAAGAATTCTTCGGCGCGGAACTGGCCGGGCGGCTCTCCGGCAACGGTCGTCAGGCGGATCTGATCGCCGCCAACAACGTCCTCGCCCACGTGCCCGACATCAACGATTTCGCCCGCGGCTTCGCGCTTCTGCTCAAGCCCGAGGGCGTGGCGACCTTCGAGTTTCCGCATCTTCTGGAAATGGTCCGCGGCAGCCAGTTCGATACCGCCTATCACGAGCATTATTCCTATCTCTCGCTGATGGCGGTCAAGAGGGTGTTCGAGCGCGCCGGCCTGCGGGTTTTCGATGTCGAGACCACGCCCTGGCACGGCGGCAGCCTGCGCCTCTTCGCCTGCCGCGATGGCGCGGGCCATGCCGAAAGTCCGGCGGTCGCCGCGATGCGGGACCGGGAGGCAGAAGCCGGCATGGCCGAGGACTTGTTCTACACCGGCTTCCAGGCCGAAGCCGAGCGGGTGCGCGACGAGTTCCGCGCCTTTCTGGCAGAGGCCCGCGAACAGGGGCTGACTGTCGCCGGTTACGGCGCCGCGGCCAAGGGCAACACGCTTCTCAATTTCGCCGGCGTGACGGCGGACGACATCGCCTTCGTCGTCGATCTCAATCCGGCCAAGCAGGGACGCCTGCTGCCCGGCTCGCACATTCCGATCGTCGACGAGGTTCACCTGCGTGCGGCAAGACCCGAAAGAGTGGTGATACTGCCATGGAACATCGAGACCGAAATCAGGACCCAGCTTGCCTATATCGAAGACTGGGATGGGAAGTTCGTGACCGCGATCCCGCGCCTGACGATCCATCCATAAGTGTAGGCGAACTGAAGCGGCCGCCCGATGCCGTCGTCTCGGCACGGGCTCCGCAGACGGCGAAGGGCTGAATTCGTCAGCGCCCGAGCAGCCGGCGTATGACCGAGGCCACCTGCCCCTGCTCGTCCTCGCTCATGTCGTGAAAGCTTGGCAGGTTGATCGCCCGGCCCGGGATGTCGTGGGCGTGATTGTTCTCCGGCCGGGCCTCGAACATGGGCAGCGATGAGAGCGGCCAGAAGAACACCCGCGCGTCGATCGCCTCGGCCTTGAAGGCCTCCATCAGCATCTCCCGGGTGATGCCGGTTTCCGGTGAAAAGACCGCCGTTGGCATCCAGAAGCCGTTGGTCGTGCCGTCCGGCTCCGCATTCAGGCTCACGCCTTCGAGGTCACCCAGCAGCGCCTGATAGCGCGTCATGATGCGGCGCTTGCCGGCAATCAGGTCGTCGACGCGCTCGAGCTGTGCGCAGCCGATCGCCGCCTGCACGTTTGCCATCTTGAACTTGTAACCGGTCACCGTCGGGAAAAACTGCTTCGGCTCGCTCGGATCACGGCCGTGATTGGCGAGCTGGTCGACCTTGGCAGCGAGAGCCGCGTCACTGGTGACGAACATCCCGCCTTCGCCCGTCGTCACCGTTTTGGTGCCGTGGAAGGAGAAGGTGCCGAAGGCGCCCATGGATCCGGCCGGCTTGCCGCGCCAGGCCGAGCCGATCGCCTCCGCCGCGTCCTCGATGATGGCGATCCCGTGTTTCTCCCCGAGCGCCATGAGCGCGTCCATGTCGCAGACCGACCCGTAAAGATGGGTGGCGACGATCACCTTCGTGCGGTTGGTGATCGCTGCCTCGGCGCGGGCGGGATCGATGCACCAGGTCTCGGGCAGGATGTCGACGAAGACCGGCGTGGCGCCGAGATGGGCGATCGGCGCGGCGGTGGCGATCCAGTTGGTATCCGCCAGGATCACCTCGTCGCCCGGACCGATGCCCAGCGCCGCGAGTCCCAGATGCATGGCCCCGGTGCAGCTCGACGTGGCGATCGCCCGATCGACGCCGAGATGGGTCGCGAAATCCTTCTCGAACCGGTGGATATAGTCGTAGCAGCGCGGCCCCCAGCCGTTTCGCGCCGCATCGGTGGCGTACGCGACCTCGAGTTCGGAAATCGATGGCCGCGTATAGGCGATCGGGCTCTTCTTGTCGGGCGTGGTCGTATCGGAGGCGGTCATGGCGCGGCCGTGGGTTTGCTCTCGGTCCTCTTCTCCTACGCCGTCGACCCTGCGCGGGGATTGCGCGACCTTTCGTTCTTAGGTGCGCGTTTTTGCCTTGGCTCGCACTGCACAAATCTGGCAAGACAGGATCAGCAGAACAGGAGATTTCCATGCGCACAGTTTATGTGAACGGCGAGTATGTGCCCGAGAACGAGGCGAAGATTTCGGTGTTCGACCGGGGCTTCCTCATGGCAGACGCGATCTACGAGGTTGCCGCCGTGCTCGACGGAAAGCTCACCGACTTCCCGGCCCACATCAAGCGGCTGCATCGCTCGGCGAATGAACTCGGCATGCGGGTCGACGTCTCCGACGACGAACTGCTGGACATCCACCGCGAGCTGGTCCGGCTCAACGGCGTCGACCAGGGCATGGTCTATCTGCAGATGACGCGAGGCGCCGCCGACCGCGACTTTGCCTTCGACACCGACGCGATGACGCCCTCGCTGGTCCTCTTCACCCAGAAGAAGGAGCTGATCGACACCGGCGTGGCCAAGAACGGCATGAAGGTCATCACCGTCGAGGACAAGCGCTGGGGCCGCTGCGACATCAAGACCACTCAGCTTCTCTTCCCGTCGCTCGCCAAGATGGAAGCCAAGAAGGCCGGCGCCGACGACGCCTGGCTGGTGCGCGACGGCGCCATCACCGAGGGTAGCTCCAACAACGCCTATATCGTGACGAAAGAGGGCGCGATCGTCACCCGTCCGCTGTCGAACTCGATCCTGCCGGGCATCACCCGCGCGACGCTGATGGCCTATGCCGCCGAGACAGGCACGAAGATCGAGGAGCGCGTGTTCACCGTCGAGGAAGCCCACAACGCGGCGGAAGCCTTCATCACCTCGGCCTCCGTCTTCGTCGGTCCGGTGGTAGCCATCGACGGCGTCGAACTCTCGGGCGGCAAGCCCGGCCCGGTGGCAACCAAACTGCGCGAACTCTACATCGCCGAAAGCCGCAAGCGGCTCGTCTGAACGTCAGACCGACTTGATCGCGCCGCCGTCGCAGCGGATCTGCGAGCCGTTGATGTAGCTCGCCTGTTCCGAGACCAGGAACGCGCCGACGGCACCGAATTCTTCCGGCCGGCCATAGCGTCCGGCCGGGATCTGCGCCTTCGCCGCCGCCGCGACCGCGTCCAGATCCTTGCCGCTCTTTTCGGCATTGGCGGCGTCGAGCTGCTTGAGCCGGTCGGTCTCGATCCGTCCGGGCAGCAGCATGTTGAAGGTCAGGCCTTCGCCGCCCAGTTCGTTGGCCATCGATTTCGACCAGCCGACGAGCGAGGCGCGGATGGCGTTCGACAGCCCCAGATTGGGGATCGGCTGGATGACGCCGGACGAGGCGACGGTCAGCACCCGGCCCCATTTCCGCTCGCGCATTTCGGGTATGACGAGGCCGGCGATTTCCATCACCCTGAGCACCATGATCTCGTATTGCTTGCGCACCACGTCGACATCCGCGTCGGCCATGGCGCCGGGGGGCGGGCCGCCGGTATTGTTGACGAGAATGTCGATGCCGCCCAGCATCTCGCGGGCCTGTGCGACGAGCGTTTTCGGCGTTGCGGGATCGGCGAGATCGGCGACGATAGAGTGCGCGCTTCCCGCGCCTTCGGCGTTGATCGCCTTCGCCTCGACCGCAAGCTTCTCCGCGCTCCGCCCGGTCAGCACGACGTTGCCGCCTTCAGCCGCGATCGCCCGGGCGATGCCGAGCCCCAGCCCCTTGGATGAGGAGAGAACCAGCGCGCGTTTCGATGTCAGTCCGAGATCCATGGGTCATCCTCTCCCTGTCTGCCTGCAGTTGTCTGCCTGAGAACCTTGCACCATTCTGGTCTGGCGCTTAAAGCCTCGGGCGACACACAAACGCCATCCGCCTGCCGGGGTCAAGAACGCGCACGCGGACGGCGTAGGATGAGGACGGCATGAAGACGATCGAAATCCCGCGCCCCGACGACTGGCACCTGCACCTGCGCGACGGCGCGATGCTGGAGGGCGTGGCGCCCGAAAGCGCGCGGCATTTCGCCCGCGCCATCATCATGCCCAATCTCGTGCCGCCGGTGGTCACCAAGGCGGACGCGGAAGCCTACCGGGATCGCATTCTCGCCGCTCTGCCGGACGGCTCGACATTCAAGCCCCTGATGACGCTCTATCTCACCGAGGGCACGGACGCCGCCGATGTGGCCGACGCCTTCAGATCCGGCGTGGCGACGGCGGTCAAACTCTATCCCGCGGGCGCGACGACGAATTCCCATTCCGGCGTGCGGGATCTCGACAAGGTCATGGGCGTGCTCGAGACCATGGCCGACATCGGCATGACGCTTTGCATCCACGGCGAGGTGACCGACCCCGCCGTCGACATCTTCGACCGCGAGAAGGTGTTCATCGACACCGTGCTCGATCCGCTGCGCAGGCGGCTGCCCGAGCTCCGCATCACGATGGAGCATATCACCACCAAAGACGGCGCGGACTATGTGGCGGGGTCTGAGACCAACCTCGCCGCCTCCATCACCACGCATCATCTGATGATCAACCGCAACGCCATCCTCGCCGGCGGCATCCGCCCGCACTATTACTGCCTGCCGGTCGCCAAGCGCGAACTCCACCGGCTGGCGCTGCGCAAGGCCGCCACTTCGGGCGATCCGCGCTTCTTCCTCGGCACCGATTCCGCCCCCCATGTCGATCCGATGAAGGAATGCGCCTGCGGCTGCGCCGGCATCTTCACCGCCACCAATACCATGGCCTGCCTCGCCCAGGTCTTCGAGGAGGAGAATGCGCTTGATCGGCTCGCCAATTTCACCTCGCTCAACGGCCCGGCCTGGTACCGCCTGCCGGTCAACGCGGAGAAACTGACGTTGACCCGCCACGACGAGCCGGTGGAATTCCCCGAGCGCATCCAGACAGGCGCGGGGACGGTCACGGTGTTCGACCCGATGACGCCGGTTTATTGGAGCGTCGAGGAGTAGGAGGGCGAGGCTGGCATCAAGGCGCAATCCCACGGTCGTCATTCTCGGGCTTGACCCGAGAATCCATTCCGTCACGTGGGCGAAACGGTATGGATGCCCGGATCAAGTCCGGGCATGACGATGGAGAGAACTGTGCTTCCCCACCCTGCCCACGCTTCTCATCACGCCGGACTGCTGCTAATCGGGAGGGCGACAACGAGGTGCGTGATGTTTTCGAACAGCTTTCCCGACAAGGCCCGGATGGCCGAACTCTTCGCTGGCCAGCTTCTGGAGATCGGCGCGGTCCATTTCAATGCGACCGAGCCCTACAAGCTCGCCTCCGGCATGGTCAGCCCCGTCTATATCGACTGCCGCAAGCTGATCTCCTATCCGCGCGTGCGCTCGGCGGTGATGGATTTTGCCGCCGCCACCATCCTGTCGGAAGCCGGCTTCGAGCAGTTCGACTGCGTGGCGGGCGGTGAGACGGCGGGCATTCCATTTGCCGCTTTCCTGGCCGAGCGCCTCGGCCTGCCGATGATCTATGTGCGGAAAAAACCGAAAGGCCACGGCCGCAACGCCCAGATCGAGGGCGAGCTGAAGGAAGGCGCGCGCGTCCTGGTCATCGAGGACCTGACGACCGCCGGCGGTTCGATGTTCACCTTCATCGACGCGATCCGCGCGGCCGGCGCCACCGTCGACCACGGCATGGCGCTGTTCTATTACGGCATCTTCCCGGAGGCGCAGGAACGCTTCGATAACGGCAAGGTTAAGCTGCACAACGTCGCCACCTGGCGCGACGTGCTGGAGGTGGCCACCGAGCGCTGGGCCTTCGATGCCGATACGCTCGCCTCGGTCGGCCGGTTTCTCGATGCGCCGCTCGAATGGTCGGCCGCTCATGGCGGCGTCGGGGAACTGCCGAAAAGCTGAAGCGTCATTACGGCGCGAGGGGGAGGACGACGATGATCATTTCATGTGGTGAGGCGCTGATCGACATGCTGCCGCGCAGGAGCGAGGCGGGCGAGGAGGCTTTCGCGCCCTATGCCGGCGGCGCGGTCTTCAACACGGCGATCGCGCTCGGGCGCCTCGGCGTGCCGTCGGGATTCTTCACCGGTCTCTCCTCCGACATGTTCGGGGACATCCTGCGCGAGACGCTGACGAAGAGCGGTGTCGACCATTCCTTCTGCGCGACGCTCGATCGCCACACCACGCTCGCCTTCGTCAAGCTGACCAACGGCCATGCGAGCTACGCCTTCTTCGACGAGAACACGGCGGGCCGGATGATCACCGAAGACCATCTCCCCGATCTCGGCAAGGAAGTCAGCGCCATGCATTTCGGCGCCATCAGCCTGATCTCCGAGCCCTGCGGCTCGACCTACGAAGCGCTGATGGCGCGCGAGCATGCACACCGCGTGATGTCGCTCGACCCCAACATCCGTCCCTCCTTCATCAAGGATGCCGCCGCCCACCGCGCCCGCATCGACCGGATGATCGGCATGTCGGATATCCTCAAGTTGTCCGACGAGGATCTCGACTGGTTCGGCATGGAGGGCATGGATCAGGCGGCGAAGATCTGGCTCGATCGTGGCGTCAAGCTGGTGGTTATTACCCGCGGGCCGGACGGCGCGGTCGGCTTCACCCGCGATCACCGGGTCGCGGTTGGCGGCGTCAAGGTCGAGGTGGCCGATACGGTCGGCGCCGGCGACACCTTCAATGCCGGCATCCTGGCGAGCCTGCATCGCGCCGGAAAGCTCGACAAGGCGTCGATCGCAGCACTTTCCGAAGACGACGTACGGGCGGCTCTGACCTGGGGCGCCAAGGCCGCTGCCGTCACCGTCTCCAGGCCGGGCGCCAATCCGCCCTGGGCCGAAGAGATCGGTTTCTAGCTATCGGCCCATCTGGCGGATGAGTTTGGCGAGTTCGACGGTCGAGGAATCATGTCCCGATCCGTCGGCTTCGCCCTTGACCACCGGCAAGAGGTCGGTGGCGAGTTCCTTGCCCAGTTCCACGCCCCACTGGTCGTAGGCATTGATGCCGAATATCTGCGCCTCGACGAAGACGCGATGTTCGTAGAGCGCGATCAGCCGGCCGAGAGCATAGGGCGTCAGGCTTTCGTAGACGATCGTCAGCGACGGGCGGTTGCCGGTGAAGACCCGGTGCGGTGCGATCTTCTCGACCTGCGCCTCGTCCATCCCCTTCTCGCGCAACTGCGCAGCGGCTTCCTCGAGCGTTCGCCCCTTCATGAAGGCTTCCGACTGCGCCAGGCAATTGGCGATAAGCAGCTGGTGCTGGTGTTCGAGTTCGGGCTCCCGGCCTTTGGCGGCGATCATGAACTCGACCGGGACGACATCGGTGCCTTGGTGGAGAAGCTGGAAGAAGGCGTGCTGGCCGTTGGTGCCCGGTTCGCCCCAGACGATGGGGCCGGAGGCGGTTTCGAGCGGCGTGCCGTCCAGCGAGACACGCTTGCCGTTCGATTCCATGTCGAGCTGCTGGAGATAGGCAGGGAAGCGGGCGAGACGCTGGTCGTAGGGAATGATCGCGCGGCTTGGATAGCCGCAGGCAAGCCGGTGCCAGGCGCCGACGAGGCCGAGCATCATCGGCAGGTTCTCGGCAACGGGCGCCTCGGCGAAATGCACGTCCATGGCGCGCGCGCCGTCGAGGAAGGCCCGGAAGTTCTCAGGCCCGATGGCGATCATCACCGGCAGGCCGATCGCCGACCAGACGGAATAGCGGCCGCCCACCCAGTCCCAGAAGCCGAACACGCGGTCCTCGGAGAGCTTGAACTCGCCGACCTTGTCGAGCGCGGTCGAGACGGCTGCGAAATGTGCACCGACGGCGTCCTCGCCGAGTGCGGCGACGACCCAGTCACGCGCGGTCCGGGCGTTGGTCATCGTCTCGATGGTGGTGAAGGTCTTCGACGCGATGATGACGAGCGTCGTCGCCGGGTTAAGACCGGCGAGCGTGTCCGCGATGTGGGCGCCGTCGACATTGGAGACGAAATGGGCGTTCGGTCCGTCATGCCAGGGCGAGAGCGCGAGCGTCGCCATCACCGGGCCGAGATCGGAGCCGCCGATGCCGATATTGACGATGTCGGTGATCTTTTCGCCCGTCGAGCCGGTGATCGAACCGCTGCGGATTCCGTCGGCGAACTTGCCCATGGCGTCGAGAACGGCGTGGACGTCCGGGACGACGTTATGGCCGTCGACCTCGATCACGGCGTCTTTCGGTGCACGCAGCGCGGTGTGCAGGACGGCGCGGTTCTCGGTGGTATTGATCGCCACCCCGGCCATCATGGCGTTGCGGCGGGATTCGACATTGGCGGCCTTGGCGAGATCGATCAGCAGGTCGAAGACCTCGGCGTCGATCGCGCATTTGGAGAAATCCATCGTCAGGTCGTCGAGAGCGATGCGGTAGCGCGACGCCCGTCCCGGATCAGACCGGAACGCCTCGCGCATGTCGAGCGGCGCCTCGGCGCGGCGGGATTTCAGCTTGTCGATGACGGAGCGGGTCAATGGGGTCACGGCACATCCTTTCTGACGTGACCCGATTAATGGTGCGTGGCGCCGTCTAAATCAAGCGCTTGAACGTGGCTTCTTGCGCGCTAGGACTCAGGCGTCGCGCAGCTCGCGGCGCAGGATCTTGCCGACATTGGACTTCGGCAACTCGTCGCGGAACTCGATATATTTCGGCCGCTTGTAGTTGGTCAGTTCCTTGGCGCAATAGGCCTTGAGGTCGGCCTCGGTGAGGTTGGGGTCCTTGCGCACCACGAAGAGCTTGACCACCTCGCCCGAATGCTCGTCGGGAGCGGCAACCGCCGCGGCCTCGACGACGCCCGGGTGGGAGGCCACCACTTCCTCGATCTCGTTCGGATAGACGTTGAAGCCCGAAACCAGGATCATGTCCTTCTTGCGATCGACGATCTTGGTGTAGCCGTTCTCGTCCATGAAGCCCATGTCGCCGGAGCGGAAATAGCCGTCTTCGGTCATCACCTTGGCGGTTTCGTCCGGACGGTTCCAGTACCCGGCCATCACCTGCGGTCCGCGGATGCAGATCTCGCCCACCTCGCCGATCGGCACCGACTTGCCGTCATCGTCACGGATGTCGATATCCGTCGACGGCAGCGGCAGGCCGATGGTGCCGGAGAACTCGGTCTTGTCGAAGCGGTTGGCGGTGGCGACCGGCGAGGTCTCCGACAGGCCGTAGCCTTCCGAGATCGGGCAGCCGGTCAGTTCCTTCCAGCGCTCGGCGACCGGACGCTGGACCGCCATGCCACCGCCCAGCGTCAGCTTGAGATTGGAAAAGTCGAGCTTGCGGAAGTCCTCGTTGTTCAACAGTCCGTTGAAGAGGGTGTTGAGGCCCGGGAAGACGTTGAACTTGAACTTCTGCATCGTCTTGACGAAGGTCGGCAGGTCGCGCGGATTGGGGATCAGCACGTTGAGCGCGCCCTTGTTGATGCCGACCACGCCGTTCACCGTTAGCGCGAAGATGTGGTAGAGCGGCAGCGCGCAGATATAGATGAGGTCGTCCGGCTTCTTCTTGTTAATGTAGGCTGTTTCCAGCCACAATTCGTTCTGGGCGGCGTTGGCCAGAATGTTGGAGTGAAGCAGGATCGCACCCTTCGACACGCCGGTCGTTCCGCCGGTATATTGCAGGAAGGCGATATCCGACGGGTTGATCGTGACGTCCTTGAGCTGCTTGCCGGAGCCGATGGACAGTGCCTTCTTGAACGAGATGTGCCCCGGCAACGACCAGGAGGGGACCATCTTCTTGACCTTCCGGACGACGAAATTGACGATGTGCCCCTTCAGTCCCAGCAGATCGCCCATGGTTGCCACGGCGACATGCTTGACGTCGGTCTTCGAGATGGCCTGTTCCAGCGTCGCGGCGAAGTTTTCCAGGATGATGATCGCCTTTGCGCCCGAATCCTTCAACTGATGCTGCAGTTCTCGCGGCGTGTAGAGCGGATTGACGTTGACCACGGTCATGCCGGCACGCAGGATCGCGGCGATCGCCACCGGCGTCTGCAGCACGTTCGGCATCATGACGGCGACGCGATCACCCTTCTCCAGGCCCAGGCTCTGCAGCCAGGCGCCGAGTTCGCGCGACAGCTTCTCGAATTCGGCATAGTCGATGGTCTTGCCCATGCATTCGAATGCCGGCTTGGAGGCAAATTTTCGGCAGCTGTCCTCGATCAGCGCACCGACGGAGGAATATTTCAGCTCTCCGATTTCGGCCGGAGTGATGTCCGCATAGGACTTGAGCCATATGCGCTCGGCGGCTGCCGTGGTGGTCTGATCCATGTCTCGCTCCCTGTGCGCCCGATTGCCGCCGGGCGGTCTGTGTCCGCAGGCTCTCCCAGCCTGCTTTAAGGGAATAATTTAGTATGAGAGTGAACCGCGAGCAATGGTGACTTTGACGTAAACGTAATCTAGACGAGAATTCCCCGGATCGGGGTCGATCCGGGGAATTGCGGAGGCTGCGGACGGGGCGTACCCGCGCCTCACTCTTTCCAACTGCCCTTAGTTGTAGGGCGAGTTGCAGTACTTCCGGTAACCCGAGTGGGACATGTAGGTGTCCGACGGGATGTCGTAGGACCGGTAGCGATCCAGGCACCAGGCGACGTGGGCGTTCGAGTTGCCGCCGGCATAGATCGGCTGCTGGGCCTGCTGGTTGGCGATCGCGCTGCCGATGATCATGCCACCGACGATGCCGAGGGCTGCGGCGGCTGCTGCGTCGCCATGGCCGTGATGCGGCTTGTGGGGCTTCGGCGGGTTCGGCTTGAAGCTGCCCGGCTTGATGCCCGGATTGAAGGGCTTGTGCGGGATCGGCTTGAAGTTGCCCGGGCCCGGCTGCCAGGGCTTCACGACGCCCGGCTTGAGGTACTTCGGACCGGCACTTGCGGTGACGGGCTGGAAGGTGACCGCCAGGGCGGCGGCTGCGATTGCGGTTGCGAGGGTCTTGCGAATGATGCTGGTCATGATCTGTCTCCTTTGGGTTGCGCCGTTCTCTCTGGCGTTGATTGGAGACTACGTGCAGGCGTCGATCACCGCTGTGCGTTAGCGCACACGCCGATGGCGCTCTGAAAGTCTTTCATGAAATCAATGATTTATTCGCCCGACCAGGCATGCGTCAGCAGCCGCGAAAGCGTTTCTGGCTTCAACAGCACCAGGCCGCCGCGTCCCGCCTCGACGATCTCCTCGCCCTTCAGCCGCGCTATTTCGCGTGACACGACCTCACGGCGGCAGCCGATGCGCTCGGCAAGCTCCGACTGGTTGGGCGGCGGGCTGATGATGCGCTGGTCGGCCTTGCCCGCCCGCGGGCGCGACAGCCGGATCAACTCGTTGTAGAGCCGGAACTTGGCGTCGAGGAAGGAGTGTTCGGCAATCCGCATGTTGAGCTGCCGGATGCGGCGGGTGAGAACCTGCATGACGTCCATCGCCACATCCGGATAATCGGCCAGCAGCTTGCGGAAGACCGAAGCCGGCATGGCGCAGATGCGGCTTCTGGCAGTCGTGGTGATGTTGGCGGAACGGATGTCGCCGTCGATGGCGGCGAGTTCGCCGAAGAACATGCCGGCGCCGATCTCGCCGAGGATCATTTCCTTGCCGCTCGGTGCGCGAAAGATCACCCTGACGCCGCCCGACAGGATGAAGCGCACATCGGTGGTGGTGTCGGCGTAGTCGACCACCAGTTCGTGGTCGTCGTAACTCACCCAGCTGCACTGCCGCGAGATCGCCTGCAGCGCATCCGCCGGAATTCCTGCCAGCAACGGAATGCTGTCGAGTTGATCCATCGTCGCGGCCCCACCAAAAATCACGGGACGCATAGTTGCACAGCCGGCCGACGTAGCCAATCTTCGCAATGTCAGGAAATGTCACTCCGGCAAGCGAAGTGCAAATCCCGGAACACGTTCCGCAAAGCCAGACAACTCGAAATCACCAGCCGCTTCGACTTCGCCCGGTATGAGCGCGGCGAGGTCGGGTCCGCACAGAACGGTGGCGTGGCTCAGCTTGGTGGCGGTTTCGAGCCGAGAGGCGAGGTTCGCCGCATGACCGATGATCGTATAGTTGTAGCGGATATCCGAGCCGAAATTGCCGACCGAGCAGACACCGGTTTCAAGCCCGGCGCCGAGCCTGATCGGCTCCAGTCCGCGTTGCCTGAGATGAATGTTCTCCGCGTCGAGCCGGCGGTAGATGGCGCGGACGGCGCGGATCGCTCTTTCGGCGTGATCGGGCTGATCGAGCGGCGCGTTCCAGAAGGCCATGACGGCATCGCCCATGAACTTGTCGATCGTGCCCTCGGTCCGGAAGATTTCCTCGCTGGCCAGCGTCAGGAAGCGGTTGACGTTGGCCACAATCTCCTCCGGTGCCAGCCGCTCGGAGGCCGACGTGAAGCCGCGCATGTCCATGAAGAGCACGGTGACCTCGCGGCGCTCCGCGGAGCGCGCTACCTCTGCTTCGGAGCGGATCAGCCGCTCGACGACCTCTGGTGAAAGATAGCGCGCGAACTGGCCGCTGATCTGCCGCCGCCGCATCTCCGCAGCGCGATAGAGCAGATAGCCGCCGCCGGCAGCCAGCACCGCGAGCCCTACGGTCGGCCGCAAGGCGTCGTAAAGCTGCCCCTCCATCCGCCAGGCGATCAGTCCCGCCGCAAACGGCGCGCAGAAGAGCAGCGGTACCGCGAAGAGAACCGGCAGCGGATAGATCTGAAAGAAGGCCACGGCCAGGATCATCAGCGCCGCCAGAAGCAGGAACCCGGTCCGCTCGACGGTTCTGGCGTAGGCCGGCTCATAGGGGAAATGGCTGGCGAGAATCTGCGCAGTCAGAAGCGCATGCACCTCGACGCCCGGCCGGGTGGAGACGAGCGGCGTGGTGTGGAAACTGTCGAAACCCGTTG
Source organism: uncultured Hoeflea sp. (assembly GCA_964511625.1). Classification (GTDB taxonomy): domain Bacteria; phylum Pseudomonadota; class Alphaproteobacteria; order Rhizobiales; family Rhizobiaceae; genus Pseudohoeflea. The sequence continues at coordinate 113,058 of CAZEJG010000005.1, forward strand.
CGGCGACCGAGAGCAGCACGATCTTGCCGGCGAGCGCACCGGGGGCCTGTCCGTCGAGAAGATCGAGCGCACCGATACGCGCGATAGGCTTGTCCGTGTCGGTGAGCCAGACGGCGCCGCCCGCCGTCAGGCGGACGACCTGATCGCCGACTTTCACCGCGTCGTAGCCGGCCGGTCCGAGCCGTACCGTATAGGCATGTTCGCCGAGCGCCAGTCGGACGAGATCGAGCGACAGCGACGGCCAGAGCGTCAACCCGTTGGGACCGTCAACGGCCCAGAGCATGGGCACGGAGCGGGTGACTCCGTCTTCATCGGGGATCGAACGCACCATGCCGAGCCCGCCCGCCTCGTTGGTGAACTCCGGCAGCGAGGCGAGAAGCCCGGGGAAAGTCGCGAGCGTCTCGGGCGCCTCGCCGACCACCGACCATCCAGCAATCGGCTCGGGCGGGGCTGTGCCCGTCTGGTCGGTCAGGCTCATGGCGAGGACGGGGCGCGTGGCGGCGATCGCTTCGGCGAGAGCCGTGTCGCCCGGCGGCGTCCCTTGATCGGGAAACAGGATATCGATGGCGAAGCCGCGTGGTGCTTCCGCGCCGATCGCCTCGATCAGTTCGACGATCCGCGTGCGCGGCCACGGCCAGCGGCCCTCGCGCTTGAGCGCCGCGTCGTCGATCTCCACGAGCACGATGTCGTCGAGCGGCACATCGATCGGCGCGATCTGCTGGTAGAGGTCATAGCTCTTGCCGCGCATCACATCGAGAACCGGGGAAAGCAGCACGTCGACGCCGAGCAGCAACAGCGCCAGGAGGGCCATCCGGCTTGCCGGACGGCGCAGGAGGCTTCCCCCGCTATTGGGCATCAGGGGCTGGTGGGTCCGGTGGGTCCGGTGATGAAACGGTTGCCGGTATCGCCGCCGCCGGTGCCGGGAACCCTCAGACCGGTGCCGCCGCGTTCTACGCCGCCCGGAAGCTGGCCGTTGCGGCTCTGGCAGCGGTCGCTGAGGAAAGCGGCCACGCCGGAGCAGGGTGCCTTGCCGTTGACGTCGGGACCCTGGGTCCCGGGTTCACTGGTACCCGCGACACGGTTGGTGGAATCGAGAATGGAGAAATTGAACGCGCCGCGCACGGTGCTCACCCCGCTGCCGTCCGCCACGCAGGAAAAGCCCGGCTTGGTGATGACCTTGGTCGTGCCGTTGGCGCTGCAGGTGAGCTTGCCGGCTCGGAGCGTGGCGACCGTCTTCGAACCGACCGCGAGATCGAAAATGCCGCCGCGGACTGCCAGCACCACGTGCGGGGTGGTGATCTGCATGCGCCCCTTCTTCGAAATCTGTCCGCCGAAGAAGCGGGTGATACCGCGGTCCATGCGGATGCCGCTGGAGCCGCCACCCGACCCATAGACGAAGTCGTCAATCACCAGCGAGGAGTTCGGACCGATCTTGGCGCTCGACTGGTCCTTGAAAAGAATGACGCCGAGGCCGGTCTTGTTGCTCTTCAACCGGTCGCCGAGCGAGATGTCTGACCCTTCCGACAGGGCCTGACCGCCGCGCACCACACGCGTCTGCAGAGCGGTGACCCGACCGACGGTTTCGGCGGCCGCAGGTGCTGCGGTGCCGGCCACGCCGCATGCGACGGCGAGAACGAGGATTGAAGGTTTCAGCATGGGGCTCTCCCTAGAATCTGTGCGTATAGCCGAGGCTGAACGCGTGGATGATGGAGCCCCTGCCGGAAAGAGCCGGCTGATCGAAGTCTGTGTTGGTCACCTCCCAGGATGCCTCGACGCGATTGTGACCGTCGATCTGGAAACGGTGGGTCCACTCGGCCCGCCAGTGGTCGCCGGTAAAGGCTTCCGGCAGGCTGGGCGGAAGGCTGACAGTATAGAACGTTCCGGCCGCAATCACCACGTCCTGTGTCCAGACGGTGCCGAACGGCATGAAGGGCAGGCGGCCGGAATAGCTCAGCTCCGCCTCCTCGATGCGTCCGGTCATCACGCCACCGGCCTCGTATTCGTAGCGCCCGCGCACGGCCGCCCCGATCGAATGGGCTTGCGTGATTCGCAGGCTGCCGCCGACTTCCCACCCCTCGGCATGGTCTGAATAGATGCCGTCGGACTGGGACAGATCCTCGTAGCTGTACTCGGCGTAGAACCGCGTATCGACCGTCGGCATGACGACGCCGCGCACCACGCCGCCGAGCGACCGCACGCGGATGTCGGGATGAAGTGTGGAATAGCCGGTGAAGACACCGAACTGCAGCCGCGCCGCATCGATGGTCTCGACCGGCAGGCCCATGTCGTAGGTCGCCGAGACGCGCCCGTCGAGAGCGTTGACGATCTCGCCGTCCGGCTGTCCGTACCAGGAAGCGTAGCCCCGGAAAGCGTCCTGGAACTCGCGTGTCACGCCGAAGCGGCCGGCCAGCACGATGGCATTGCCGAGCGGCGTGCCGAGATCGTAGCGCAGCGCGCCGGCGAGTTCGCCATAGGCGCCGGTCACCGTCCGGTCGGTCCAGGAATTGAAGGGGATGTCGACATTGATGTCGGTGACGCGCACGCCGACGGTGGCGTCGAGATACCATTCGACGCCGGCGATCGCCTGTCCGGCCCGGCGCGAGATCTCGGTCGCCTCGGCTGTTTCCGTGGCCGAGAGCTGGCCGGACGCGAGGGCCTCGTCGGCCTGCCGCTTGGCCAGATCCCAAGAGCCGACATTGGCGTAGAGCCGCGCCGCGATCAGCCGCGCCTTGCCGTCGTCGGCAAATCGCACCAGATGTTCCTCGATCGAGGAAATGGCCTGGTCGTACTGTCCCTCGGACGTCGCGGTACGGATATAGTCGCCGAGCACGAACACGTCCTCGGGATTGGTGTAGCGCGTGGCGAAGGCCGCATCGAGGCCATCGGCCCTGGCGGCTCCTGCGGCCAAAACCGGTGTCGACAGCAAAAGGGCAGCGAACAGATGCTTCACAGGACGTCTTCCAGTAACCGAACCGGGTTCAACGTCTAATAGCTGTTCCCGTCCGAGTTGAAAAGCACTGGTGGTCCACCGAGCCGATCTAGTCCAGTCCCCAATTGAGTATCGCGGAATAGCCTTCGCCGAGAATCTTGCCGTCGATGTCGCCGATCGCCTTCTCGTCCTTGTTGGTATAGGGCAGTTCGGTCAGCAGGCGACGGATGATGTTGATCCGCGCCCGGCGCTTGTCGTTGGCGCGCACCACAGTCCAGGGCGCCTGCGGCGTGTGGGTGGCCTGAAGCATGAGGTCACGCTTCTGGGTATAGTCGTCCCACTTGTCGAGGCTGGCGATATCCATCGGCGATAGCTTCCAGACTTTCAGCGGATCATGCCGGCGGTCGTGAAACCGTTTGAGCTGCATCTCGCGGCCGATATTGAGCCAGAACTTGAACAGATGGATGCCGGCATTGACCGGCATGCGTTCGAAATGGGGTGTCTCCTCGAGAAAATGCTCGTGCTGTTCGGGCGTGCAGAAGCCCATCACCGGCTCGACGCCGGCGCGATTGTACCAGGAGCGGTCGAACAGCACGAATTCGCCGGAGGTCGGGAAGTGGTCGACATAGCGTTGATAATACCACTGCCCCATTTCCTTTTCGGTCGGCTTGGGCAGCGCCACCACGCGGGCCGAACGCGGATTCATGTACTCGCGGGTGGCATGGATCGAGCCGCCCTTGCCGGCGGCGTCGCGCCCCTCGTAGACGGCGATCACGCGCCCGCCGGTTTCCGCCAGCCAGAACTGCACCTTCACCAGTTCGACCTGCAGCCGTTCCAGCGTTTCCTCGTATTCCTTGCGGTCGAGCTTGTCCTCATAGGGGTAGCCACCCGATTCCATCGCCTTGTCGGAGACCCAGTCCGGCAGTTTCGGGTCGTCGACGTCGAAGGTGCGCTCCTTGCCGTTGACGGTAATCTTGACGCCCTGCGACTTGTCAGACTTGCTCATTCTCGGTTCCCGATCGGTGGCGGGGGAAATCCTGCGTTCCCCCCGGACTTGTTCGTCCAATTGTCATAAACTGCGGTTCTTTATGAATGAGGGCACAACCGATTGCCGATTTCAAGCGCCGGCCGAGAGCCGGTGCGGACTCAAGGACGAACAGACATGCCGCTTGACCAACTCGAGATCACCGCCGAAGTCCGCAAGGGCTACGCCGTGCTCTCGGCGCTCGACATTCCAATCATCGTCGTCAACGCCGATTCGACCGTCGTCTTCGCCAATCCGGCGGCGGTTACCCAGTTCGGCGCCTTCTCCGAGCGCGCCATCCTGTCGGGGCGAATCCGTTCGCCGCAGATCCTCGACATGGTCGGCCAGGTGATTGCCGACGGCAAGACCCGTGCGCTCGAGAACGTCGAACGGGTGCCGTCTGAGCGGTGGTACGAGGTCCGCGTCTCCGCGGTTCCCGGCGAAGGGCTTTACGTGCTGAGCTTCCGCGATCTCACAGAGGCGCGGCGGATGGACCGGATGCGCACCGATTTCGTCGCCAATGCCAGCCATGAGATGCGCACACCGCTGGCCTCCCTCGTCGGTTTCATCGAGACCATTCAGGGCCCGGCCCGCAACGACGTGAAGGCCCAGGAACGGTTCCTCGGCATCATGCTCGAACAGGCCTCGCGCATGTCGCGCCTGATCGACGATCTGTTGTCGCTGTCGCGGCTGGAAATGCGCGCCCATCTCGCACCCACCGACCAGGTCGACCTCGCCGCCGTCTGCCGCCACGTCATCGATGCGCTGCGTCCGATGGCCGGCGAACTCGGGGTCGAGATCACGCTGAAGACGCCGGACGCCCCCGTCATCGTGACCGGCGACCGGGACGAACTGATCCAGGTCATGGAGAACCTGGTCGAGAACGCCTGCAAGTATGGCCAGAGCGGCAAACGGGTCGACGTCGAACTGGCGACGGAAGAGGGCGGAACCGTGGTCGTCAGCGTCCGCGACTACGGACCGGGAATCGAGCGCCAGCATGTGCCGCGGCTGACGGAGCGCTTCTACCGCGTCGACGTCGAATCCAGCCGGGCCAAGAAGGGAACCGGACTGGGGCTCGCCATCGTGAAGCACATCCTCACCCGGCACCGCGCGCGGCTGGTCGTGAAGTCCGAACCAGGCCATGGGTCGACCTTTGGTGTCAGATTTCCCGGTCCGAATCCGGGATAACCTTTAACAACGTCGAAAAAATACAGCGAAAACAATAATATAGGGTGTCATAAAACGGTATTCTGATTGTCATAAAAGGGAATCTGCCGGAGCCTAGAAAGGGCATGCCGTCAAGCGGTTGAACACGGCTCGCAACCGAGCCTGAACCCCAAGCCCATCACGGGAGATTTTCAATGAACGTACTCAAAATCGCCGCTGCCGCCCTTGTGGCGTCCGTCGCTTTCGCTGGCGCGGCCTCTGCTCGCGACCAGATCCAGGTCGCTGGCTCGTCGACCGTTCTTCCCTACGCGAAGATCGTCGCTGAAACCTTCGGCGAGACCTTCCCGAACTTCAAGACCCCGGTGGTCGAATCGGGCGGCTCCTCCGCCGGCCTGAAGGAATTCTGCAAGGGCGTGGGCGAAGATACCATCGACGTTGCCAACGCCTCGCGCAAGATCAAGGATTCGGAAGTCGAGGCCTGCAAGGCTGCCGGCGTAACCGACATCCACGAAGTCGTCATCGGCTATGACGGCATCGTCTTCGCAACCGACATCGCCGGCCCGGACTTCGCTCTCGAGCCCGCCGACATCTACAAGGGTCTGGCCGCCAAGGTCGTCGTCGACGGCAAGCTGGTCGACAACCCCTACAAGAAGTGGTCGGAAGTCAACGAAGCCTTCCCGGACTGGGATATCGCTGCCTACATCCCGGGTGAAAAGCACGGCACCCGCGAAGTCTTCGAAGAGAAGGTCCTCGCCGCCGGCTGTGAAGCCACCGGTGACCTGGAAGCCCGCGTTTCGTCCGGCATGGCCGAGAAGGACGCCGAGAAGGATTGCATGGCTGTCCGCAAGGACGGCGCTGCTGTCGACATCGACGGTGACTACACCGAAACGCTCGCCCGCATCGATGCCAACAAGACCGGCATGGGCGTCTTCGGTCTGGCCTTCTACGAAAACAACACCGACAAGCTGAAGGTCGCCACCATGTCGGGCATCACCCCGACCACCGAGACCATCGCCGCTGGCGAATACCCGGTGTCGCGTCCGCTGCAGTTCTACGTCAAGATGGCTCACCTCGGCGTCATCCCGGGTCTGAAGGAATACGTCGAGTTCTTCCTCTCCGACCAGATGATCGGCCCGGACTCCCCGCTCGCCGAATACGGCCTGGTTTCCGCTCCGGAAGCTGAGCGCGAAGCACAGCGCGCCTCCTTCGAAAGCGGCGAAACTCTCTGATCGCGACTTGATCCACGACCCGGCGCGCCCTCGCGCGCCGGGTTTTTCCCTTCCGACCCGTATCCCGCCCGGGGGAGTTTTCTGGCCATGGGTATCTTCCTGCTCGTCACCATCGTCTGCGCGCTCGGCGTCGCCGCCTATGTGCTGGCTCGGAGCCGCGCTCGCGCGCTCGAGGCCGACAGCAGCGTCTCCTATCACTCCCGTCCCGGCTATCACGGCATGCACATGGCCATCGCCACCGTGCTGCCCGCTCTCTTCGTTCTCGCCATCTGGGCGATCGCCAGCCAGGTCGTCATCGGCAACGTGGTGCGCGGCTCGCTCAGCGATGACGTACTCGGTGCCACCGCCGCCCATCAGGGGCTGACGATGGGCATCATCTCCTCCATTTCGCACGGCCTGACGCTGCTCGATGCCGATCAGCTGAAACAGGCCGCCGGCGGTATCGACGCGGCACGTCCGCTGCTCGCCGACAAGGGCGTGGCGATCGCCACCGACGCTACCGATCCGATGGTGCAGGCCGCCTTCCGTTACAACAGCCTTGAGCAGACCAGCATGCTGTGGCGCTCGGTTGTCGTCATTCTGGTGGCTCTGATGTGCGGCGGCTGGGCCTGGACCCAGCTCGGCGCCCGCGTGAAGGCGCGCAATCGCGTCGAGAGCGTGATCCTCGGCCTGCTCGTCCTCGCCTCGTCGATCGCCATCCTGACGACGATCGGCATCGTCCTGTCCATGATCAGCGAGACCGGCCGCTTCTTCGCCTCCGTTCCGCCGCTCGAGTTCTTCTTCGGCACGGTCTGGGATCCGCGTTTCGCCGCCGCCGGCGCGGAGAACTCCGCAGGTCAGTTCGGCCTGCTGCCGCTGCTCGCCGGCACGCTCTACATCGCGCTTGTCGCCATGCTGGTCGCGGTCCCGATCGGTCTCTTCGCCGCCGTCTACATGGCCGAATATGCCGGTCCGAAGCTGCGCTCGGTAGCCAAGCCGCTGCTCGAGGTCCTCGCCGGCATCCCGACCATCGTCTACGGCTTCTTCGCGGTCGTCACCGTCGGTCCCTTCCTGCGCGATCTTTCGGCTCAGATCGACGGCATCTTCACCGGCGACGCCACCAGTTTCATCCAGGCGCAGAGCGTGCTGACGGCCGGTGCCGTGATGGGCATCATGCTGATCCCCTTCGTCTCCTCGCTGTCGGACGACATCATCACCGCGGTGCCGCGCGCCATGCGCGACGGCTCGCTCGGTCTCGGCGCCACCCGCTCGGAAACCATCAAGCGGGTGATCCTGCCCGCGGCGCTTCCGGGCATCGTTGGCGCACTTCTGCTGACCGCGTCGCGCGCCATCGGTGAGACGATGATCGTGGTGCTCGCCGCCGGCGTGGCCGCGCGCCTGACCATCAATCCCTTCGAGCCGATGACCACGGTAACCGTGAAGATCGTCAGCCAGCTGACGGGCGACCTAGAGTTCAACTCGCCACAGACGCTCGTCGCCTTCGCGCTCGGCATCACGCTCTTCGTGCTGACGCTCGGCCTCAACATCTACGCCCTCTACGTGGTTCGCAAATACCGGGAGCAGTACGAATGACCGACGCGACGATTTCCGCGACCCCGATTGATGCCGCTTCCCCGAAGCGCCGCGACATCGGGCTGAAGAAGCGCTACGCCGCCGAACGCCGCTTCCGCTTCTACGGGCAGACCGCGATCTTCCTCGGTCTCCTGTTCCTGGCGATCCTGCTCTGGACGGTCGTATCCAAGGGTATCGGCGCCTTCCAGCAGACCATGATCACCGTGCCGGTCGAGTTCTCGCAGAGCGTGATCGACCCGAAGGACCAGCGGGCAGAAAACCCCAACGTGCTCCTGATGGCGAACTACCCGGTTCTGGCGCGCAACGCGCTGGTCAAGGCGCTCGGCGTCGACCCGGACGACAGGGCGGCCGTCAAGGAAGTCGGCGGACTGATCTCCGACAGTTCGCGCATCGAACTGCGCTCCATGGTGATGGATGACCCGAGCCTCATCGGCAAGACCGTACCGGTCACGATGACCGCCAACGGACTGGTGGACTCGACACTCAAGGGCCACATCGATCTCAATGTCCCCGAAGCGCGCCGTCAGGTGTCCGACCGTGAAGTCGCCTGGATCAACCAGCTCGTCGCCGACGGGATCATGGACAAGCAGTTCAACACCGGCCTCTTCATCAACGGCGCCTCCTCGCGTGCGGAAAGCGCCGGCATGGGTGTGGCGATCATCGGCTCCTTCTACATGATGATGATCGTCTTGGTTCTGGCGCTGCCGATCGGCGTCGCCGCCTCGATCTATCTCGAGGAATTCGCACCGAAGAACCGCTGGACGGACCTCATCGAGGTCAACATCAACAATCTCGCGGCCGTGCCCTCGATCGTCTTCGGTCTCCTGGGTCTCGCCGTCTTCATCAACTTCATGGGCCTTCCGCGCTCGGCCTCGCTGGTCGGCGGTCTGGTGCTGACGCTGATGACGCTGCCGACCATCATCATCGCCACCCGCGCGGCGCTGAAGGCGGTGCCGCCCTCGATCCGCGCCGCCGCCCTCGGTATCGGCGCCTCGAAGATGCAGATGGTCTTCCATCACGTGCTGCCGCTGGCGGCTCCCGGCATCCTGACCGGCACGATCATCGGCCTGGCCCAGGCGCTCGGCGAAACCGCGCCGCTCCTCCTGATCGGCATGGTGGCCTTCGTGGTCGATTACCCGGCGACCCCGCTCGATCCGGCGACTGCGCTGCCGGTCCAGATCTTCATGTGGGCGAACGAGGCAGAACGCGCCTTCGTCGAGCGGACCTCGGGCGCCATCATCATTCTGCTGCTGTTTCTTGCAGTCATGAACATCGCGGCCATTATACTGCGCCGTAAATTCGAGCGGCGTTGGTAGTCCGCAACGACAGACCCCGCGTGTAACGTACAAAGGAAGACGAGGATGAACATGATGTCGGATGCGGCAACCGAAAAGGCGGTCAATGCGCCCGCCGATAAACCCGTCATCAAGATGCGCGGCAAGGATGTCAGCGTGTTTTACGGGGCCAAGCAGGCGCTTTACGACGTGAACCTGAACGTTCGCGAGAATGCGGTCACCGCGCTGATCGGCCCGTCGGGTTGCGGCAAGTCAACCTTCCTGCGGTCGCTCAACCGCATGAACGACACCATCGAAGGCTGCCGGGTGACCGGTGAGATCACCCTCGACGGCGAGGATGTCTACGACCCCTCGATCGACGTGGTGGAATTGCGCGCCCGCGTCGGCATGGTGTTCCAGAAGCCCAATCCGTTCCCCAAGTCGATCTACGAGAATATCGTCTACGGCCCGCGCATCCACGGTCTTGTCCGCAACAAGGCGGATATGGACGAGGTGGTCGAGAAGAGCCTGCTGCGCGCCGGCCTCTTCAACGAGGTCAAGGACCGTCTGCACGAACCCGGAACCGGTCTGTCCGGCGGCCAGCAGCAGCGCCTGTGCATTGCTCGCGCGATCGCGGTCAGCCCCGAGGTGATCCTCATGGACGAACCGTGCTCGGCGCTCGACCCGATTGCGACGGCCACCGTCGAGGAACTCATCCACGAACTGCGCGAGAACTACACCATCGTCATCGTCACCCACTCCATGCAGCAGGCCGCCCGTGTCTCGCAACGGACCGCGATGTTCCACCTCGGCGTTCTGGTCGAGGAAGGTGACACCGACAAGATCTTCACCAATCCGGACGATCCGCGCACCCAGGACTATATCACCGGTCGCTTCGGCTGACCGGGGTCCTCGCGCCGCCACATCATACAAGGGATCGCACTCATGTCAGAACCGCACACCGTATCAGCCTATGACGACGAACTGCGCTGGCTCTCGCGCCGGCTTTCAGAAATGGGCGGTATCGCCGAGGGCATGGTCGCGGATTCGCTGACCGCGCTGATCAACGCGGATACCGGGCTCGCCCAGCGGGTTATTTCCGAGGACATGCTCCTCGACCAGGGCGAACGCGAGATCTACGAAAAGGCGGTGCTGGTCATCGCAAAGCGTCAGCCCATGGCCTCCGACCTGCGCGAGATCATCGGATCGATCCGCATCGCCTCCGACCTCGAGCGCGTCGGCGACCTCGGCAAGAACATCGCCAAGCGCGTCATCTCGATCCACACCATGGCGCAGCCGAAGAAGCTGGTGCGCGGTCTCGAGCATCTCTCGGAACTCGCCCTCACGCAGCTCAAGGAAGTGCTCGACGCGTTCTCTTCGCATTCGGCCGAGCAGGCCAACTCGATCCGCGAGCGCGACGAGGAGATCGACGCGATCTACACCTCTCTGTTCCGCGAACTCCTGACCTACATGATGGAGGATCCGCGCAACATCTCGTCCTGCACGCACCTTCTCTTTTGCGCCAAGAACATCGAGCGGATAGGGGATCACGCCACCAACATCGCTGAAACAGTGTTCTACGTGGCCACCGGCCAGCAGATGACGATGGACCGTCCGAAGGACGATGAGAGCGCGAATGTCGTCGCCGACCCGGTCGAGTGATGTCATTTGGCTGACGGAATGGAGTTGAACTGATGGCCATGGCACCGCGGATCACGGTGGTCGAGGACGAAGAGGCGCTCAGCGTCCTGCTGCGCTACAATCTCGAAGCCGAGGGATATGACGTCGACACGATCCTGCGCGGCGACGAGGCGGAGATCCGTCTGCGCGAACGTGTGCCCGACCTTCTGCTTCTCGACTGGATGCTGCCCGGCATCTCCGGCATCGAACTGTGCCGCCGCCTGCGCCTGCGCTCGGAAACCGAAAGGCTTCCGATCATCATGCTCACGGCGCGCGGCGAGGAGAGCGAACGCATTCGCGGCCTGTCGACGGGCGCCGACGACTATGTCGTCAAGCCGTTCTCGACACCCGAACTGCTGGCGCGCGTGCGCGCCATGCTGCGCCGGGCGCGGCCGGAATCGATCTCGACCGTGCTGAAGGTCGGCGATGTCGAACTCGACCGCGAGACCCACAGGGTCCGCCGTCGCGGCAGGGATATCAAGCTGGGACCGACCGAATTCCGGCTTCTCGAATTCCTGATGAGCTCGCCGAGCCGCGTCTATTCGCGCTCGCAGCTTCTCGACGGCGTCTGGGGCCATGACGTCTATGTCGACGAGCGCACCGTCGACGTCCATGTCGGGCGTCTGCGCAAGGCGCTCAATCTCGCCAACATGCGTGACATCGTCCGCACCGTGCGTGGCGCCGGCTATTCCATCGAAAGCTGAACCGTCCGCCCTCTAGCGGCGCGCAGACAAAAGAAAAGCCCGGAACCGTGAGGTTCCGGGCGAGTTACCGCGTTCGTCGCGCGTTCCGGACTCCAACTCAGCGGTTGCGGCGGCGGTCCTGGGAGGGCTGGAACGCAAGACGTGAGTGGTAGCTGCAATAGGGCGAGGATTCGCCGGAATCGTTGCCGCAGAAGTGGAAGTCGTCCTGCAGCGGGTCGCCGAGCGGCCATTTGCAGGTGCGCTCGGTGAGCTGCACCAATTCCAGCCGGCGGGAAATCGGCACCACCACGTCCTCGACGGGGCGGGTCTCCAGTTCCTGGTAGGCGACCGGTTCGGCATCGGCCTTGAGCGCCGTGGCGCCCGATGACCTGGGCATCGACCGAGAGGCGTGGGTGTGAGACTGGCCGACGGCGCGGGTGTTGGCCGTATAGGTCGACGAGCGCGGCGCGTTCGGTGCGGGGCGCTTCGTTCGCACCTTCGTCTGGCCGCCGCTCTTGGCGCGTCCGGGAAGGTTCAAGCGGTGCACCTTGCCGATCACCGCATTGCGGCTCACACCGCCCAGTTGCGCGGCGATCTGGCTAGCGCTGAGTCCGTCGGCCCAAAGCTTCTTGAGCATATCGACTCGTTCATCCGTCCAGTTCATCAGTTTTTGCTCCGTTCGTCCGGATTATCGACCGGCGGAATCCTTCATCACGACCACGGACCGACCGCAGTCTGGGAGACGCCGCTACTGTTAAGATGACTAGTGTCCGCCCCGACTTCCTAGTGCATGACCCTAACCTAGTGTTCGCTTGACTCGGTGACAAGAGTCGCGGGAATCGGCGTGATTCGATTTTCCGGTTTTCCCCAACTTAGGGGTTTCTGTCATAATCCCGTCAATGACCGGACGGCGTGACGAAACTGCGGCGATCCCGGCAAAAGCGGGCGCGGATTGACTTTGAAGGACGAGTTGTCAATAGTGCGCCCGGGCCGCCCCAAGGGGCGGCGTTTTAGTTTTCGGCATCACGTCCCGGAGCTTCGCCGGCAACCCTTTCAGGGTCTCCGGAGCCGCTTTCGGGGCTTTGTAATTCGGGAGCCGGGTCATGGCATCTGCCGCGCCACTTTATGAAACCTACAATCGGGCGCCGCTGCGCTTCGAACGCGGGGAGGGCGTGTGGCTGACCACCGACAAGGGCGAGCGATATCTCGATTTCGCAGCTGGCATCGCGGTGAGCTCGCTCGGCCATTCCCATCCGCATCTCGTCTCCGCGCTGACGGGGCAGGCCGAGAAGCTGTGGCATCTTTCCAACCTTTACGAGATCCCGGGGCAGGAACGCCTCGCTGCGCGTCTCGTCGAGGCGACGTTTGCCGACAAGGCCTTCTTCACCAATTCGGGTGCCGAGGCGCTGGAATGCGCGATCAAGACCGCGCGCCGGCACTTCTATATCAACGGTGAGCCCGACCGCTTCGGCATCGTGACGATGGAAGGCGCTTTCCACGGGCGTACGCTGGCAACGATCGCCGCCGGCGGCCAGGCCAAATATCTCGAGGGCTTCGGCCCCAAGGTGCAGGGCTTCGACCAGGTGCCCTTCGGCGACCTCGACGCCCTCGAGGCGGCTGTTACCGAGCAGACGGCCGGCGCTCTGATCGAGCCCGTTCAGGGCGAGGGCGGCATCCGCCCGATCGACCCCGAGGTGCTGCGCAAGATCCGCAAGATATGCGACGACAAGGGCGCGCTCCTTATCCTCGACGAGGTCCAGTCGGGCGTCGGCCGGACCGGACGTCTCTTCGCCCATGAATGGGCCGGCATCACGCCGGACATCATGGCGGTCGCCAAGGGCATTGGCGGCGGCTTTCCCTTCGGCGTCTGCCTGGCCACCGCATCGGCGGCCGACGGCATGACCGCCGGCACTCACGGCACCACCTATGGCGGCAATCCGCTGGCCATGGCCGTTGGCAACGCCGTACTCGACGTCATTCTAGCCGACGGCTTCCTCGACCACGTCAATGCTGTCGGCAACGCGCTGTCGCAGGGCCTCGTTTCGCTCAAGGACCGCTACCCCGATCTCGTCGAGGATGTGCGCGGCAACGGGCTGATGCTTGGAATCAAGTGCGCGAAGTCCAATATAGAGATGGTTCAGGCCTTCCGTGCCGAGCATCTGCTCACCGTACCGGCCGGCGACAACGTGGTTCGCCTGTTGCCGCCCCTGACCCTGACCGCCGAAGAGGCGCGTGAGGGACTGGAGCGCATGGAGGCAGGTCTCAAGAGTTTGATGCGTGGCTGACTGGCGGTCAGGGCGAATATCCAGAACAGGTTCGAAATGAGCGAAGCCAGCAAACCGAAACATTTTCTCGATCTCTCCGCGGTCGCTTCTACCGACCTGCGCGCGATGATCGACGCCGCCAAATCGGCCAAGCAGGGCCCGGTGAGCGAAAAGCCGCTCGCCGGCAAGATGCTGGCGATGATCTTCGAGAAGCCGTCGACCCGCACCCGCGTCTCCTTCGATGTCGGCATGCGGCAGCTGGGCGGCGAGACGCTGTTTCTCTCCGGCACCGAAATGCAGCTCGGCCGCGCCGAAACCATTGCCGATACGGCCCGCGTGCTGTCGCGCTATGTCGACGCCATCATGATCCGCACCATGGAACATGACCGGCTGCTCGAACTGGCCGAACACGCCACCGTGCCGGTGATCAACGCGCTGACCGACGACACCCATCCCTGCCAGATCATGGCCGACATCCTCACCTTCGAGGAGCATCGCGGTCCGGTGAAGGGCAAGACGCTCGCCTGGACTGGCGACGGCAACAACGTGCTGCACTCGCTGATCGAGGGCGCCGGTCGCTTCGGCTACCGCATGCGCGTCGCCGTACCGGAAGGTTCGGAGCCCACCCAGAAGTTCATCGACTGGGCGCGCGGCGAGGGCGCGGAAATTGACCTCATGCGTGATCCGGCCGAAGCCGTGAGCGGTGCGGATTGCGTCATCACCGACACCTGGGTGTCGATGAACCAGGAACACCGCGCCCGCGGTCACAACGTCTTCCAGCCCTATCAGGTCAATGGCGACCTGATGGCGAAGGCGAACCCCGACGCGCTCTTCATGCACTGCCTGCCGGCCCACCGTGGCGAGGAGGTGACCGACGAGGTCATCGACGGACCCCAGTCGGTGGTCTTCGACGAGGCTGAAAACAGGCTACATGCCCAAAAGGCGGTCCTGCGCTGGTGTCTCGGCGCTCTCTGAGACCGGAACGGTTTTAACATGACGGACAATACTTTGAACCTCGGCGATATCGGTTTCGCCGGAGATGATCACGTGGTTCCTTTCGCCGTGGAAGGGCTCGACGTGCGCGGACGTGCCGTCCAGCTCGGCCCGCTGCTCGACACCATTCTCGGTCGCCACGACTATCCAGAGCCCGTGGCGCGGCTGATGGCCGAGCTGATCACGTTGACGGTGCTGCTCGGCACTTCGCTCAAGTTCGAGGGCAAGCTGATTGCCCAGACCAAGGGCGACGGACCGATCGACTTCATCGTCGCCGATTTCAAGACGCCCGGCGACATCCGCGCCTATGCCCGCTTCGACGAGGAGCGGCTGCAGGCAGCCATGGACGCCGGCCAGACCTCGCCCGAGGCCCTGCTCGGCAAGGGCATCCTCGCCTTCACCATCGACCAGGGGTCGATGATGCAGCGCTATCAGGGCATCGTCGAAATGGACGGCAGCTCGCTTTCGGAAATGGCGGAAACCTATTTCCGTCAGTCCGAGCAGATCCCGACCACGCTGAAGATGGCCGTGGCCGAGCTCTATCGGGCCAATGCCGACGGGCACAGCACGAAGTCCTGGCGCGCCGGCGGGCTGGTGATCCAGTTCCTGCCCGAAGCGCCCGAGCGCATGCGCCAGGCCGATCTTCCGGGCGGCGACGTACCCGATGACGTCGATCTGCCCGAACGCGGCGAGGACGATGCCTGGACCGAGGCCCGGGCGCTCGCCGAAACCGTCGAGGCAGACGAGCTGACCGATCCGGACGTCGGATCCGAGCGCCTTCTCTTCCGGCTGTTCAACGAGCATGGCGTGCGCGTCTTCCCGCCGTCCCCGGTGGCGGACAAGTGCTCCTGTTCGCGCGAGAAGCTGGCCGAGGTCCTCCACGGATTTTCGGCCGAGGAAGTCCGGGAGTCCGTCCAGGACGGCCATATCTCCGTGGTCTGCGAGTTCTGCTCGACGGGCTATCTCTTCGATCCGAAGGAATTCGGCGTCGAATAGGCCATGGTAACAGGCAGGCTGGATTTTGCTGCTGTAGTTTGCCTTAATGCAATTATGGCGAGCAAGGGCGACGTGTCCGCGAAGAAGGGGATATGGCGGCAGAACGATGACGTTCCGCCAAGGGTAAGTCCTCGGCTGAAATCTGCCCCACGGATAAGGCAGCTTTATTGGTGTGATCTTCCCAAGGATGCCCAACTGCCTGAATTCTGGAAGCGTCGGCCCGTTGTCGTCATCTCGAAGAACGCGACGCTTTATGGGGCTGCGATCGTCATTCCATGCTCCACACAAGCCCAACCTGACCTCCGGCTGGCCTATCCACTCAAGACAACGATAGATGGACGAGCAGCTTGGGCTGTGTGTGACAAGCCGATGACGGTCGCGGTAAGCAGGTTGGTACCAACCCATGGTCGGGTGGTTCGCATGCCGCAACAAGAATTCGACGAGATGATTTCCGTCGTTTTGTCTTTGTTGCCCCGTCCCGGAGGATCGGGAAAGACCTGATGTTTAAAGCTTTGGATTGAAATTTCGGCGAGACGCCGCTATATGTAAAACACTTACGGCGCCTCGAAAGAGGTGTCCGCTGTCCCGAAAGGGGCACTACTGACCAGGGGAGCTTCGGCTCCCCTTGGCTTTTCCGAACCCGCTGCAAGTCATTTAGTTCAACGTTCTGACGCGTCCCGGCATGTCGAGCGAGAAGGCGGGGATCTCGACGTCGAACAGTTCGCCGTCCTCGCTCTGCATCTGGTAGCTGCCGACCATCACGCCTGACGGGGCGTCGAGCGGGCAGCCGGAGGAATATTCATAGGTGTCACCCGGTCCGAGTACCGGCTGTTCGCCGACGACGCCGTCGCCGCGAACTTCGTCGACCACGCCGTTCTCGTCGGTGATGCGCCAGTAACGGCTGCGCAACTGGACCCCGGTGTCGGAGGTGTTGGCGATGATGATCCGATAGCCCCAGACATGCCGGTTTTCGTCCGGGTCTGACTGCTCTTCGAGATAATAGGGCTCGACTGTTACCTCGATGCCGCGGGTGACCGCGCGGTACATGGATGTCTCCGAAAGTAGTAATGCCGCATTTCTGGTAGTGACGTAGCGGGCGCCAACCCCGGTGGCAAGGGGCCTTTACACGAGCCATATCGCATCAAGGTGAATGGCATCAGCTCCTGACGGAGGCTACAAGGAGCCAAAGGGCGAGGGAAGGCGAAACAGGTGCTCGACGGACAATTCAAACGGAGGCTCGATCCGGTTCTCGACAGGACCGGCGGATGGTTGGCGGCGCGCGGCGTTTCCGCCGACGCCGTCACCTATGCCGCCTTCGTGACCGGACTGGCGGCCGCGGCTCTGATCGCGCTCGGACACACTGGATGGGGCTTGTTTTTTCTGCTCGTGAGCCGGCTCGGCGACGGTCTCGACGGCGCGGTGGCGCGTCATAGCGGGGCGACCGATTTCGGCGGGCTCATCGACATCGTGCTCGACTTTGCCTTCTACGGGGTCATTCCCTTCGCTTTCATCCTGCTCGACCCGGCGGCGAACGGCATGGCCGGCGGGCTGCTGCTCCTGTCGTTCTATATCAACGGGGCGAGCTTCCTGGCTTATGCGATCGTCGCGGAAAAGCGGGGGGAGACGACGGAACAGCGCGGCGCGAAGTCGATCTATTTCACCACCGGCCTGGCGGAAGCCACCGAGACCTATCTGGCCTTCGCGCTGTTCTGCCTCTGGCCTGACGGGTTTCCGATCACGGCGACGGTCTTCGCCGTGATTTGTTTCTACACCGCCGCCTCGCGGCTGGTGCTGGCGCGCCGGGCTTTCGGCGCGCCGTCCTCAGATCGCTGAGAGCGCCGCGTCGAGATCCTCGACCAGATCGTCGACATCCTCGAGCCCGACCGAAACGCGAACCAGACCGTCCCCGATCGAGAGTTCGGCACGGTCTTCGTCCGAAAGGTTCTTGTGCGTCGTGGTCGCCGGATGGGTGATCAGGCTCTTGGCGTCGCCCAGATTGTTGGAAATCCGGATGATCTGTAGCGCGTTCTGGAAACGGAAGGCCGCATCCTTGCCATCCTTGAACTCGAAGGCGACCATGGTCGAGCCACCGGCCATCTGCTTCTTGCAGATGTCAGCTTGGGGATGGTCGTCGCGTCCGGGATAGAGCACGCGGGCAATCTCCGATCGTAAGGCGAGGAAATCTGCGATCCTGCCTGCGCTTTCGGTCTGCTGGCGTACGCGGATCGGCAGCGTCTCCAGCCCCTTGAGCAGAACCCAGGCATTGAACGGCGACATGCCGGGGCCGGTATGGCGGAAATAGTCGTGCAGGTGCTCGTCGATCCAGTCCTTGTCGGAAAGAACCACGCCACCCAGACAGCGTCCCTGGCCGTCGATGTGCTTGGTGGCGGAATAGGCGACGACATGCGCGCCGAGTTCGAGCGGCTTCTGCAGGATCGGCGTGGCGAAGACATTGTCGACCACCAGCCGGGCACCGGCCTGGTCGGCGAGCCGTGCGACGGCGGCGATGTCCACCACTTCGAGCGTCGGGTTGGTCGGGCTTTCGAGGAAGAAGACCTTGGTGTTGGGGCGGACGGCCTTTTCCCAGGCCGACAGGTCGCGGCCGTCGACGAAGGTCGTCTCGATCCCGTATTTCGGCATCAGCTTCTCGACCACCCAGCGGCAGGAGCCGAAGAGCGCGCGGGCGGAGACGACGTGATCGCCGGCCTTCAGCTGACAGAGAAGCGCTGCGGTGACTGCGGCCATCCCCGAGGCAGTTGCGCGCGCATCCTCCGCGCCTTCGAGCAGGCACATGCGCTTTTCGAACATGTCCGTGGTCGGGTTGGCGTAGCGGGAATAGATGAAGCCCGGTTCCTCGCCCTTGAAGCGTGCCTCGGCGGCCTCCGAGCTGTCATAGACGAAACCCTGCGTCAGGAAGAGCGCTTCCGAGGTTTCGCCGAACTGGCTGCGGTGCGTTCCGCCATGCACGAGCTGGGTGGCGGGTCTCAATTTGCGTGTGTTTGTCATCGTCTGTCGCGTCCAATAAAAAACCGGCTCGCAAAGTTGCAAAGCCGGTGACACAGACACCCGACCTTTTAGCAACTTCTTTAACGTGGCTGCAAGCCGGTCGGCCAAATCACCACGGGATAAGCGGGTCTTTAGCCCTTTCGGCGGCTTGCGTCAATTCCCGCGCATTGTCATGAAAGGTTCTGTCTCGGAGGACATGATGCAGCCGAAATCCGGAATTCTTGCCGACAGCGCGATCGCCGAACTTCATGCCGCGGGCGCGATCCTGACCGGCCGGCGATTCGACGACGACCAGATCCAGCCCGCCAGCCTCGATCTCAGGCTCGGCGCAACGGCCTACCGGGTGCGCGCGAGTTTTCTTCCCGGACCGGGTCACAAGGTCAGGGAGAAGCTCGACCGGCTGAAGCTTCATGCCTTCGAACTCGGCGAGGGCGCTGTGCTCGAAACCGGCTGCGTGTATATGGTGCCGCTGCTGGAAGGGCTGAAACTGCCCGAAACCGTCTCGGCTTCGACCAACCCCAAGAGTTCGACCGGCCGGCTCGACATCTTCACCCGCGTGCTCACCGACCACGGACAGGAATTCGACCAGATCCCGGCCGGCTATGAAGGCCCGCTGTGGCTGGAGATCAGCCCGCGCACCTTCCCGATCGTGGTGAAGACCGGCTCGCGCCTGTCGCAGATCCGCTTCCGCCAGGGCTCGAGCCTGCTCGACGAGGACGAATTGCGCGCGCTTCACGACAGCGAAGTGCTGGTCGCCGCCGACAATCCCAACGTCTCGGGCGGCGGCATCGCCCTGTCGATCGATCTCGAGGGCAGCGGCAGGGGCAGCCTCGTGGGCTATCGTGGCAAGCACCATACGGCCGTCGTGAATGTCGACCGCAAGGCAGAATACGATATCGACGATTTCTGGGAGCCGATCTACAACCGCGGCTCGGCCGATCTCGTACTCGACCCGGACGAGTTCTACATTCTCGTATCCCGCGAAGCCGTCCACGTGCCGCCGATGCATGCCGCCGAGATGACGCCCTTCGATCCGCTCGTCGGCGAATTCCGCGTCCACTATGCCGGCTTCTTCGACCCCGGTTTCGGTCATGCCGGCGCCGGCGGTACGGGCAGCCGTGCCGTTCTCGAGGTGCGCTCGCACGAGGTGCCCTTCATCCTCGAGCACGGCCAGATCGTCGGCCGGCTGGTCTATGAGCGAATGCTGACGCTTCCACAGCGCCTCTACGGCGAAAGCCTTGCATCGAATTACCAGGCGCAGGGGCTGAAGCTGTCGAAGCATTTTCGGGTTTCCGACGCCTAGATTCGCTCAAACCGAATGGGGCCTTATCCAAAGATTAGGATATGAACATATTAACCATTTGGCTTAAACAAGCCTGAAACAATGGTGTCTAGAATCCGTCCAGGGCTGCCGGAGTATATCCGGTCGTGGGCAGGACAGGACGCCAATGACAATTTTGCAGAAGTTCTGGGAAGATCGTAGCGCCAATTTCGCGGTGACATTTGCCATCCTTGTCGTGCCGCTCTTGACGGCTGGAGGTCTGGCCGTCGACTACATCAACCTTAGCCGACAGAAGTCCGAGCTGCAGGCTGCGCTCGATGCTGCGGCCCTCGCCGTCACCAGGGAGGGCCCCAAGAGCCTCAGCAAACAGCAGGCGACCGACATCGCCGAAGCCTTCGTCCTCGCCAACTATCCTGACCTCGCATTGAAGGTCGACGCGCAGATCATCGGAAACGAGACGATCGAGGTGTCAGGCAGTATCTCTTATCCCACTGCATTCGGCGGCGTTTTCGGCAAGCCGACCGTCGATGTGGGCGCAAGTTCGCGGGCAACCTATTCGGCCATCCAGTACGAGATCGTCTTCGTGCTCGACACCACCGGCTCGATGGCCGGTGGAAAGCTGTCTTCCCTGCAGAGCGCCGTCACCGGAATGATCGACGATATCAATGCGCAGAACTTGCCCGCCGGGACCGTCAAGTTCGGCGTGGTGCCTTATGCCGGTTTCGTCAATGTCGGCCCGCAATTCGGCCCGACGATCAGCTCACTGGGTGTCGTCACAAAAGCAGCCGCAAGCTGGCTGGACGCGGATGCAAAGGCACCGATCAGGCAGTCGGACCTGCCGGATGGACTGAGCCGGTTCGCGCTGTTCCACAAGCTTGGCCAGAAATGGGCGGGATGTGTCGAAACCCGTCAGGCCAGTGCCAAGGGCAATCACGACACGGAGGACACGCCGCCGAGCGCGTCGGATCCCTACAGCCTGTTCACGCCGATGTTCGCCATCGACGAACCCGACAACAAGAACGACTGGACCTATCCGAACAGCTATCTCAATGACGTCAGCAAGGCTGTTGTCCCGGCCAACACCAGCATGACCGACAAGATCGACAGGCTGAAGCGATATGGCCGGAACAGCACCTACACCTATCCAAACACCCTCCTGACGTCGCTCGTCGAAGTGGCGACCTGGAAGAGCGTGACGGTGAACAATTCGCCGTCGGGCTTCTATTCGAACGAAGCCGACCCCAAAGGCCCCAATTACGACTGCGAGATCAGTCCCATCCAGCCGCTGACATCCGACGCGGCCAGGATCAAGACCATGGTCAACAATCTCGTGGCCAATGGTTCGACCAATACGCTGACCGGCGTGACCTGGGGATGGCGCGTTCTCTCCTCCGGTGAGCCCTTTACCGAAGGCGCGCCGAAGAGTGCCAAGGACACCGTCAAGACCCTGGTCTTCCTCACCGACGGCGCCAATGCGATCAACGCCCTCTCCAACAACCTGAAATCGGCCTACACGAGCTTCGGCTATCTCGTCGACGGCCGGTTGAACGGGATGACCTCCGGAACTTCGGACATGCTCGGTGCGGCGATCGACGCGAAGACCCTGACCGCCTGCGGCAACATCAAGAAGGACGGCATCGAAGTCTTCACCATCCGCCTGGAAATGCCGGATGTGGAAACGGGTACCTTGTTGAAGAACTGCGCGAGCAAGCCCGAGAACTATTTCGATGCGCCCTCGCGAACGCAGCTCGACGGCATCTTCAAGTCGATCAAGAAGGAAATCATGCGGGTTCGCCTGACCTCCTGAGATCGGGATACCGGTCCCGAGCTCCCTTGAAGGCCGTTCCCGTCGCGAACGGCCTTCTTGCTTTTTCGGAGCGGCATCGCGGCATGGCGCGGTCGCAGGTTTCAATCCCGCTTGACTTGCGCCTGTCCGCCCGGCATGGATTTGGCGAGCGGCGGGTGTAGCTCAATGGTAGAGCAGCAGCTTCCCAAGCTGACGACGAGGGTTCGATTCCCTTCACCCGCTCCAGTTTTCCCGATCATGTCTTGATTGTTCTTTGCGCCGGAGGATCATCGGTGTGAACCGCGTGCGGCGTCTTGGCCCAGTGATGTGCGCGCCGGGGCAGTTCGAGTATCGCCATCCACGCCGCACAGCCCATCGCCAGCCAGTAGAGCGGCAGCATGGCGAAGTGACGTAGCGTGAGGCCCCGCTTCTCGCGCGGGGTCATGTGCATGATCCCGATCGTGGCGAAGGCGATGTAGCTGCTCGTCACGCTGACGACGTCGGTGAGGAACAGGCCGCGATGCAGCCCGTCGCCCGTCGGCAGCAGGCCGAAGAGGTGGCTGGCGAGAAAGGTCGTGATGAAGACGTACAGGAACGGGTGCGCCAGCGTGGAAACCATCATGCCCGCGATGAAGACCTGGGCGGTCAGGAAGCCGGCCGGCCCCATCTCCCGCAGGGTGCGCAATGGATGGCGCATCAGCACCAGCCAGGTCTGAAGCCAACCCTTGAGCCAGCGGCTGCGCTGGCGCATCCAGACCGGCAGCGTATCTGGAGCGATCTCGATGGTCGCGTGGTAGGCCGCAACCGTGCGGTAGCCGGCGCGATAGAGCCGCATGCCGAGATCGGCGTCCTCGGTCACATTGTAGGGATCCCATCCGCCAACGTCTTCGAGAACCGACCGCCGGAAATGGTTGGAGGTGCCGCCGAGCGGGATCGGCAGGCCGAGACGTCCTAGGAATGGCACCAAAGCGCGAAACAGTCCGGCATATTCGAGCGCAAACAGCGCGCAGAGCCAGTTGGTACGGTGGTTGGAAATCACGAGCGGCGCCTGCACGCAGCCGATCTGTTCCCGCGACGACGAGAAGATCGAATAGGCCTCGCGAAGCTGGCCGGGCGCGGGAATGTCCTCGGCATCGTAGAGCGCGACGAAAGAGCCGCGGGCGCCCGCCAGACCGTAAGCCAGTGCTTTCGGTTTGGTTCGCGGTCCGTGGTCCGGCACGAAGACAATCTCGCAGTGCAGCCCCGGATCGGCGGCCTTGAGCGCCTCGACGGTGGCGGTATCCTCCCTCTCGCAGATGAACTTGATGTCGAGCAGCGATTTGGGCCAGTCGAGCCGGTCCAGCGCCCGCACCAGCTGGCCCGCAACCGCGGCCTCGTCCTTGAGCGCCACGAGGACGGTGTAGACGGGAAGGCCTGATCGGGTGCCGGACAGGTCGGGGGGGGGCGGACGCCTGCCGAACGCGGCGGCGACGAGCCTCAGCAGGCTGGCGGAGAGGAAGAACAGCGTCATCGTGACGTGGAGCGCGATGAGCGAGGCGACCGGCCAGGCGACGAACAACGCGATCAGGATCGCCAGAGTGAGCGCGAGGCAGAAACCCTGCGCGCCGGTCAGCACCCTCCGGGCACTGAGGTCCCGCCGTGTCTCGTCGAGCGCGCCCGTGGTCCGGCGCACGCGCTCGGCCTCTCCTGCCGCCCATACTGCGGCCCGGATGGTCGCGGGCGAAGCCACGGCGAAACGCGCCTGCAACTCGGGCGTCTCGGCGATGCGGCGTCGCTCCCAGCCGAAGGTCGCCGCGGTGGGTGTGATGACGGTCATGACGCGATCGCCATGTGTGAGCCGTAGGGGGGCGGGCCGCTGGAGGAGCGCGTCGATGGAGGACGAGGGGAGCACCGAGGCCGGATCGATCTGCTCGAAATAGGGAAGGCCGAGGTTCTGGGCCATCCAGCGATAGTAGATTTCCGGCCTGATCTGCCGGGCGGCGATCAATTCGTCCTCAACGCTGGTGCCGTTCGACCGCGCGGCATCCGCCGCCCGCGACAGGATCGGCTTGCCGATGCCGCAGGCGCGGAAGAAGGAGAGTTCACCCTGGAGTTCTGCGGATTTCGCAGCGGCTACCGCACTGTCCACGATAGCGAGGTCCGGACGGGCACCGCCTGATCTTTGCATCCCGATGGTCGGCATTGGCTTGCTCGGTGCCATGACTCTGATACACAAAAGAAACGTCGGGACGGGTCCACACGCGAAATGATATCAGAAGTTGTATTTTTGGCAAAACCATCTTCCGGGGGTGGCGTGGCGTTGAGACGTCTGGTCTTGGCGGCCTTGCTGGTTCTGTCCGCCGTCGCCCCGGGCTTCGCCCAGGATACGCCGAATTACGTCGACCCGCGCGAACGGATCGCCACGCCGGATGTCTCCAAGCGGGTGCGCATCCGTTTTCTCACCACGGTCGATTTTCCACCGTTCAACTTTCTCGACCAGTCGCAGAGGCTGGCGGGCTTCAATGTGGATCTTGCCCGGGCGATCTGCGAGGTGCTCGACGTCGTCGACCGCTGCCAGATACAGGCGCTGCCCTGGGGTGAGCTCGACCATGCCCTTCTCAACGGTCAGGGCGAGGCGATCATCGCCGGTCTCGCAAAGACGCCCGAGACGGTGGCGAAATACCGGTTCAGCCGGCCCTATATGGAGCTTCCGGCCCGCTTCGTCGTCCGGAAGGATGCCGGCTACGGCGGCGACGCCGCCCGCGATCTCGCCGGCAAGAAGGTCGGCGTGGTGGCGGGATCGGCCCATGAGGCGATGCTGAAGGCGTGGTTCACGGGCATCGAGGCGGTCCCGTTCGACGATGCCGCTGCCGCGCATGCGGCCCTTCTGGCCGGCGACGTGGCCGCCCTGTTTGGCGACGGCGTGCAATTGTCGTTTTGGCTGCAGAGCGGCGTGGCCGCCGATTGCTGCGCCTTCTACGGCGGCCCCTATCTGTCTTCCTACTATCTGGGCGAGGGACTGGCGATCGCCGTCGCGCCCGACAGCAGCGATCTCGCTGCCGCTTTCGACCATGCGCTCTCCGTGCTCAATCGCAACGGGCGCTTCACCGAACTCTATCTGCGCTGGTTCCCCGAAGGGCTCTATTGAGCCCCGAGGGTTCGACCGCCTCAGGCCGAGCGGAAACGCGCGATGGCGCCCCGCTCGATCGCGGCACAGGTGAGCTTGTCGAGGCCGAGCCTGTCGCGCAGCATCTGCAACAGCCGGATCTCCTCCTCCTGGATGTTGTAATCCGCCGAAGCGATCTCGACGGCGAGGGCGTAAGCGGTATCGTAGAGACGGGCGGGAACCGCGTCGCGGATCACCTCGAGCACGATGTCGAGGCCCTCGGGACCCTTGAGGATCTCGGCGCAATCGCGGCAGACGGAGACCAGGCGATCCTCGTCGAAATTCGAGAAGACCGGAAGGAACTGGACCAGGCGTCCGATGCGGGCCATCTCCGCGTCGTTCATGGCCGTGTCGACGGCCGACATGACGACCATGAGATAGATGAGGGCGTCGTCGTGGGAAATGGCCTTGGTCATGGTTCTGTCCGGTTCTCCTGTTGCGTGACGAACGGAGAATAGGAAGCGGACCCGGCCTATACAAGCTTTTGCGCGCGTCGCCGGACTATTGGCTGGCCCAGATGATGCGCGCCATCCAGTCGATCTCCTCCGGCGTGAAGCTGCGGTTGGGATGCTCCGGATTGAGCGATACGAGATCGATCACCTTCTGGGTCTGGCGCGAGAGCACCTTGGCCATCACCTCGCCGCTGCGGGTCTTGACGACCACGCGGTCGCCGCGCCTGAGCTGGGCACCGGGTTCGACGATCAGGATGTCGCCGTCGCGATAGAGCGGCATCATCGAATCGCCCTGCACCTCGAGCGCATAGACGTTGCCGCCGGCGGCCGGATTGGCGGGGAAGTCGACCATGTCCCAACCCTGGCCGGCCGGAAAACCGCCGTCGTCGAAGAAGCCGCCGGCGCCGGCCTGTGCGAAGCCCAGAAGCGGGATTGAGCCCTGCTGCGGCGGAAAGGTGCCGTCGGGCACGTCGCTGCGCGGCGCAGGCGAGCGATTGCCGACCAGCGCAAGCAGATCCTCGACCGAGGCGCCGGTCGCCTGAAGCACCTTGGACAGCGATTCCGTCGACGGCCAGCGGTCGCGGCCGTCGGCGCCCCGGCGCTTGGATTTGTTGAAAGAGGTCGGATCGAGGCCGGCCTTTCGCGCCAGACCCGAGGCGGTCAGCCCGTGCCGCTCGGCGAGCTCGTCTATCGCAGCCCAGATACGGTCGTGAGAGAGCATGCGGTCATTCCGTCAGCCGTGATCCAAGCTGGCTTTTTACCGGAAAACCCCACGGATGATAAGGGGCTATAGGAAAAATATCCTCACTTTCGGCGTGTCATCCGCGTCTCAGCGGGGCACCGTGAAAGGATCGCGGCCGACGGTGAGCGCATGGTCGAGATGTTCGACCCGGTCCTGACCGAAGAAGGGCTCGCCGCGATAGACATAGGTGGGAACGCCGACGACGTCGGCCTCCACCGCCGCGCGCGAATTATTCCGGCGGATCTGCTCGGCCCAATCGGTCTTGGCATCCTTGAGCGCCGGCATCGGATCGAGACCGCACTGCGAAAGATAGGAGGCGAGCACGTGCTCGTCGGCGATGTCGTCCTCATAGGCCCAGAGCCCGCCGAGCACCTTGTTGATGAAATAGCGCGGATCGTGCCCGCTCTCGACGAGACCGACAGCTACCCTGTCGGCCAGGCCCGGATCGGTGGGCCAGTATTTCGGCTGAACGTTGATCGGCAGGTTGCGGTAATGGGCAAGGCGCTGGAGTTCGACGAGCCGCATGCGCTGGCGTACGGGCGGCCGCTCGCCCGGCGGCACCGCGCCGGACACCGCCCACACGTCCTTCAGGTTGATCGCCTTGAAGTTGATCGTCGCCTTGTGCTTCTCGGCCATGTCGCAAAACAGGCGATGTCCGAGATAGCAAAACGGGGACGCGCAGGTGAAATAATAGTCGATCGTTACCATGGCGGGGTCCTGACCGTATGACGGGCACCGACACTGCGCTTTCACGGGGAACGAGGCAAGCCGGGGAGGGCGACGATCCAGTGTTAAGTTGCAGCCATGGTAGCCAAACGAAAAACGGGCCCGAAGGCCCGTTTGAGAGTTGGTTGGCAGTTCCGGCTTACGCTGCGGCCTTGGTGGCGGCGCTTTCCGAGGACCCGAAGCGGCCGTAGAAGGTCTCGCCCTTCTCCGCCATGTCGAGGAGGAGTTTCGGCGCCTTGAACTGCTTGCCGTATTTGCGTTGCAGGCTCTTGCACATGGCCACGAACTCTGCCGCGCCCATCTCGTCGATGTAGGACAGCGCGCCACCGGTGTGCGGAGCAAAGCCGAAGCCGAGGATGGTGCCGATATCGGCTTCCCGGGGATCGGTGACGATGCCCTCTTCCATGGTGCGGGCCGCCTCGAGCGCGATCGTGGCCAGGAAACGGTTCTTCAGCTCCTGCACGTCGATCTTGTCGGCCTCCTGCTGCGGGTAGAGGGTCTTGAGTTCCGGCCAGAGGTGCTTCTTGCCGGGCTTGGCGGGGTAGTCGTAAAAACCCTTGCCGTTCTTGCGGCCGAGCCGGCCTTCCTTTTCCACCATGCGCTCGACCAGTTCGAGGTGGCGCGGATCGACGGCCTTCTCGCCCATGTCGGCGATCGCCGCACGGATGATCTTGAGCGACAGGTCGATGGCCACCTCGTCGTTGAGCGACAGCGGACCCACCGGCATGCCGGCCATCTTCGCCGAGTTCTCGATCATCGCCGGCGGAACGCCCTCGATGAGCATGTTGTAGCTCTCGTTCATGTAGCGCAGCACGCAGCGGTTGACGAAGAAGCCGCGGGTGTCGTTGACGACGATCGGCGTCTTCTTGATGGCCGCGACATAGTCGAGCGCAACGGCAAGCGCCTTGTCCGAGGTCTTCCGGCCGAGAATGATCTCGGTCAGCATCATCTTGTCGACCGGCGAGAAGAAGTGGATGCCGATGAAATTCTTCGGACGCTTGGAGTTCTTGGCAAGCCCGGTGATCGGCAGCGTCGAGGTGTTCGAGGCGAAGATCGCCGAAGGCTTGATATGCGCCTCGATCGCCTCCGTCACGGTCTTCTTGACCTCGCGGTCCTCGAACACCGCCTCGATGACGAGGTCGGCGTCGGCGAGATCCGCATAGTCGGACGACGGCGTGATCAGCGACAACAGCTTCTCGCCGGCTTCCTTCGTGGTCTTGCCACGCTGGACGCCCTTCTGCACGAGGCTTTCGGAGTGCGCCTTGCCCTTGCCCGCGGCTTCCATGTCCTTGTCGATGAGGACGACCGGGATACCGGCCTTGGCGGTGACATAGGCGATGCCGGCGCCCATGAAGCCTGCGCCGACGACGCCGACTTTCTTGAGCTTGGTCGGCTTGATGCCGTCCGGACGGCGGGCGCCCTTGTTGAGCTCCTGCAGCGAGATGAAGAGCGAGCGGATCATTGCGCGCGCCTGCGGGGTCTGCAGGATATGAGCGAAGTAGCGCTGCTCGATCCGCAAGCCCGTTTCGAAGGGAACCTGAAGGCCTTCGAAGACGCATTTGAGGATCGCGGCCGCGGCCGGATAATTCCCCTGCGTCTCACGGCGCAGAATGGCCGATGCCGCAGGCCAGAGCTGCGCGCCCTGGGCCGACCAGACCGGTCCGCCCGGCAGCTTGAAGCCCTTCTCGTCCCACGGCTGGACCGGCTTGAGGCCGTTCTTGATCATGGCCTTCGCGGTGGCGATCAGCTTCTTCGGCTCGGCCACCTCGTGGACGAGGCCCATCGCCTTGGCGCGCTTGGCGTCGAGGTTCTGACCGGTGGTCATCATCTGCAGCGCGTCCTGCGCGTTGGTCAGGCGCGGCACGCGCTGGGTGCCGCCGGCGCCCGGGAAGATGCCGACTTTGACCTCGGGCAGCGCCATCTTGACCGACGGCGCATCGGCGGCGACACGGCCGTGGCAGGCGAGCGAAAGTTCGAACGCGCCGCCCATGCAGGTGCCGTTGATGGCCGATACCCACGGCTTGCCGCAGGTCTCGATCTTGCGCCACAGCCAGGTCATCTGGCCGACGAGATCGAAGATGATCTGCTGCGCCTTGTCGGGGTTTTTGTCGGTCTCTTCCTTCACCGTCGAGAACATGCCGGTGATCATCGTCAGGTCCGCGCCGCCAGAGAAGCTGGACTTGCCGGAGGTGAAGACCACGCCCTTGACGGCGTCGTCCTTGACGATCTGGTCGACGATCTTGTCGAGCTCGGTCAGCACCTCTTCGTTGAACACGTTCATCGACTTTTCGGGCATGTCCCAGGTGATGAGCGCGATGCCGTCCTTGTCGGTGTCGATCTTGAAATTCTTGTAATCGGTCATGTCGTCCTCCCTGGTCTCAAACGCGCTCGATAATCGTCGCCGTGCCCATGCCCGCTCCGATGCAGAGCGTGACGAGCGCGGTGTTGAGATCGCGCCGCTCCAGTTCGTCGAGCACGGTTCCAAGGATCATGGCGCCGGTAGCGCCGAGCGGATGGCCCATGGCGATGGCGCCGCCATTGACGTTGATCTTGTCGTGGGGAATGTCGAAGGCCTGCATGTAGCGCAGGACCACGGCTGCGAAGGCCTCGTTGAGCTCGAACAGGTCGATGTCCTCGAGCTTCATCTTGGCGCGCTTCAACAGCTTCTCGGTGACGTCCACCGGGCCGGTCAGCATCAGCGCCGGATCGGAGCCGATATTGGCGAAGGCCTTGATCTTCGCGCGCGGCTCGAGACCCATCGCCTTGCCGCCGCGCTTCGAGCCGAGCAGCACGAGGCTCGCGCCGTCGACGATGCCCGACGAGTTGCCGGCATGGTGGACGAAGTTGACCGCCTCGATCTCCGGGTGTGCCTGGATAGCCACCGCGCCGAAGCCGCCCATTTCGGCGGGCATCTGGAACGAGGCGTTCAGCCCGGCCAGGCTCTGCATGTCGGTGCCCGGCCGCATGTGCTCGTCGCGGTCGAGAATGGTCAGGCCGTTGATGTCCTTGACCGGCACGACCGACTTCTTGAAGTAGCCTTTTTCCCAGGAATGGGCGGCGCGCTTCTGGCTTTCCACCGCATAGGCGTCGACGTCGTCGCGCGAGAAGCCGTATTTGGTGGCGATCAGGTCCGCCGACACGCCCTGCGGCATGAAGTAGGAGGGCAGGTTGACGGAGGGATCCATGAACCATGCGCCGCCCTGCATGCCGATGCCGACGCGCGACATCGATTCCACGCCGCCGGCGATGACGATGTCGTCGGCGCCTTGGGCGATCTTGGCGGCGGCGAAGTTCACCGCATCGAGGCCGGAGGCGCAGAAGCGGTTGATCTGCATGCCGGGCGCTTCCGTGGCGTAGCCGGCTTCGAAGGTGGCCGCGCGGGCGATGTCGCCACCGGCTTCGCCGACGGCGTCGACGCAGCCCATGATGACGTCGTCGACCTTCGAGGTATCGAGGCCGTTTCGGTCACGGACCGCTTCGAGCATGTGCGCGGCGAGCCTGACCGAGGGAACCTCGTGCAGGCTGCCGTCCTTCTTGCCGCGCCCCCTGGGGGTGCGGACGTGGTCGTAGATGAATGCGTCGGTCATCGGGGCCTCCCGTTCTTATTTCCGTTCACGCGGTTTGCGTCGGCGCGTCCATTCCGGACGGCATCAGGTCTTCAGGCATCGACCAGCCGGGCAGGGCGCGGATGCGCTCGAGCCAGGCGGTCAGATGGGGCAGGGCGTCGTAATCGACGCCGATCTGTTCGGGCCAGTAGAGATAGCCGCAGAGGGCGAAGTCGGCGATGGTCGGTCGGTCGGCGGCAATCCAGTCGCGGCCGTCGAGCCGGGCGTTCAGGATTTTCAGTGCCGAGACCGTGCGCCCGTGCAGGAAGGTGACCTCGTCGGTCTCGCCTTTCCTTACGAAGCGGCGGAGATAGCGCAGCACGCCTGCCTGACCGGAGACCTTCTGGCTGTCGAAGAGGAGCCAGCGCATGACCTCGAATTCCTCGGCTTCGGTTTCGGGGCCGAACTTGCCCAGCTTGCGGGCGAGATAGGTCAGGATCGCGCCGGACTGCGTCACGGTGAAATCAACGTCCGCGCGGTGATGAACCAGGACCGGCACCTCGCCCATGACGTTGAGCCCGCGGAATTCGTCCTTGCGGGTCTCGCCGGAGAAGAAGGCAACCCGGACGGGTTCCCAGTCGGCACCGCAGAGCTCAAGCATCAGCGCGTTCTTGTAGGCGTTGCCGCTCTCGGAGAAGCAGTACAGCGTGTATTCGGCCATCACAGACTCCGCGCAATGAGCAGTTTCATGATCTCGTTGGTGCCGCCGTAGATGCGCTGGACGCGGGCGTCGCGGAACATCCGGGCGATCGGATATTCGTTCATGTAGCCGTAGCCGCCATGCAGCTGCAGGCATTCGTCGACGACCTTGCACTGCAGATCCGACGTCAGATACTTCACCATCGAGGCCTTGGTGGCGTCGAGTTCGCCCTTCAGATGCAGTTCGATGCAGTGGTTGACGAAGACGCGGGCCATGTAGGCTTCGCTCTTGAGTTCGGCGAGCTTGAACTGGGTGTTCTGGAACTCGATCACCGCCTTGCCGAAGGCCTTGCGTTCCTTCACGTAATCGATGGTGACAGCCAGCGCTCGCTCGACCATCGATATCGCCTGGTTGGCGATCAGCAGCCGCTCCTGTGGCAGTTCGGTCATCAGTTGGACGAAGCCTTGGCCTTCCTCGGTGCCGAGCATGTTCGAGGTTGGAATGCGGACGTCGTCGAAGAACAATTCCGACGTGTCATTGGCCTTCAGACCCACCTTGTCGAGATTGCGGCCGCGACGGAAGCCCTCGACCTCGTCGGTCTCGATGACCATCAGCGACGTACCCTTGGCACCCTTGGTCGGGTCGGTCTTGGTGACCACGATGATCAGGTTGGCGTGCTGGCCGTTGGTGATGAACGTCTTCGAGCCGTTGACGACATAGTGGTTGCCGTCCTTCTTCGCCGTCGTCTTCACACCCTGCAGGTCGGAGCCCGCGCCGGGCTCGGTCATGGCGATGGCGCCGATCAGTTCGCCGGTCGCCATCCGCGGCAGCCATTTGCGCTTCTGCTCCTCGGAGCCGAAATGCAGGATGTAGGGCGCGACGATGGCGTTGTGGAGCGCGATGCCGAAGCCGTCGACGCCGACATGGCCAAGCGCATCGGCGATGGCCGCCTCATGGGCATAGGTGCCGCCCGAGCCGCCATAGGTTTCCGGCATCGCGGGGCAGAGAAGCCCGGCCTGGCCAGCCTTCTCCCAGGTTTCGCGATCGACCTTTTCCTGCTTCTCGAAACGCTCGTAGTCCGGCAGGACCTCGCTTTCGAGCCAGCGGTTTGCCATGTCGGAAAGCATGACGACATCCTCCTCCATCCATGCCGGATGGGGTACGCCGAGAACGTCCTGGGGTCGCGTCGCCATGTTTTCCTCCCTTGGCTAGTCTTGTTTTCCCTAGTTGTAGGTCAGAACGCCTCCGCGTCGAGAGCCATCAGGGTTTCCGCACCGGTCTCGATACGCGCCTTGCGCATCGCCGTTTCAGGCATCACCCGCGCCATGAAGAAGTCCGCGGTCTTCAGCTTGGTCTCGTAATAGGCCGCGTTGTCGGTGCCGTCGGCAAGCTTCTTCTGGGCGGCCTTGGCCATCATGCCCCACATGTAGCCGAGCACGACGAGACCGAAGAGATGCATGTAGTCGGTCGAGGCCGCACCCGCATTGTCGGGGTTCTTCATGCCGTTCTGCATCAGCCACATGGACGAGGCCTGCAGGTCGTTGAGACCCTTCTTGATGGACTTGGTGTAGGGCGCCATCTTCTCGTCGGCGCGGTTCTCCTCGCAGAAATCGCCGATTTCCTTGAACAGCGCCATCACCGCGCGGCCGTTGTTCATGCCGAGCTTGCGGCCGACGAGGTCGAGCGCCTGGATGCCGTTGGCGCCTTCGTAGATCATGGCGATGCGCGCGTCGCGCACATACTGGCTCATGCCCCATTCCTCGATGTAGCCGTGGCCGCCATAGACCTGCTGGGCCATGACCGCATGGTCGAAGCCGCGATCGGTGAGCACGCCTTTGACGACGGGCGTTACCAGGCCGAGAATGTCGGAGGCGGCTTCCGCATCCTCCTTGACCTCGGAACGGTGGGCGATGTCGGACTTCAGCGCCGTCCAGATGACGAAGGCGCGGCCGGCTTCGTTGAACGACTTGATGGTCATCAGCGTGCGGCGGATGTCCGGATGCACGATGATCGGGTCGGCCTTCTTGTCCGGATATTTCGGACCGGTCAGCGCGCGGCCCTGGATGCGTTCGCGGGCATAGTCGGCGGCGTTCTGGTAGGCGATCTCGGAGATCGACTGGCCCTGCAGGCCGACGCCGAGACGGGCTTCGTTCATCATAACGAACATGGCCTTGAGGCCGGCATTCTCGCCGCCGATCAGGAAGCCGGTGGCCTCGTCGTAGTTCATCACGCAGGTCGAGTTGCCGTGGATGCCCATCTTCTCTTCGAGCGAACCGCAGGACACGCCGTTGCGTTCACCGACCGAGCCGTCGTCGCCGACCATGAACTTGGGCACGATGAACAGCGAGATGCCCTTGGTCCCTTCCGGCGCACCCTCGATACGGGCGAGCACCAGATGGATGATGTTGTCCGACATGTCGTGTTCGCCGGCCGAGATGAAGATCTTCTGGCCGGAAATCTTGTAGGAACCGTCACCATTCGGCACGGCCTTGGTGCGCAGCATGCCCAGATCCGTGCCGCAATGCGGTTCGGTCAGGTTCATCGTGCCCGTCCAGGTGCCCTCGATCATCTTGGGCAGGTATTTCGACTTCTGCGCGTCATCACCATGAACCTGGATCGCCGCGATCGCACCCTGGGTCAGGCCCGGATACATCATCAGCGCCATGTTGGCCGAGCTCATATACTCGCCGACGGCCGAGTGCAGCGTGTAGGGCAGGCCCTGGCCGCCATATTCCGGATCGGCGGCGAGGCCGAGCCAGCCGCTTTCGCAATACTGCTTGTAGGCCGCCTTGAAGCCCTCCGGCGTCGTCACCGAACCGTCGTCGGCGCGCTTGCAGCCCTGCTGGTCTCCAACCTGGTTGAGCGGGAAGAGCACTTCCTCGCTGAACTTCGCCGCTTCCTGCACGATCGCCTCGACCACGTCGGGCGTGGCGTCCGCGAAGCCGCTGAGATTGGAATAGCGCTCGATGCCGAGCACGTCGTTGAGAATGAAAAGGGTGTCGTCGACGGGGGCCTTGAAGACGGGCATGATTTCCTCACCGGTTTATGGGCGCCCGAGGCGCCGATACGCTGGAAGCGCTCCTCGCGAGCTTCCATAGTCTTTTTTGACGTTTGCGTAAACGTAAAAAATGACGCATCGGCGCGAATTGTTGAAGGTGGATGGCCGAAATCCGGCCAAAACCACCGTATTTTCAACAGGGAGAAACAGAAATATGTCATTTTGAAAACGTCGGCGGCGTCGAAAAAGCGCGGGAAAGCGCACGAATTCTCGCCATAATGGCGTCTTCGCAGGGGATTGCGGACACGGGGAGGCACAGGCTCCCGGCATCCGCTCAGGTCAGTGGTATGGGGCTGGGTCGGATATCAGGAGCCCGACAGCATGTCGCGCACGACGTCGATAGTGCGCTGGAGCTCGTCGATGGCGGTATCGAGGTGCTTGCGCTGCTCCTCGAGGATGCGCATCTGCGCCTCGCCCTTTTCGAGCGCCACGCGCAGCTGGGTCTCGTTCTTGCCCTGCGGATCGTAGAGATCGATCATCCGCTTGACCTCGCTCAGCGAGAAGCCGAGGCGCTTGCCGAGCAGGATCAGTTTCAGGCGCGCCCGGTCACGCTTCGAGTACAGCCGGGTGACGCCGTTGCGGGCCGGACGCAACAGGCCCTTGTCCTCGTAGAACCGCAAGGTCCTGAGCGTGACGTCGAACTCGGATGCAAGGTCTCCGATGCGGTAGACGGCATCGTCCGGTTCGGAGCTGGTATCATTCATGTCGTGCCGCCTGCGCCGATGTGCTCGTTCCGGAAGATGTCTCAACCGGACAAATGGAACATACCGGACCTTCTGGTCCCTAAAAAATACTCAGGTCAAACCTAAAAAGTAACCTTGGTTAACGGGTTGTTTACCACGTTTAACCGAATGTGCGGCCTAGAACGGTAGAACCGGATCGTCAAGTCCAGCGTCAGTCACCGGCAACCTATCTTCATGAAAGACGGGAGTCTCCAGCGGGGGTTGGGGCGACCGTTCAAAAAACCGGAGTGCCCGTGGCGGAGGTCATCCGCCGGATGGGTGGAGCGGACACAGACATGTACGGATCGCGAAACTACAGCAACGAGACAGACGGACGGGACAGCACCCTGGACGCCCTCAACCGGACCATCGAGGGGCTCGAGGCACGGATAGAAGGGCTGATCGGCCGTGGCGGCGAGCCGCGCAGGCCGGCCGGCGGCAACCGCTTCGATCGTCCTTCAGGACAGTCCGACCCGCTTGCCGAAATCCGCGCCCGCCAGACCCAGCTGTCGAGCCGCGCTGCGCCCTTCGCCTCGCGTGGCCCCCGTCACGAGCCGCGTTACGAGCAGGATTTCCATATCGACCCCCGCCGCCAGGAAGAACGCTCCCGCGCCGCCGCCGTGCCGCAGGACGGCCTGCGCTCGCTCGCCGACGCCATCGCCGAAATGCGCCGCGATCTCAAGTCCGAAATCCAGGAAAGCCTCGCCCGCGAACTCGGCGCCATCCGTCACGAGGTCCGCGACCTGACGGCCCATTCGCGCGAGATGGGGCTCCCCGACGAACTCAACCGCGAACTCGCAAGCTTGTCCGACCGCATCGAGCGTCTCGGCGACAACGGCGGTCATGTCGACGGCCTGCGCCTGGAACTCGATTCCATGCGCTCTATGATCGAAGGCCTGGCCCGCGAGGACAGCGTCCGCGCGCTCGAAAGCCGCTGGCAGTCGGTCGAGGACCGGATGTCCGGCATCGACATGTCCGGCGTGCGCGACGATCTCGTCAAACTCGCCTACCGTATCGACGACGTGCGTGAGGCGCTGGCGTCCATTCCGGCTTCGGCCGTGCCGGGTGAACTCGAAAACCGCATCGTCGAAATCTCCGGCGCGATCGAGGAACTGGCCAGCCGGACGGAAATTCCCGCCGAGCAGATGCGGCATTATTTCGACGCGATCGGCGGCCGTCTCGACGGCATTACCCGGTCGGTGACCGCGCTGCAGGAGCAGCAGAAGACTTACGCCTTCGACCCGGAAAGTTTCAATCTGCTCGAGGAGCGGATCAACGCCATCACCAAGAAACTCGGCAGCATCGAGTCGGGTAATTTCGCCTCCGACATGACCGGCCGGCTGGACCAGGTGGCAAGCCGTCTCGATCGTCTGGCCGACGAGGACGCCGTCGGGCGTCTCGACAAGCGCCTCGCTCATCTTCAGTCGATGCTCGAAAACGGTTCGGGATCGGGACAGACCGATCCGTCGATCTTGCCGGCGCTCTCCGAGAACATCGCCGCCCTTTCGGGCAAGCTCGACCGCGTGGGCGGTCACGACGTCAGCGAGCAGCTCGCCCAGCGGCTCGACGATCTCGCCGACCGCATCGACGCTCTGCATCATGCCGGCACGCAACAGCAGACCGCTACCGTTCCCGATGCCGTCATCGGCCGGCTCGAAGCGCTGATCGGTCGGGTCGAGGAGAAGGCCGCGCGGCCCATCGACCCGCTTCCCGGCTTCGAGACGCTGGAGGCCCGGTTGTCTGAAATCGCCGCCCGGCTCGACACGCCGCCGGCTGCCGCGCCGGTCGCCGAAATGCACTTCCCCGGCTTCGACGATCTCGAAGCCCGCCTGAGCGACATTTCCGCCAAGCTCGACCGCGCGGGCTCGACCAGCGGCTTCGACGGCGACGAGGCGTTGCGCAATCTCGAGGACCAGATCGCCAATCTCTCGCGGCAGATCGCGTCGGTTCCTTCCGTCGAGGGCATGGACCGCATTGACAGCCGTCTGGGCGAGATCGAGGAGCAGCTCTCCACCAACGACGAATATGTCATCGAGGCCGCCCGCCAGGCAGCCGAAGCGGCCATCGCAGCCTATGCAAGCCGCGGCGATTTCGGCAGCCAGGCCGCCGGCAACATGGAAATCATCACCGCGCTCGCCGATGATCTGAAGGCACTCGAATCGCTGAGCCGTCAGAGCGAGGAGCGCAATCTGCGCGCCTTTCAGGGTGTTCAGGAAACGCTTCTGAAAATCGCCGAGCGTCTGGAAAAGCTGCAATCCAATGACCGTGCGCCGGCACCGGCTCCCGCGATGCCGGCTCCTGCCATGGAGGCCGCCGCTCCGGTCCAGCAGGCACCGCAGATGCCGCGCGCCGACAGCCCGATGTTCGGTCACGCCGCCGACGAGGAGCCGGATTGGGATTCCTCCGTCGACGGTGATCTCGACGAGCATGACACCCGTTCTGTCGAACCCGACCGCTCTCCGGCCGAAGCGGCCGCCATGGCTGCTGCCTTCGCAGCCGGCGAACAGACAGGCGAAACGGAAGACAGCAGCCGCGGCAAGTCGTTCCTGTCCGGGCTGACCTCGCGGATGCGGGGTCGCAAGTCCGATGCCGCCGAGCCTGCTGCCGAGCCGCGCTTCACCGAGCAGCAGACCCCGCCGCTCGAGCCGTCGCTGGAACTCGACGAGGCCACAGCCAACATCCCGCTCGAGCCGGGCTCGGGCGCGCCTGACATCAACCGCATTCTCCAGAAGGTTCGCGAAACCCAGGCGCGCGGCAAGGATGCCGCAGGTGACGGCCAGGGAGACAAGTCGCAATTCCTGGCCTCCGCCCGCCGCGCGGCGATGGCCGCTGCCGCAGAAGCCGAAACGCTGTCCAAGGCCGGATCGAAGAAGTCCGGCAAATCGGGCGCCGCCTCACGCCGCCGTCCGATCCTGATGGCCGTCGGCGCTGTCCTGCTGGTGGTCATGAGCCTGCCGCTGATTTCCGATCTGTTCAGCTCCAACGAGGGACAGAACGTCGTTGAAGCGCCGGCGATCAGCGAAAGCCAGAACGAGACCGCGGTGGTCGCGGACGGCGAAGCCGCAGCGCCCGCTCCCGTCGAAGAGGTGACCGAAACCGCGCAAGCAGACGGCGGCCTTCCCAAGGTGCGCGTCGTCGACGAGCCCGACGATGCGGGCGGCGAAACGACCGCGATGGCCGACATGAACGGCAGCGACGCCACTGCCGCGCCGGAAGCCGCGATCAACGGTACCGGCGAAGCAGCCATCGCGCCGCAGATGGCGTCGGCCGAACCAGCCGGCAACGAGCCTGCTTCCGCCGATGCA
Source organism: uncultured Hoeflea sp. (assembly GCA_964511625.1). Taxonomy (GTDB): domain Bacteria; phylum Pseudomonadota; class Alphaproteobacteria; order Rhizobiales; family Rhizobiaceae; genus Pseudohoeflea. The sequence goes on from CAZEJG010000005.1 coordinate 151,338, forward strand.
GATCCGGTCCGGGAAATCGAGCAGGCGCTGATGGCCGATCTCAAGGCGCTGCCCGAAGGCATGGTTTCGCCGCAACTCAGGCAGGCTGCCGAGGAAATCAATCCGCTCGCCTTCTACGAAATCGGCGCACGATACACCGAAGGTCGCGGCACACCTGTCGACCTGGCCAAGGCCGCCACCTGGTATCAGCGCGCCGCTGATCTCGGCCACGCGCCCTCGCAGTACCGTCTCGCCAATTTCTACGAGAAAGGCTCGGGCGTGGCGCGCAATCTCGATACCGCCAAGAAGTGGTATCAGCTGGCCGCCGAGCAGGGCAACGCGTCCGCCATGCACAATCTCGCCGTCCTCTACGCCACGGCCGGCGCGGCTCCGGACTTCGATTCCGCCGCCCGCTGGTTCGAGAAGGCCGCCGAACTCGGCGTTCGCGACAGCCAGGTCAACCTCGCCATTCTCTATGCCCGCGGCGACGGCGTGACCCGCGATCTCGAGCAGTCCTACAAGTGGTTCGCCATTGCCGCCAACGAGGGTGACAAGGATGCAGCCGCCAAGCGCGACGAAGTCTTCAACGCGCTTCGCCCCGAGCAGACCGAAAAGGCCCGCGAACTGGTGGCCGCCTGGAAGGTCGCCCCGCTCAACGAGTCCGCCAATGCCGTCGACGTCCCCGCCTCCTGGGGCACGGCGCCGACGAGCACCGCTTCGGTCGACATGTCGAAGGCGGTCCGCAACATCCAGGCAATCCTCAACAACAACGGGTACGACGCCGGCCAGCCGGACGGAATCATGGGCGCCAAGACGGTCGCCGCCATCAAGGAATTCCAGAAGGCAGAGGGCATGGAACCCTCCGGCGAAGTGACCGACGAACTGGTTCGCAAGCTTCTCGAGCGCAACAACTAGGCTTGGCGCGAGCGCTGCCTCCTCGGACGGGAAAATCCCGTCCCGCGTGAGGCGTCGCGCTGCTTGTCGCACCTTGGCGCTTTAATTTGACTCGGGCCGCTTAAATGCGCAAAACCGCTTCTGGCGACCCGTCCTTCCGACCCGCGGATTCGGAGCCGGGTGTTAGCCGTTTTTTCGTGAGCCCGATGTGACCATTTATCTTCCGATCGCCGAGCTGTCGGTCAACATCTTCATCATTCTGGGGATGGGTGCGGCCGTCGGCTTCCTGTCGGGCATGTTCGGCGTCGGAGGCGGGTTTCTGATCACGCCGCTGCTTATTTTCTATAATATCCCGCCTGCCGTGGCGGTCGCGACCGGCGCAAACCAGGTGGTGGCGTCATCGGTGTCGGGTGCGCTCGCCCATTTCCGTCGTGGCTCGCTCGACATCAAGCTCGGCGTCATGTTGCTGATCGGAGGCCTGACCGGTGCTACGGCCGGCGTTCAGGTCTTCCTGATGCTCAGGCGGATGGGCCAGCTCGATCTCATCATTTCGCTCCTCTATGTGGTTTTTCTCGGCACCGTCGGTGCGCTGATGCTGTGGGAAAGCGTCAACTCGATGCGCCGCGCGGCGCGCAACGAGCCGGTGATGCCCCGGCGTCCGGGACAGCACAACTGGATCCACCGGCTGCCGCTGAAGATGCGCTTCAAGCGCTCGAAGCTCTATCTCAGCGTCATCCCCGTCCTGGTGCTCGGCTTCTTCATCGGCATGCTGACCTCGGTCATGGGCGTCGGTGGCGGCTTCATCATGGTGCCGGCGATGATCTATCTGCTGCGTGTGCCGACCAACGTCGTCATCGGCACCTCGCTTTTCCAGATCATCTTCGTCACCGCCTTCACCACCATCGTGCAGGCGACGACCAACTACGCCGTCGACATCGTGCTCGGCGGCCTCCTGATGGTCGCCGGCGTCATCGGCGCCCAGTATGGTGTCCGTGTCGGCCAGCGCATGCGCGGCGAGCAGCTGCGCGCCGGACTCGCACTCCTCGTGCTTGCCGTCGGGATCCGTCTGGGTCTCAGCCTGATCCTCCCGCCCGACGAGATCTACTCGATCGTCACGGGGAGCTTCGGATGAGGGGACGGTTCGTCAGTCTGATCGCCCTGTGCCTGCTGTCACCCTGTCTCCTGGTGGCCTCCGGATCGGCGCGCGCGCAGTCGGATACGGAGGAGGAGGTCGCCTGGAGCTTCCCGGAGCAGCTCGACATCGGCATCTCGACCAACGAGATCGCCATCTCGCCGAATTTCTCGGGCGCCGACATCACCGTCTTCGGAGCGATCGGTCAGGCCGACGATTTCCTGCTGGCCATCGGCTCCTACGACATCATCGTCGCGCTCGAAGGTCCGCGACGTCCGGCCACCGTTCGCCGCAAGGAACGCGTCGCCGGCATCTGGGTGAACCGGCATTCGGTGCGCTTCGAACCGGTTCCGGCCTCCTATTCGATTTCTTCGACGCGGCCGCTCGACTCAATCGCCAAGCAGATCGTCCTGTCCGCCCACGATGTCGGCATCCAGAACATCCGGCTGATACCGACGGGGGCCATCGGCGACGGCAGCCTGATCGGCGATTTCCGCGCGGCCATGCTCAGGATCATGCAGTCGAACGGTCTCTACCAGCGCGATCCGTCCGGGGTTCAGTTCATATCGCAGAGCCTGTTCCGTGCCTCTGTGCGGCTGCCGGCCAACATCCCGGTCGGCGAGCATACGGTGCGGGCGGAACTTTACCGCAACGGCCAGTTCGTCACCCAGAAGACGATCTCGCTGCGCGTGGTGAAGACCGGCCTCGAACAGTTCACCTACAACCTCGCGCACCAGTATTCGCTGATCTACGGCCTCTTGGCCGTGGGCTTCGCGCTGTTCACGGGCTGGCTTTCCAGCGTCGTCTTCCGCAAGGATTGATCGTCTGGCCTAACCGGCCAGCCGGGCATAGGCGATCGAGTAGATCCGCTCGGCGCCGATCAGGTGAGCGCAAAGCCGCGCCGTGTCGAACAGCGGCCTGATCGCCGGATGGTCGAGCAGCAGTCCTCCCGTCGTCGCGCCGAAAGCGGGCATCAGCAGCCGGTCGCCGTCGGTGGCAAAGCAGGCCCGCCGCACCCCCTTTCCGCGCCGCACGACACGGGCGACCGGGTGCACGTGACCGGCCACTTCGCCGGGCGTCGGCTTGCGCGACGGTTCGTGCCGGAAGACGAGCGTCTCGGTGTGGAATTCGGAATACCACGCGCCCGCCACGCCGACCGGCGCCTCGGGGTCGTGATTGCCCTCGATCCAGATCCAGTCGCGCCCCTGCTGGATCGCACCGAGCGCCTCGCGATAGGATGTCGGCATGTGCGCCGAACCCTTGCGGTCATGGAAACTGTCGCCGAGGCTGAGGACGGTCGCCGGATTGTAGCGGGCAACGGCCAGTTGCAGGCGGGCGAGCGTCGCCGCCGTATCGTAGGGCGGCAGCAGCAGGCCGCGGCGCGCGAAGGCCGCGCCCTTTTCCAGATGCAGGTCGGAAACCGCCAACAGCCGCGAATCCGGCAAATAGAGGACACCCTCGCAGGCGCAGACGGCCGCCGTCCCGTTGAGCGAGATCTCGGCTTCGCGCATGTCTGTCCCCGTTGTCGTCCGCCTGAGGGCTTCGCTCATTCCCGGTGTCCGTCCAGTCCCATTGCAGTCGCCAGCAGTTCGTCGGCCGCTTCGGCGAGGATTACGTCCTGCGCCTCGCCCGGCACCGGCTCGCGTCCGATCTCCAGCATCACCGGGATGGCGAGAGGCGAGACGCGGTCGAGCGGACGATGCACCAGATGGCCCTTGATTCGCTTCAGCATATCGCCCAACCGGCGGATATCCAAAAGTCCCGTTGCCGCATCCTGGCGCGTTGCCTGCAACAGCACATGGTCGGGTTCGTGGCTGCGCAGCACGTCATAGATCAGGTCGGCCGAGACGGTGACCTGGCGGCCCGTCTTTTCCTTGCCGGGATGCCGGCGCTCGATCAACCCGGCAATGACGGCACAATTGCGGAAGGTGCGCTTGAGCATCCAGGAATCATCGAGCCAGGCGTCGAGATCGTCGCCAAGCATGTCCTCGTCGAACAGGTCGACGAGATCGAGCTTGCCGGACGTGATCATCGCGCCGATATCCTCGAGCGACCAGATGGCGAGCGAGTACTCCGTCGCCACGAATCCGAGCGGACGGGCGCGGGCGCGTTCGAGCCGGCGGGTGAGCAGCATGCCGAGCGTCTGGTGGGCGAGCCGTCCCTCGAAGGGATAGGCGACCATGTAGAACCGCTGGCCCTCGGGAAATGTCTCGATCAGCAATTCGTCCTGCCGCGGCAGCATCGAGGCCGCCTTCTGGTATTCGAGCCACTCGCTGACCTGGCCCGGCAGCGCTTTCCAGCTTTCGGGATCGGCGAGCATGCGGCGCACCCGGTCGGCGAGATAGGTCGACAGCGGGAACTTGCCCCCGGCATAGGCCGGGACCTTGGGATCCTCGGTCCAGGCTTTGGACACCATGCACTCGTTTTCGCGAATGCCCTCGAAGCGCAACACCTTGCCGGCGAAGACGAAGGTGTCGCCCTGGGTCAATTGCTCGAGAAAATACTCCTCCACCTGGCCGAGCACCGGCCCACCGCGCCCGACAGTCCCGTTCTTGCGGCTGGTCATGCGGACGTTGAGCATCGGGCTTTCGATGATGGTGCCGATATTGAGCCGGTATTGCTGGGCGACCTGCGGATTGGACACCCGCCACAAGCCGTCGGGCCGCTGGCGGATGCGGGCATAGCGCTCGTAGCTCTGCAACGCATAGCCGCCGGTGGCGACGAATTCGACGATCCTGTCGAAGGTCGGCCGGTCGAGAGAGGCGTAAGGCGCGGCGCTTCTGACCTCGGCAAACAGGTCGTCAGCATCGAAGGGGGCGGCGCAGGCGACGCCCAGCACATGCTGGGAGAGAACGTCGAGCGCGCCCTCGCCGCCGGGCGGGGTATCCTGCGCGCCTTCCGCGCTCGCCTCGATCGCCGCCTCGCATTCGAGCACCTCGAAACGGTTCGACGGCACGAGGATTGCCCGGCTCGGCTCGTCCATCCGGTGGTTGGAGCGGCCGATGCGCTGGGCGAGGCGGCTTGCCCCCTTCGGCGCGCCGACATGGATGACGAGGTCGATGTCGCCCCAGTCGATGCCGAGATCGAGCGTCGAGGTGGCGACGACGGCACGCAGCGCGTTGCGCGCCATCGCCGCTTCCACCTTGCGACGTTGCCCGGCGTCGAGCGAACCGTGATGAAGCGCGATCGGCAGCGTCTCGTCATTGATGCGCCAGAGCTCCTGAAACAGGAGTTCTGCCTGGCTGCGCGTGTTGACGAAGAGGAGCGTCGTGCCATGCCGCTTGATCTCCTCGTATATCGCCGGCACCGCGTAGCGCGTCGTATGGCCCTGCCACGGGACGCGCTGTTCGGTTTCGAGAAGCGTAATGAACGGCTTGGCCCCGCCGTCGACCTCGATCCGTCCGGCGAGCGCTTCGCCCCCGGCGGGTTGGGCGACGAGCCAGCGCTGAAGTTCCTCGGGATCGGCGACGGTGGCTGAAAGGCCGATGGTCACGAGATCGGGCGCAAGGCTTCTCAACCGCGCGAGCGCGAGGGAAAGAAGATGTCCTCGCTTGGATGTCACCAGCGAGTGGAGTTCGTCGAAGATGACGAAGCGCAGGTCGCGGAAGAAGCGCTCGGCTTCCCCATTGGCGATCAGCAGCGAAACCTGCTCGGGCGTGGTCAGAAGGATGTCGGGCGGGTCGGTGCGCTGGCGCTGACGCTTGTGCTGCGGCGTGTCGCCGGTGCGCGTTTCGATGCGGACGGGCAGGGCCATCTCTTCGACCGGTCGGCCGAGATTGCGCTCGATGTCGACCGCGAGCGCCTTGAGCGGCGAGATGTAGAGCGTGTGAAGTCCCCGTCTTACGTCACCGGGCCTCGGCTTGCCCCGCTTGGCGAGTTCCGTCAGCGCCGGCAGGAAGCCCGCAAGTGTCTTGCCCGCACCGGTCGGCGCGATTAGCAGCGTGGATTGGCGCCTGCTCGATGCCTCCAGAAGGCCGAGCTGATGCGGCCGTGGCCGCCACCCGCGCGCGGCGAACCAGCCGGCGAAGGGCTCAGGCAGAAGCGGCTGGGAATCGACCGGGATCGGCGACGCATCGGACATGCAGCGACCCTAGACGTTCCGCATGTGTTCTCCAAGTCTGGAAATCGTGTCGCGACTGCCTAGAGGCCGCAGACTAGCCGTGCAGCGGAAGCGGCAGCAGCCCGACGTCCAGGGTGTCGGCCGCCGGAACGCTCGCGTCTGCCGCAATCCGCCGCGCGGTGACCAGAAGCCCGCCGATCAGGTTCGCGCCGTCGCGGCGGATCGTTTCCCGGCGGATGGCGATGACCTCGAACCCTGTCTCGGCGAGCAGCCGGCGGACATAGGGCTCGCCATGCCGGTAGCGCAGCGAGGTTTGCAGCTGCCACTCGCAGTCGTCCGGCCCGGCCTCGAGCGAGAAGGCGAGGATCGCGTTGTCGTCCGCCAGGCTTGCAGCGAGTTCGAAGAGCGGCCGCAATTCGCCGAAATAGCCGAAGACGTCGGCGGCGGCGATGAGCCCGGCCTTCTCGCGCGGTTCGGCGGAAGCAGGCAGGCCGAAGCGGATGTCGGCCTTGTCGAGCACGTCGTAGAAACCCTTGGCGCGCGCCTTGGCCAGCATTCCCGCGGAGAGGTCGTAGCCCTCGAGCCAGGAGACGTGCGGCCGGATCCGCTCGCCGAAGAGACCGGTCCCGCAGCCGAGATCGATGGCGCGGGCCACGGCGTAGTCCTGACCCGCCGCCTCGGCGACCATGGCCGAGAGCTGTTCGGGAACCGAATAGGCGAGCTTTTCGACGAGCGCCGTGTCGAACCGGTCGGAATAGTCGTCGAAAAGCTGCGCGACATATTCGCTCGGCGGCGCGTCCGGCATGGCAGACTGGCCGGCGAGCGCCAGCTTCAGCCCGGCGCCGAAAACGTCGGCCGGGGACAACGTCAACACCTGACGCCAGGCGTCGGTCGCCCCGGCGATGTCGCCGGAGGCCTCGCGGAAAGAGCCGAGCTCGAACCATCCGGCCGCCCAGCCGGGCGCGAGTTCGAGCGCCTGCGCCTGCAGGTCGGCGGCCGCGGCCGGGTTGCCGGATTCGGCGAGCATGCGCGCGTAATCGGCGCGGCGATCGGCGAGCAGGTCGCCGGAGGAGAGCTGTGTCGGGGACATCTGATTTTCCGGAGAAAACGAGTTGCCGCCTGATAGCGGGTGGCACGAAAAACGCAAGCGACTTTTGACGGCCCCTTTCCGCAGGCGCATGGTCGCCATAGCTTTCACGCATGGCGCCGCGCTTCGAAGATCTCCTGCATCCGCGTCCGGAAGGGCTCTACTGCCCGCCGGGCGATTTTTATATCGACCCGGTGCGCCCGGTGGCGAAGGCACTGATCACCCACGGCCATGCCGACCATGCGCGCGCCGGCCACGACCACGTGATGGCGACGCGCCAGACGCTCGACATCATGGCGATCCGCTATGGTGTGGATCATGCACATGCGACGCAGGCGGCCGGCTACGGCGAGGAGATCGGCATTGGCGAGGTGCGCGTGCGCTTTTACCCGGCCGGCCACGTGCTCGGCTCGGCGCAGATCGCGGTCGAGTGGAAGGGCATGCGGATCGTCGCATCCGGGGATTACAAGCCGCGTCCGGACCCGACCTGCGCGACCTTCGTTCCCGTCCCGTGTGACGTCTTCATCACCGAGGCAACCTTCGCGCTTCCTGTCTTTCGCCATCCCGATGCGGGGAGCGAGATCGGGCGGCTGCTCGCATCGCTCAGGCGCAATCCCGACCGCGCCCACATGGTCGGGGCCTATTCGCTCGGCAAGGCGCAGCGGGTGATCCGGCTCCTGCGCGACGCCGGCCATTCCGATCCGATCTATATCCATGGCGCGCTCGAGAAGCTCTGCACCTACTACCAGTCCGAAGGCATCGACCTCGGGGAGCTCAAGCCGGCAACCGTCGCAAACGGCGAGAAGGGCCAGTTCGCCGGCGCGGTGGTGCTCGGCCCGCCCTCGGCCTTCGGCGAAGCCTGGGTGCGGCGCTTCCCCGATCCGCTGATCTCGTTTGCCTCCGGCTGGATGAGCATCCGCCAGCGGGCCCGGCAACGCGGCGTCGAACTGCCGCTAATCATCTCCGACCACGCCGATTGGGACGAACTCATCGAAACCATCGAGACGATCGCGCCGCAGGAAGTCTGGGTGACCCACGGTCGCGAGGAGGCGCTGGTGCGCTGGTGCGCGCTCCATGGCATGACCGCCCGACCGCTGCACATGGTCGGCTACGAGGACGAGGCCGACTGATGCGCCGCTTCGCCGAACTCCTCGAAACCCTGGTGCTGACGCCGTCGCGCAACGGCAAGATCAGGCTGCTCGTCGACTATTTCCGCACCGTGCCCGATCCCGAGCGCGGACTGGCTCTGGCGGCGCTGACACGCGATCTCGACATCCCGTCGGTCAAACCCGCGCTGTTGCGCGAACTGGTCTCGCAGCGCGTCGACGAGGAACTCTTCCGGCTCTCCTACGACTATGTCGGTGACCTGGCCGAGACGATCGCGCTGATCTGGCCGGTGCCGGGCGGCGAGCGGGAGGGCCGCAACGACACGCCGAGCCTGTCGGACGTGGTCGACGCGCTGCTCGCGGCCTCGCGTCGCGAGGGGCCGGCGCTGGTCGAGGACTGGCTTGACCGGCTCGATCCCTCCGGCCGCTACGCGCTGATCAAGCTGGTTACCGGCGGCTTCCGCATCGGCGTCTCGTCGCGCCTCGTCAAGCAGGCGCTGGCCGAGTTCGGATCGGTGCCGGTGGAAGAAATCGAGGAGCTCTGGCACGGGCTCGAACCGCCCTATGTGAGCCTCTTCGCCTGGCTCGACGGCGATGCGGACAAACCGGTGAGTGCGGCCCTCGCACCCTTCCGCCCGGTCATGCTCTCGCACCCTGTCGAGGACGCGGATTTCACCAAGCTCGACGCCGGCGATTTCGCAGCGGAATGGAAATGGGACGGCATCCGGGTGCAGGCGACCGTCGACAACGGCGTCAAGCGGCTCTATTCGCGCACCGGCGACGACATTTCCGGCGCCTTTCCCGATCTGGTCGATGCGTTGTCCTTCGAGGGCACAGTGGACGGCGAACTGCTCGTCGCCCGGCCCTTGGCCGATGCCAGCGGCATCGAGATCGGCACCTTTTCCGACCTTCAGCAGCGGCTCAACCGCAAGCGTCTGACGGCGAAGATGCTGAAGGATCACCCGGCCTTCCTGCGCATTTATGACGTCCTGTTCGACGGCAAGGAAGATGTGCGGGCGCTGCCCTTCCGCGACCGCAGGGCACGGCTGGAATCGCTGGTGGCGCAATTCGACCACCGCCGCTTCGACCTCTCGCCTCTTCTGGAATTTGCGATCTGGGAGGATCTTGCCGCTCACCGCGCCGACCCGCCGCTGCCGATGATCGAGGGGGTGATGATCAAGCGCTGGGAGGCGCCCTATCTGGCGGGCCGGCCGCGCGGTGAATGGTTCAAGTGGAAGCGCGACCCCTTTCTGATCGACGCGGTCTTGCTCTATGCCCAGCGCGGCCACGGGAAGCGTTCGGGGTTCTACTCCGACTACACATTTGGCGTCTGGCGGGAGGAGGACGGTGCGCGGGAGCTGGTGCCGGTGGGCAAGGCCTATTTCGGGTTCACCGATGAGGAACTCAAGAAGATCGACCGCTACGTGCGCAACAACACCATCGAGCGCTTCGGCCCGGTGCGTTCGGTCCGCGCCGAGCCGGACAGCGGTCTGGTGCTGGAAGTGGCTTTCGAGGGCGTCAACCGGTCGACGCGCCACAAATCGGGTGTCGCCATGCGGTTTCCCCGCATCAGCAGGCTGCGCTGGGACAAGCCGCCGGCGGAAGCAGATACGCTGGAGGCGGTCGAGGCGCTGATCACCGGCCCGGCGGTGGATTGAACCTCAGGCCGTTTCCGTGGGTGGTGAGAATCGGTCAACCCCGATATCCTTCGTCATGCCCGGACTTGATCCGGGCATGACGAGGAGAGGGGGGCAGCCTGCCGCCACTTGCTCCGGTTCCCGCGAGACCTTATCTGGAGGTCACGAACAACGGAGTGACATCGATGGCCGACCGGGTGAACCGTTTTCTGGGCGATTCAGTTCTGCGCACCATCCTCAAGCTTCTGGTGGTGTCCTTCATCGTCGGCGTCATCATGAGCGCCTTCAACTGGTATCCGCTGGACGTGTTCTACTGGATCCGCGATGCGGTGGTGAACCTGTGGAACATGGGCTTTGCCGCACTCGGCCGTTTCGGCAGCTATCTCGTGCTCGGCGCCACGATCGTCATTCCCGTGTTCATCATTCTCCGCCTGCTCAACTACCGGCGCTGAGGCGTCAGGCGAATTCCGCCGCCGTTTCGAAAGTGATCAGGTGCCGGCGCGCGACCGCGTCGGCATCGCGCGAATAGCCGCCTCCCATCACCGAGACGATTGGGATCTTGCGCGTGCGGAACCATGAAAACACCGCGCGGTCCCGCGCCCTCAATCCCGCATCCGTAAGCGCCAGCCGACCGAGCCGGTCCTTCTCGTGCGGATCGACCCCTGCATTGTAGAAGACGATATCCGGCACGAAGCCCTCGATCGTCTGCGGCAAAAGCCAGTCGAGCGTTTCGAGATAGGCCGCGTCTCGCACCCCGTCGGGGAGCTCCACGTCGATGGAGGAGACCTTCTTGCGGGCGGGATAGTTCTTCGCCGCATGCATGGAGACAGTCCGGATGCGCCCGTCGCCGGCGCAGATTTCTGCGGTGCCGTCGCCCTGATGGACGTCGAGATCGACGACCAGTGCGCGGCTGATCGAACCGTCGGCGAGCAACAGTTTCGCGGCGACCGCCACGTCGTTGAAGGTGCAGAAGCCGGCGCCGGACTCCCGCCGCGCGTGGTGGCTGCCGCCGGCCGCATTGCAGGCAATCCCTGTATCGAGCGCCAGCCGGGCGGCAAGCACCGTTCCCGCGGAGGCGAGCCGCGCACGCAGCGAGACCCTCTCCGTCACCTCGAAACCGATTTCGCGTTCGATCAACCGGGGCACGCTGAGCGACAGCACCTGGTCGACATAGCCGGGGGCGTGGGCGAGCGACAGCCAAGCGGCCGGTGCGGGTGCGGGTCGGATGATCGTCTCCGGCAGCGCCAGACCGCGATCGACGATCAGTTCGTAGACGCGGCTGTACTTGCTCATCGGGAAGCGGTGCGCCGGGTCGAACTGCGCGTCGTACTGGGGAGCGTGGACGATTGCGGGCTTGGGCATGGCCGGCTGAATATGGGACGCCGTGCCGCTGCCGTCGAGGGGTGTCAGCAGCGCCGGAACGCAATGGGAACACGCTCTTTACAGGCAGGCCCGAAAGGCGCAGGTAGGACGCCAGTCTTCCTTCCGCCGGATTTTCCCCATGGACCAGCTCTCCGAACAGCCCCGCACGGTCGGCAAGCCATTTGAGGTCACGCATCGCATGGTGTTCGCCATCGCGGTGCCGATGACGCTGGCCTTTCTGACCACGCCAATTCTGGGGCTGGTCGATACCGCCGTCGTCGGGCGGCTGGGAGATCCGGCCCTGATCGGCGGGCTGGCGGTCGCCGCCACGCTGTTCGATATCATCTTCGCCGCGTTCAACTTCTTCCGCTCGTCGACGACGGGTCTGGTCGCGCAGGCCGTCGGACGTGACGATGCCGTCGAGCAGCAGGCGATCTTCTGGCGCGCGCTGATCACCTCGGTCGTTCTCGGCGCGGTGGTCATCCTCGTCAGCCCGCTGCTCATCTGGGGCGGGCTGATCTTCATGAACCCCGGAGAAGCCGTCAGCCGGGCGGCGCGCACCTATCTGGAGATCCGCGTCTTCTCTGCGCCGGTCGCGCTCGCCAATTACGTGCTTCTAGGCTTCGTGCTGGGCAAGGGCCGCTCTGGCCTCGGGCTTCTTCTGCAGACCGTCATTTACGGCACCAATATCGTTCTCTCGGTCTGGTTCGGTCTCTACCTCGGCTGGGGGCTGCCGGGCGTGGCCTGGGCGACGGTGATTTCCGAAGTCGTCGGGTGTGCGGTGGGCCTGGTCATCGTGATTTCCGGCTTCGATGTCGCGGAGCGCCCCTCTCTGGCGCGCATCCGCGATCTCGCGGCATTGAAACGGCTTCTTTCCCTCAACACCGACATCATGATCCGCAGTCTCGGGCTGATGTTCGCCTTCCTCTGGTTCACGCGACTGGGCGCGGCTCTCGGCGAACTCCAGCTGGCCGCCAACGCAATCCTGATGAATATATTCCTGGTCGCAGGCTACTACATGGACGGTCTCGCAACGGCCGCGGAACAGATCGTGGGACGCGCCATCGGGGCGCATTACCGCCCCGCCTTCATCCGCGCGATCAAGCTCACCACATTCTGGAGTTTCCTCCTCGCCGCGTTGACCACACTCTTCTTTCTGGTGTTCGGCGAATGGGTGATCGCGATGCTGACCACCGTCGAGGAAGTTCGGCGCATGGCCGACATCTATCTGCCCTGGGCTGCGATCACCGCACTCACCGGCGCGCTCGCCTTCGAGATGGACGGTGTCTTCATCGGCGCGACCTGGTCGCGCGACATGCGCAACATGATGGTGCTCGTCCTGGCGCTGTTCATCGCCTCGGCGCACTATTTGGGCAACGCCTACGGCAACCATGGCCTCTGGGCGGCGCTCAACATCTTCCTCGCCGGGCGCGGTCTGTTCCTGCTGGCGGTTCTGCCGCGCCGAACCCGGGAGCACTTCGGCGAAGGTTATTCCGGCAGTGGCCGCGCCGCGTAGTCGGCGGTTTTCCTGTCACGCAGCGCAGAAAGTTTTTCGAGGCCCTCACGGTCGCAGATCTCTTTCAGGCCATCCAGAATGCGCAGCGGCAGGAGCGGACCGCCATAGATGAAGCTCGTATAGATCTGTACCAGGTCGGCGCCGGCACGCATCTTTTCCGCAGCCGTCTCGGCATTCTCCACCCCACCGACGCCGATGAGCGGCATCTCCGCGCCCACGCGCTCACGCAGCTTGGCAAGCACGATTGTCGAGCGCAGGAAGACCGGACGTCCCGACAACCCGCCTGCCTGACCGGCATGGCGCGCGCCTTCCACATCGCGGCGCGACAGCGTGGTGTTGGAGACGACGAGGCCGTCGATCTGGCGCGCCACGCACTCCTCGGCGATCGCGTCGATTTCCTCCTCGGCCAGATCCGGCGCGATCTTGACGAAGACAGGTCGGCGTTCAGGTTGGCGGTCGCGCTCTTCGAGGACGCGGCCAAAGAGTTCGGCGAGGCTCTCGCGTGTCTGCAGGCTTCTCAGTCCCGGCGTGTTCGGCGACGAGATGTTGGCGGTGAAATAGTCCGCCACCTCGTTGAAGACCCGGATGCCGGTCACATAGTCGCCGATGCGGTCGTCGCTGTCCTTGTTGGCCCCGATATTGACCCCGAGCACGCCCTTGTGCCGCTTGCCGGCGAGCCGCGACAGCACTTCCGCGTGGCCCTCGTTGTTGAAACCCATCCGGTTGATGATCGCGCGATGGCCGGGCAGGCGGTAAAGCCGGGGAGCAGGATTGCCCTCCTGCGCCTTCGGGGTCACCGAGCCGATCTCGACGGTTCCGAAGCCGAGCCGGAAGAGCCCGGAGACCGCCTTGGCGTTCTTGTCGAAGCCCGCCGCCATGCCGAGCGGGTTGTCGAATTCCAGCCCCGCCACGGTGACAGCCAGCCGCGGATCGGCGCCGATATGGGGACGTGGGCCGTAGCCCGAGGCGAGCGCCTTGATGGCGAGATTGTGGGCCTGCTCCGGCGGCAGGGCGAAGAGAAGATCGCGGCCGAAATCGTAGAAACCGTCACTCATGCATCAAGCTCCGGAAAGGCGTGGCTTCCGTCGGCTTTCATCTGCAGCGGCTTGACCCAGCGGACACAGGACAGCGGCAGCGGCGCGTAGAGATGCGGAAACAGCGCTCCGCCACGCGAGGGTTCGTAGACGAGTTTGTCGCCCAGCGCGTCGGCGTCGATCGCGACGAGGAGCAGGTCGTCCTGTCCCTTGAAGTGCTTGGCGGCGGTTTCCTGTGCCTGTTCGGCGGTGGAGAAATGGATGAAGCCGTCGGCGTGGTCGACCGGCGCGCCCTCGAACACGCCTTTTTCCTCGGCTTGGCGCCAGAGATCGCGCGGAGCGATCTTGTAGATGGTGGAGTTCATTGGTCCGCCCGTCAGTGTCTGCTATGGTTTTCGCAAATGCCCTTACCCGATTTCAGCCAGGATTGCATGGGAGGGTGAGGCAATTCACACGGGAGGCCGCACAATGAACAGGACACTTGTCCCCGCACTCGCGCTCTTGGCGTGCGTACCGCTGCCGGCGATCGCCCAGGATGTCGCTGACCCGGCTACGGGCCGCTATGTCTTCGAAAAGACCGGGGAGGGCGTTCTCCGCATGGATACCGTGACCGGCGAAATGTCGGTCTGCGGCGAACAGGCAGGCCAAGTCGTCTGCAAGCTTCCCGCCGATGAGCGCCAGGCCGTCGACGAGCAGATCGCCGCTCTCGAGGCGCGTATCGCCAAACTCGAGACACGGCTCGAAACGCTGGAAAAGAGCGGCGGCGGTGGCGATGCGAAGGCGTTGCCGAGCGACGAGGAGCTCGATCAGGCCTTCAACATGATGGAGAAGTTCATCTACCGCTTCTTTGGCGTCTTCAAGGATCTCGAGCGCCGCGAACAGGAAGGCGAGCCGCCGGCCGGCGACATGCCGCACAAGACCTGATCCGCGTCCGGTTCGATCCATCGCGCGTTCCCGCCCGTAAGACGGTCAGGACACAGTCAAACGGCAGGAGATACGGATGAGCTTGTTGCGCCTGGTTCTGGCGATTCTCGCGATCGCCTTCGCGGCCCTGATCGTCTGGGCCATCTCGACCGGGACATTTTCCGAAGCGGGCGCCTGGCTGATGAGCGAGCCGTGGGGGCTCGTGAGCATGGCGGACCTCTATCTCGGTTTCCTTCTGTCGGCGCTCGTCATCTTCTGGTTCGAGAAGAGCTGGTGGCAGGCACTCCTGTGGATCGTGCCCATTCCTGTTCTCGGAAATGTCTGGACCGCCGTCTGGTTCATCTGGCGGCTTCCTGCGCTCGCCCGGAGGCTCCGTGAGGGCTGAACGGCAACCGTGAGGCGAGCCGGCTGCTTGCCAAGCCCCGTTTTCCGGATTATCTCCGAAGACGGGGGGAATGCGAGACATGACGCAACCGACGTTCATTATCGCCGACGATCACCCGCTCTTCCGCGGTGCCATGCGACAGGCGCTCGAGGGAATGGGCGAGGCGACGGCCATCATCGAGGCAGGCGATCTCGACCACGCCCGCAAGGCTGCCGCCGATCATCCCGATTGCGACCTCATCCTTCTCGACCTGACCATGCCCGGCGTGTCCGGCCTTTCGGGCCTCATCGCCTTCCGGGCGGAATTCGCGAGCCTGCCTGTTGTCGTGGTCTCGGCGACCGACGACGCCACCACCATTCGCCGAGCGCTCGAACTGGGCGCATCGGGCTTCATCTCCAAGTCGGCCAGCATCGAGGAAATCCGCATGGGCGTTCGTACCGTGCTCGAGGGCGAGGTCTATACGCCGGCCGGGATCGATCTCGGTGCCGAGCATGATCCGGAGATCTCGACCCTGATCACCCGTCTTAACACCCTGACGCCCCAGCAGGGCAGGGTGCTCGGCATGCTCGCCGAAGGCCTGCTCAACAAGCAGATCGCCTACGAACTCTCTGTGTCCGAGGCGACCATCAAGGCCCATGTCTCGGCGGTTCTGCAGAAACTCGGGGTCGACAGCCGCACCCAGGCCGTCATTCAGCTCCAGAAGATCGGCGCCGAGATTCTCGCAGGCGGTGACCTCTAGAATCCTTACTCCGCCGCCGCGCGCCGCGTGACCGCCACCTGGTTCAGGAAGGCACGCAGCGCCGCCGGCTTGATCGGTTTGTTCTGCAGCGCGATCCGTTCGGCTTCGGCGGTGGCGCGAACTTCGGGCGTCCGGTCTGCGGTCACCAGTAGGGCCGGGATGTCCGCCCCCCAGTTCGCCCGAAGCGCGGTGATCGCATCGGTGCCAACACCCTCCTCGAGATGGTAATCGGCAAAGATCACATCCGGCGCAGACGGTAGCCTCAACGCCTCTTCGAGAGAGGCTGCGGTTGAAACAGCACAGCCCCAGCCCGAGAGGAGAAGCTGCATGCCTTCGAGGATTTTCGGCTCGTTGTCGATGCAAAGGACACGGATTCCGTCGAGCGGCTTGGTTGGCGTCGCCTCGGTCGGCCGGCTGATCGCCTGCAGGCGCTTGACGTTGGTCTCGATCGGCAGGGCGACCTGGAACTGGGTTCCCTTGCCCTGTGCCGAGGCAATCTCGACCTCGAGCCCCAACACTCTGGCGATGCGGTCGACGATCGACAGGCCGAGCCCCAGACCGGAGGCCGTCCGCGCGCCTTCGTCGAGCCGCGCGAACTCCTTGAAGACCGTCCTGAACTTGGTCGAGGGAATGCCGATGCCGGTATCGAAGACCTGCAGGACCGCCGTGTCGCCGCGGCGACGCACGCCGATCAGCACGCGGCCTTCGCGCGTGTACTTGATCGCGTTGGAAACGAGATTCTGGATCAGCCGGCGCAACAGGTTGGGATCGGTGCGGATGAAGGCGCTCGTCGGCATGACGGTGAAACGAAGGTTCTTCTCCCGCGCCACTGGACTGAAATCCGTCATCACCCGGTTGAGCACATCCTGAAGAGGGAAGCTGGCGAGCCGGGGCTTCATGGCACCCGTATCGAGCCGTGAAATGTCGAGCACCGCGCCAAGGATGGTTTCGACGGATTCCAGCGACGAATCGATGTTGCGGACGACGTCCTGGTTCTCGGAGTCACCCAGCCGCTCGACCAGTGTCGACGAGTAGAGCCGCGCGGCGTTGAGCGGCTGGAGAATGTCGTGACCGGCGGCCGCCAGGAATCGGGTCTTGCCGATATTGGCGTCCTCGGCGGCCTGCTGCGCCTTTTCCAGTTCCTTGTTGACCCGGGTCAGTTCGCCGGTGCGCTCAGCCACGCGCTGCTCCAGCGTTTCGTTGGCCTGCTTGAGCGCAAGGTCCGCGGCCACCCGCTCGGTGATGTCGGCATAGGTGGTCACGAAGCCGTTGTCCGGCATCGGATTGGACCGGATTTCGAGAATCCGCGGCGGCTTGCCCGTGGTGATGGTGAACGGCGTGTCCATCGTCAGAAAGAGCCTGAGGGTCGCGCTTTCCGAGCCTGGCTCTATGTCGCCGCGATCGGCGAGAATTCGCAGGATGCTTTCGAGCGAGGTGCCGACCTGGCCGACCTGCTCGGGCAGATCGAACAGCGCCCGGAAGCGCTTGTTCCACACCGTCAGGCGGTTCGAGCTGTCGAAGACGGTAATTCCCTGGTCGAGCTGGCCGAGAGCGGTTTGCAACAGGTCCCGGTTGTATTGCAGCGCGTCGGAGGCTTCGTCGAGCAGCCGCGCCGCGTCTCCCGGCAATTCGTCCGCGCGCTGGAACAGGAGCGTCAGCACCAGCCGCGCCGATGACGAGCCGATGGCGCTGGCGAGCAATTGTTCGGCGAAGCGCAGGATCCCCATGTCCGCCGGATCTTCGTCGCGGATCCAGTGGCCGAGCGATCGCTCATAGGTGTGGAAGGAGCGCTCCGTCCGCTCCGGCCCGAGATAGCGTCCGATGGTCTGCTTGAGATTGCCGACGGTGACCTTGGTCTTCCAGCCCGAACGCGGCAGTTTCGGCCGGCGGCTTTCGGGAATGAAGACGGCTGCCTGAACCCGTTCGATCGAGCTCGAACTCCGCGACATCGAACCGACGATGAAGAAGACCGTGTTGACGAGCAGGCTCAGCAGCACGGCGGTGAACAGCGGATCGCCGCCGGCGCTGGTCTTGTCGATGCCCGGAACGAGAAAGGCGAGCACGGCTGCCGCCACATCCGAATTGTCCGGCCCGCCGAGGCTCGGCAGCAACAGCGCATAGCCCCAGACCAGGATGCCGCTGACGAGACCCGCGATCGCGCCGCGCGCATTGGCCTGCCGCCAGATCAGCCCGCCGAAGAAGGCCGGGGCAAGCTGGGCGATTGCGGCGAAGGACAACAGACCGATCGAGGCGAGGCCTGCATTGGTGTCGATCGAGCGATAATAGGCGAAGCCGAGAAGCAGAACCCCGGCGATGGCGGTGCGCCGGATCCAGAGAATGGTGCGCGGAAAGTCGCCGCCCGGCATCCGCTTGTCGCGGTTGCGCAGGACGAGCGGCACGATCAGGTCGTTCGACGCCATGATGGCGACGGCGACGGACGCAACGATGACCATGGCCGTTGCCGCCGAGAAGCCGCCGAGAAACGTGATCAGCGCGATGATCGGCATGTCGTTTGCGAGCGGCAGGGAGAGGACGAACAGGTCGCTGGTCCCTTCGGAGCCGAACTGCATGAGACCGGCCATCGCCACCGGCAGGACGAAGAGGTTGATGGCGATCAGGTAGAGCGGCAACAGCCAGCGGGCGAGGCGGAGTTCGGACGGCGTCCGGTTTTCGACGACCATGACGTGGAACTGGCGCGGAAGCAGGATGATCGCCACCGCCGACAGGCCGATCAGCAGGATCCAGCGTGCCGGTTGGGTCTCGTAGGCGAGCGCCCGCTGCACGTCGGCATTCTGGAGAGCCGCCTGCATCAGCGCCACGGGTCCGTCGAACAGGAGATAGACGACGGTGAGGCCGACCACCGTGAAGGCGACGAGCTTGACGAGCGATTCCATCGCCACGGCGAGGATCAGTCCGTCCTGGTGCTCGGTCGCGTCGGTATGGCGGGTGCCGAAGATCATGGCGAAGGCGGCGAGGAAGATCGTCACGAAGAGTGAGATGTCTGCGAAGAGGAATGTCGCGGTCAGCCGCTCGAAGGCCTCGATGTTGATCATGGTCGCGACCGAGCTCGACACCGCCTTGAGCTGCAGCGCGATATAGGGCACCGAGCCGATCAGCGCGATGAGCGCGACGATGGCCGCCACCGCAGGGTTCTTGCCGTAGCGCGCCGCCATGAAGTCGGCGATCGAGGTGATGCGCTCGGCCTTGGCGAGGGTGACGATGCGCGAGATCAGCGGCATGCCGAGCGTGAACATCAGGACCGGCCCGATATAGATGCCGATGAACTCCCACCCTTGGCTCGCAGCCAGCCCGACGCCGCCGTAATAGGTCCAGGAGGTGCAGTAGATGGAGAGGCTGAGGGCGTAGATGATCGGGCGCCCGGTGCTCTGCCGGAATCGCCGCGTGCCCGCCCTGTCCCCATAGGCGGCGATCACGAATAAAAGCAGCATGTAGCAAAGCGCCGATCCGAAGATCAGCCAGCCCGGCAGCATGATGTCCTCCCCTTCCGGTTTTCCCGGCTCCCCCAGGGTTTTACACGAGGCGCGGAGAAACGCCCAAACGGAAATTGCTAGGGTCAGGACCTGTTAATCTGGTTGGAATGGTCGGAGCGAATTTGTACGGATGCGCGAAGCGAGTCCGCAGGAAGGCTGAAGCCTTTCAAGGTCTCGCGACAAAGCAGCCCGTGCAAATTCGTCCGATCCGAAGGACGCCTGATCTGGCCGCGATCTGCCGCGTCAAAGTCCTCGACCGGGGCGACGGCCCCGCTCTTCGAACTTTTCCTCGCATATCTTGCCATATCCAGCGCCATTCCAATCATATTAACAGGTCCCGACCCTAGGCCTTTCGGCCGAGACGACCCCAGAAATGAGATTGCGAATGCGCGCGCTCTCATTCATCGTGAGCCGACCGTCCGGGGGACAATAAGGGCGCACCGGGCGGGCCGCCGCAATATGCGCCACACGGAGACACTTCATGATCGAGGAATTCAAGTCATTCATCGCCAAGGGCAACGTCATGGACCTGGCGGTTGGCGTCATCATCGGGGGGGCGTTCGGGCTGATCGTCAAATCGCTGACCGACGACATCATCATGCCGGTCGTGGGGGCGATCTTCGGCGGCTTCGATTTTTCCAACTATTTCCTGCCGCTTTCTTCTGCCGTCACGGCGGACACGCTGGAGGCCGCGCGCGAGCAGGGCGCCGTATTTGCCTATGGCAACTTCGTCACCGTGATCCTGAACTTCCTCATCCTCGCCTGGATCATTTTTCTCATGGTCAAGGCGGTCAACCGCATCCGCGCCCAGGAAGAAGCCAAGCCCGAGCCCACTCCGGCCGAGCCTCCGGCGGATGTGCGTCTTTTGACCGAGATCCGCGACCTTCTGCAGAAGCAGTAGGATCGTCCCCGATACATCAGCAATTTCAATCGATCGATCGGCACCGGCGGCTGGACAGCGCGGTGGAATCCGTTATCGCCTTTGGTAAAGGAGTTTGCCCATGTCCGGTCCCGTGTCCGCTACCCCGTCTGCCGTCGATCACCTGAGCGAACGCACCCGGCTCGCCCCTGAAAGCGGGATCGTCGAGGTCCTCAATCACGGGTGGGGCAAGCCGGGGCTGATCCCGCTCTGGGCGGGTGAGGGCGACCGGCCGACGCCGGACTTCATCCGCCAGGCTGGCGCCGATGCGCTGATGGCCGGCGAGACCTTCTACACCCAGCAGCGCGGCATCACCGAGCTGCGCCAGGCGCTGAGCGACTATTACCGCCGCCAGTTCGGCGTCACACGCCCGATAGAGGCCTTCACCGTCACGGGGTCGGGCATGCAGGCGATCAAGCTTTCCATCGAGGCAGTGTCGGGCCCCGGTGACGAGATCCTGTACCTCTCGCCGTCCTGGCCCAACCTGCCGGCTGCCTTCGCGCTGTCAGGCGGCACGCCGGTGCCCTTCGTTATGGATGTCGAGGACGGACGCTGGTCGCTCGATCTCGACCGCTTCGAGGCCGCCGTCACGCCGCGCACCCGGGCACTGTTCATCAATACGCCATCCAACCCGACGGGCTGGGTGGCGAGCCGGGAGGATCTCGCCGCCATCCTCGCCGTTGCACGCAGGCACGGCCTCTGGATCATCGCCGACGAAATCTATTCGCGCTTCTACTATGCCGGCGGGAGGGCGCCTTCCTTCCTCGACGTCTCCGAACCCGAGGACATGATCCTCTACGTCAACTCCTTTTCCAAGAACTGGGCAATGACGGGATGGCGTGTCGGCTGGATCGTGGCGCCGCCGGCGATCGGCCAGGCGCTCGAAAATCTCGTGCAGTATTCCACCTCCGGCGTGGCCCAGTTCATGCAGAAGGGCGCGCTCAAGGCGATCGCCGAGGGGGACGACTTCGTCGAGGAACAGGTGGCGCTCGCCCACAAGGCGCGCGATGTCTTCTGCGACATTCTCCAGTCGACGAACCGGGTTGTCATCGATCGTCCGGAGGGCGCGTTCTATGCCTTCTTCAAGATCGACGGCCTCACCGACACAAGGCCCGCGGCGATCGACATCGTCGACCGCGCCAATGTCGGGCTGGCGCCGGGCACCGCCTTCGGCCCCGGCGGCGAAGAGTTCATGCGCGCCTGTTTCCTCCGCCGCATCGACCAGGTCGAGGATTCGGCCAGGCGTCTGGCTGGCTATATTTCCGCGCTCTGAAGCAGCCTTCGGCGCCTTCCTTGCGGCCCTGAAGTATAGGTCCGGGTACTTCTTATGCGACTTTAGTTGTAGTCCAAAGTTATCATGGGATTGAGCTAATATCCCTTTTGCATCGTGAACGCTTTGCGATACCGTCTGCCACGGTTGCATGGGTCGGCGCGTCCGGTCCGAACTGCGTTATCCCGGTGGAGGTGCCGGAGCGGTGAGGACGGAACGACGCCGGGGATAACCTGCCAACCGGGGGAGATGTGGGGAGGACAGGCACGGTATTCCGTGCAGGAGCGACGACAAGTTCTCCGCGAATATCGGGCCTTTGGCCATTCCACGTCTTTTTTGGAACTTCGCTCCTGGTGGCCTCCTGCCGCCATCGGAGTGCTGAGGAGGAGCAAATGAGTAATAACGGAAATGGTGAGGCCTACTGGAAGGCCAATGTGCGCCTGATGATCATTCTTCTGGTCATCTGGGCACTTGTGTCGTTCGGGTTCGGCATTCTGCTGCGGCCGCTGGTGTCGGGCATTGCCATCGGCGGTACCGATCTCGGATTCTGGTTCGCCCAACAGGGCTCGATCCTCGTCTTCCTGGTTCTGATCTTCTTCTATGCGTTCCGCATGAACAAGATGGACCGGGAATACGGCGTCGATGAGGAATAGGGGGGAGAGATGGACCAATATACCCTTAATCTGCTGGTGATCGGCGCGACCTTCGCGCTGTATGTCGGCATTGCGATCTGGGCCCGAGCGGGCACCACGAGCGAATTCTACGCCGCGGGTCGCGGCGTTCACCCGGTCATGAACGGCATGGCCACCGGCGCCGACTGGATGTCGGCGGCGTCCTTCATCTCCATGGCGGGCATCATCGCCTTCGGCGGCTACGATGCCTCGGCCTACCTGATGGGCTGGACCGGCGGCTACGTGCTGCTGGCCATGATGCTGGCACCTTACCTGCGCAAGTTCGGCAAGTTCACCGTTCCCGAGTTCATCGGCGACCGGTTCTACTCGTCGACCGCCCGCATGGTGGCCGTCGTCTGCCTCATCGTCGCCTCGGTCACCTACGTTATCGGCCAGATGACCGGTGTCGGCGTCGCCTTCGCCCGCTTCCTGGAAGTGGACGCGGCGACCGGCCTCTACATCGGTGCGGCGATCGTGTTCGTCTACGCCGTTCTCGGCGGCATGAAGGGCATCACCTACACCCAGGTGGCGCAGTATGTGGTTCTGATCTTCGCCTACACCATTCCGGCGATCTTCATCTCGCTGCAGCTGACCGGCAACCCGATCCCGCCGCTCGGCCTGTTCTCCGACCATGTCGGCAGCGGCCAGCCGATCCTCGCGACGCTGGAAGGCGTGCTGCGCGATCTCGGCTTCTCGACCTACACCGAGCGTCACGACACCATGCTGAACATGTTCCTGTTCACCATGTCGCTGATGATCGGTACCGCCGGCCTGCCGCACGTGATCGTGCGCTTCTTCACGGTTCCGCGCGTGGCTGACGCCCGCTCGTCGGCCGGTTGGGCGCTGGTGTTCATCGCCATCCTCTATCTCACCGCTCCGGCCGTGGGTGCGATGGCACGCCTGAACATCATGACCACCATGTGGCCGAACGGCGTCCAGGGTGAAGCCATCGCGCAGGACGATCTGCCCGAATGGTTCGCCAACTGGCAGGTCACCGGTCTGCTTGCAGTCGAAGACAAGAACGGGGATGGAAAGATCCAGTTCTACAACGACGCCGCACCGGCCGATTCCCCGGTGATGCAGACGGCTGCCGAACGCGGCTGGCAGGGCAACGAGCTGACCACGTTCAACCGTGACATCCTCGTTCTCGCCAATCCCGAAATCGCCGATCTTCCGGGCTGGGTCATCGCACTCGTCGCAGCCGGCGGTCTCGCCGCCGCTCTGTCGACCGCTGCAGGCCTGCTGCTCGCCATCTCCTCTGCGATCAGTCACGACCTGATCAAGGGTGCGATCAACCCGAACATCTCCGAAGCGGGCGAGCTCATGGCTGCTCGCGTCGCGATGGCGGTGGCGATCGCGGTGGCGACCTACCTGGGTCTCAATCCTCCGGGATTTGCGGCACAGACGGTGGCTCTCGCCTTCGGTATTGCCGCGGCATCGATCTTCCCGGCGCTGATGATGGGCATCTTCTCGACGCGCATCAACAACAAGGGCGCCGTGGCGGGCATGCTGGCAGGTCTGCTGATCACCGTGATCTACATCTTCCTGCACAAGGGTTGGTTCTTCATTCCGGACACCAACTCCTTCTCGGACAGCGATCCGCTGCTGCTCTCGATCAAGTCGACCTCCTTCGGAGCCGTCGGTGCGGTCATCAACTTCGCGGTCGCCTACTTCGTGTCGAAGGCGACCGACGAACCGCCGCAGGAAATCAAGGATCTGGTCGAATCGGTCCGCATTCCGCGCGGCGCCGGGGCGGCTACCTCCCACTAAGTCCCCTGACCGGGACCACATGTGGGCTGAACCCGAAAAAGATGGACCCCGGCCTTGCCGGGGTTCATTGTTTCTGGAGAGGATGATGTCAGGGAAGAGGGGGTCGTTCGATGCGTGAAGCATTTACCGGATTTGTCCGCCGGCTTCATCCTTTCGATGCGCTCGACGCTCAAACCATCGACGAGCTTTCCGAAGTCGTGACCCGGCGGGAAGTTGAAAAGGGTACGACACTGCTGGCTGCGGGCGAGCGGGTTGCGGATTTCACGCTGATTGTCGAAGGTACGATCGATCTCGTCTCCCGCGAGGGGACGCTGATCTCGCAGCTTCGCGACGGCGACTATTTCGGCGCGCTGGCGCTTCTGGGCGAAGGCCATGCCGTCCATTCCGTCGAGGCGGCGAGCGACGCCGTGCTCTATGACATTCCCGGCGAGACCTTCCGCGCCCTGGTGCGCGAACAGCCGGTTGTCGACGCCTATTTCAATCGCGCCGGCAAGCGCCGCGCGGCCGCGACCGCGGGTTCTCCGGCCGCCGAAGGCTGGCTTGCCCGCCCGCTCGGCGAACTCATGACCAAGCCGGCCTTTACCTGTCCGGCCGATACCATGCTGCGCGAGGCGGCGCGGCAGATGGACGAACGCGGCTATTCCTGCGTGCTCGCCGTCGACGCCTCCGGCGCGCTCGCCGGAATTCTGACCGCGCGGGATATGACCCGCTTCGTCGCCGACTGCCGTCCGGGCGATACGCCGGTCTCCGAGGTGATGACGGCTAATCCGTTCACCGCCTCGCCGGAACAGACCGGTTTCGACGCGGTGGTGGCGATGAGCGAGCGCGGCTTCGGTCATCTGCCCGTGGTCGCCGACGGCAAGCCGGTGGGCATTCTCACCCAGACCGATCTGGTGCGCCGCCACTCGGTTTCGGCTGTCTTCCTCATCCGCGACATCGCGGGGAAGACCGACTATGCCGGTTTGGCGGAAGTCACCGCCGAGATCCCCACCCTGCTTGCCCACTTGGTGGGTTCTGGCGTTCCCGCCCACCAGATCGGTCGCATGATCACCTCGATCGCCGATGCGGTGACACGGCGGCTGATCGCGCTGGCGCAGGAGAAGCTGGGACCGGCGCCGGTACCCTGGCTCTGGCTTGCCTGCGGCAGCCAGGGACGGCGCGAACAGACGGGCGTTTCCGACCAGGACAATTGCCTGTTCCTCTCCGATGACTTCGACGAGGACAGGCATGGCGCCTATTTCACTGACTTCGCGAAATTTGTCTCCGACGGACTGCACGCGTCCGGCTATGTCTACTGCCCGGGCGACATGATGGCGACCAATCCGCGCTGGCGGCAACCGGTCTCGGTCTGGCGGGGCTATTTCGAGAAATGGATCCGTGTGCCTGAGCCGATGGCCCAGATGCTGGCGAGCGTCATGTTCGACCTGCGTCCCATCGACGGCGATTTCACGCTCCACGAGGGGTTGCAGGAACACACGCTTGCCATGGCGCGGCAGGATTCGATCTTCCAGTCCCACATGATCGGCAATTCGCTCAAGCACCAGCCGCCGCTCGGCCTGTTCCGCGGTTTTGCGCTGATTCGCGGCGGCGAGCACAAGAACACGATCGACATGAAGCATTCCGGAGTCGTACCTATCGTCGACCTCGGCCGTGTCTACGCGCTCAAGGGTGCGATCGAACCGGTCAACACGCGCGAAAGGCTGATCGAGGCGACCCGGCGCAACGTCCTGTCGGAGTCCGGTGGCGCCGACCTGCTCGACGCCTTCGATCTCATCTCCATGGTGCGCCTGCAGCATCAGGCAAGGCAGGTCCGCGAGGGTCTGAAGCCGGACAACTTCGTGCTCCCGTCTAGCCTCTCCGCGCTCGAACGCAATCACCTCCGCGACGCCTTCGCCGTCGTCAAGTCTCTGCAGTCCAGTCTCGGCTACGGCCGGACCTGATCGCTGCGAAAGTCGCAAAACGGAAATTCGGAATGGCCAATATCCTCAATCTTCTCGGTCCGATCCTCTTCGGCGTCGCCGTCGCCGGGATCCTGTTGTTCCTCAAGCGGGTGCTTCGCGTGCCGATGCCGGGCTGGGCCCTGCCGGCCGGCGTCGCCATCGGCATTCTGGGGGCGCATCTCTACAACGAATATACCTGGTTCGACCGCTTCAAGACGGAACTGCCGGAGGGCGTGCAAGTGATCCGCACCGGAACCTCCAGCAGTTTCCTCGAGCCGTGGACCTACATCGTGCCCAAGGTCACCCGTTTTGCAGCGATCGACCGCAACTCCATCCGCACCAATCCGGCCCAGCCGGGCCTGCGGCTCGCACAGGTCTACCTGTTCCAGCGCTATACGCCGACGGCCAGCCTGCTTCAGGTGGCCGATTGCGAGAACAACCGCATCGCCGCACTGTCTGCCGACACCAGGTTCTCTGAAGACGGTCTGCCGGAAGATGCCACCTGGTCGGACGTGGCGCCCGACGAACCTCTTTTCGCCGCCGTGTGCCGGGGGGGACAGCTGAACCCGTGAGCGCGCGCGTGCTTTTTCTCGTTCTGAGGGGCTTCGTCCGCCGCTTTTCAGGAGACGGGCGGAGCAGCTACGGAAGGCAAAGGGCATGAGCCGGGAGATCCTCATCGTGGTCGACGAAAAGGCGATGGCTGCTTGGCTGCCACGCCATTTCGAGGAGAGTGGCTGGACGGTCATCTGCGCGAACAGCGAGGCCGAGGCGATGGCCTGTCTCGATGATGGCGGCCGCCCGGCCGTCGCCATCGTCGACGTTGTTCTGGGAGATGGCGACGGCTATGCGCTGATCCAGGACATCAGGAACCGGCTTCCCGACATCGTACTGATCTGTGCCTCGGCGCGGGCGGGAAGCGTGGCGCGTCTGAAGGCGCTTGCGGCCGGTGCCGATGCCTATATTGCCAAGCCCTTCGCGCTTGCCGACCTCGACCGCCTCGTCGCCGGGAAGGAGGCGGGCTCATGAGCGTCATCGACAGGATCGCCGCGCGTACCTCGCTGCGGCTCCGGGTCTTTCTCTTCTTCCTGCTGGCGGCGATCGCAACCGTCGCGCTTGTCGCCGGCGCGGGCTATGTCGCGCTGCGCGCGGTGGCGGCGGAGGATCACGTCTACGTCCTGCGCGCGGTGATCGTCTCCGGCTTCGGCATTCTCGCCATCCTCACCGCGATCTGGCTGCAGTTTGACACTCACGTCGCCCGTCCGCTCGAACGGCTCGGCCGCTACGCCCACGCCGCCGCCCACGCCGACGTGCTGTCTCACGAGGCGATGCCGGAAGCGCGCTATCTCGGCTATCTCGGTCCGGCGCTGGCCGATCTCTCCCGTGCGCTCGACAAGGCCCGCGGGGCGCGCGACGAGGCGGTGCGCGAGGCGACCGCCCGCGCCGAGCGGCAAAAGGCGCGGCTCGAGACCATTCTCCACGATCTCTCAGACGGCATTCTCATCTGCAACAGGGATCACGAGATCCTGCTCTACAACCCGGCGGCCGTCGAGATCCTCGCCGAGGTCGGCACGATCGGGCTGCGCCGGCCGGTCTTCGACGTGCTGGCGCCCGGGCCGGTGCGCCACAATCTCGCGCGGCTTGAAAAACGCTTTCGCGACGGCCGCCACACCACCCACGATCTGGGCCTGTCACAACCGTTCGCTGCGCTCTGCGCCGATGGCCGAACCACGGTCGAAGCCATGATGACGCTCACCCTGGTGCCCGGCAGCCCCGAGCCGCAAGGCTATGTGCTGACCTTCAGCGACGAAACGGAGATGCTGGCCGCCAGCGCCGAGGCCGAGCGCAAGGTGGTGGCACTCGCCGAACGCATCCGCGAGCACGCCGGGTCGCTGCATCTGATCGGCGAGATGCTGGCGGCGACCGGAAGTCTCGATGACCGTGCCCGTGCGCTCACCGGCTCCATCATGGACGAAATCGGCTGGCTTGCGCGGACCAGCGACGAACTCGACCGGTTGGCGATCGAGGAATTATCCCGCACATGGCCGATGGGTCCGGTGCTGGCGAGCACCCTGTTCGAACTCGTGCGCGACCGGCTGCGGCTCAAGACGACGCCCGCCACCCGCGCCGAGCCGCAGATCGCCGTTCTGTGCGACAGCGCAGCAATGGCAGCGCTCGTGGCGCGCCTGTGCGAATGGGCCGCCAAGCGCGGCGGCAGCGACATCGTGCTGAGCGCAGTGCCGGGAGAAGAGACCGGTTTTCTCGACATCGAGTGGATCGGCGAACCCGTCGCCATCCGCTCGATCGACCGCTGGCTGGGCTCGGCGCTCGATCACGATCTGGGTCCGGTGACGGCTGCCGACGTCCTTGCCCGTCACGCCTCCGACATCTGGTCAGACCGGCTGCCCGGCGAGACCGGAGATACGGCCGCTCGCGCCCGCTTCCGCATCCCGCTGCAGATGCGCGACATGTCCCGCCTGCCGGTGATCACGCCGCGCCAGATCGAGCGCATGCCCGTCTATGATTTCGACATTTTCGACGAGAAGCCGCCGTCCGATCTCGTCGACCGGCCGCTTACCAGTCTCACCGTCGTTGTCTTCGATACCGAGACCACCGGTCTGGAACCCTCGCGCGGCGACCGCATGGTCTCGATCGCCGGCGTGCGCATCGTCAACGGCCGGCTACTCGACAACGAGATCTTCGACGAACTGGTCAATCCGGGCCGCGCCATCCCGCGGCGCTCCACCGAGGTCCACGGCATCACCGACGCCATGGTGGCCGACGCCGAGCCGGCCGGCCCGGCGGTTCGCCGTTTCGCCCGCTTCGCGGAAAACGCCGTGCTGGTGGCCCACAATGCGCCCTTCGATATGCGTTTCCTGACCATGGCCGGAACAGAATCGGGCCAGGCCTTCCACAACCCGGTTCTCGATACGGTGCTGCTCGCGGCCCACATCCACGGGACCGGCGACAGCCTGACCCTCGACCGTCTCGCCGAAATCTACCGGGTGGACCTCCCCGACGAGGTCCGCCACACCGCGCTCGGCGATTCGCTGGCAACGGCGAAAGTGTTCCTTGCCCTCCTCGGCCCGCTTGCCGCCGCCGGCGTCAACACCCTCGGCGACGCCATCCGCGTCTCGGAAACCCAGGCCGCGCTGAGGCGCAAGCAGGCGAGCTACGAGTGAAGTCCGGCGGGCCCGGCGCTCTTCCGTTAGCAACAACCGGATCGACGCCGGCCTCAGTACATGCAATCGTGGAGCACCTGCAGAGCGTCCATGCTTCCGAGTAGAGGGAAGGATTCGACGTGATCTTTGCCATCGACCCTGTAGGCGTAGTGAACGACGTTCTTCGTTCCATGCAGGTCAGAATTGTTATCTGCAGTGGTCTCGAACTGCATGCGCCAGGCAAAACCATCCCCGTCTTCTTGCAGGACCATTCGCGTCGGATATCCGGTCGGGCGCGGACTGTCGTCGAACCAAATCGCCACATCGATCGGACCATCACTGGCTGCTGAACCGTAACCGGAAAACCCCGAGCCGAATGTGGTGCCGTCGAAGGTGTAATAGACACCCAGTTCGCTGCCGATTATCTTCAAGGCAGAGCAATAGTCATTTCGGTCAACGTTCGGTCCGGAGCTGTAGGCATACACATTCCATTGTCCGACCGTCGCCATCAGGCTTTTTTCCGGCTTGCCTCCCGATTGGGGCGGCAATGGCGGCGCAGCTTGTTTCTGTGACGTCCGTGTTCCTGCAGCCCATGCACAGATGCGCCCGTATTGGTTGCCCCAGCATGCGCCGTTCCGTGTGACCTCTCCCAGTTTCCAGGCGCCCGCTTCTCCGCGTCCGGTCTCGTTCTCGTAGAAGGCGACGCCACCATTGCCTTCGGAACTGACAAGCACGGAGGCATGAATGCCCTCGGCGCTCAGTTCAAACGAACCGGCGGAATCGGTCGTATTGAATTCGCACTGGCCGTCGAGAAGGACGGCGCCCTCGGACACGATTTCACAATCGGCGGTCGAGGCTGCGGCGTTGTCAGGGAGCACGAACAAAAAACTTGCCGAAAGCCCCCCGAAAAGGACCGCCAGGCGCAGTCGGTACGCCGCCGGCGATATGAGGCTCATTGCACCGCCTTCCATGAAGGGTTGAGATACCAGAGCTGGCCCGAATAGTTTCCGCAGGGCGTCAGATGGGGCTGGTTGTTGTTCGCGCCGCTGTTGAAGATATCCAGACACATGCCGTCGCCGCGAAACGAGGTTGTCAGCTTGTAGGCCTGATCGCGGGGGTGCAACGCCCAGAGCTGGCCGGAATAATTGCCGCAGGGCGCAAGATGCACCTGGTTGTTCATCGCGCCGCCATTGAAGACGTCGAGACACATATTGGCGCCGCGGAACATGGTCGAGAGCTTCCAGTACCCGTTTCCGGCCGGACTAAACCGCCAATATTGGCCGGAAACATCCTGCGCGGGGGCGAGATGGGTCATGTTGTTCTTCGCGCCTCCGTTGTAGACGTCGAGGCGCATGTCGCCGCCGCGAAACTCTGTCGACAGCGTGTAGTAGTGGCCGGTGTCAATGGACTGAGCGGCGCCATGGCCGCCGGCAGCCAGAAAAAATGCGAGTGCGGTAATGCCAGTCAACCTCATCATATTCTCCAATATTCACGACCTGATTTCGGGCGTCATCGCGTATAGTAGTAACAAGCCTTCAAAACGTTCGGGATCGGATCGCCGAAGACCCGGTTCGTGCATGGAAGACCGCCATTGGCGCTTCGCCGCTTGGCAAATTGTCGGTTCGCTCCGTAGCGGATCGTCGCCCCGGGCGGCGCTGAACAGAAGCCGTTTTCCTGCGCGCAGAACTGCCATCTGCCATTCGGGGCGGCGTTGTTCCGCGCGCTGCCGCCAGAGCATTCGCGCGCGAGACGGCGGATGTTGTCTGCGGCGCCGTCGACCGTCGACCGCGAGTTTCGCATGCACCAGCTAAAATGCATGTCTTCAACTGCGTGGACGCCGCGGCTGAAGTCGAGGCAATTCGGATTTTGCCTGATTGCGTCTCCAGCGATGCTTGCGACGATGGAGGCGTATTGATGGCAGTAGCGCTCGCCTCCAGATTGCGCAAAGGACGGTTGAACAATGGCTCCGGCGGCCAATCCGAGGCTCGCTGCGAGAAAGGTGCGAAGGAATTTCAGACTCATCAGTCGCTCCTGAACATGTTTTTCAGGCATCAATTGCGGTTGAACGAACTTTGCCGCTTCTGGGATCAGAAGCCGATCAACTGGCCGCCGATGTTCTCGATGCCCTGGAGTTCGATCTCGGACTCGACGTAGCTGCCGTCTCGACTTCGGCAGTTGCCGTGCAGCGCCACCCAGCCGTCGGTGACTTCGAGCCAGTACTGGTCACAGCTGTGTTGGAAAGAGGAATTCTCGAAGCCGTATCTGATCAGATAACCATCATCGTTCTGGTAGCCGATCAGACGCATGTCGGTCGCGCGGTACTGGCCTTGGCCGTCGCGGCACTGCGCCGAAAGGTAGGCCCCGCTCGACGTGACCTCGATCCGGATGTCGTCGCAGGACCGCTGGAAACTTGACGGCTTTGCCTGGGCCGCCGCGATGGGGAGGAGCAGAAGCCCGGCTGCTATGAAGAGAAATCGCATGGCGGTTAGTCCTTTTCTAAAAAATTGCGGAGTGTCATGATCGGCCGCTCGGTTGCTGCTTCTTCAGTCTGCTGACGGGTTTTCCGGGAACCGGCTCCGGGCGAGCCCGGATCACTGAATTCTGCTGCTGCATTCGAAATACGCCTTCAGTGCCCGATTGCTGCCAACGAGGTCAGTATCGAGAATGATATTGGAACCAGTGAAGGAGACCCGGCTGGCGTTGAGAAATGCGTCATCGATGAGGCCGGGGCCGTCGTAACGTCCTTCCGTGATGCGGCCCCATGTGTCGCCGTCGCGTCCTTCGATGAACTCCGCCTCGACGGTCGTCGGCGTGTCGCCGGGACCGAATGCGACCCCGACGGGCGCGCGCGTGCCAAGGCTGCCCATGGGACCGCCATCCTTGAAATCGATATAGCTGTTGTCGCGATCGATCTCGAAACGCAGATTGTTCTTGCGCGTGTCGTAGGTCTCGCAAGCGATCGTGCTTCCGCGGGCGCGTATTTCGTTGATCACCCAGGAACCGGCGACGCCGTAGTGTGCCACAGCGGCCTCGGTCGGCTCGTTCTGCCCGCCGCTCGAAGCCGGTACGGAGGCCGTTTGCCCGGACCGGTCGACGCATTCCTGAACCTTCAGCGTGGCCGCGGTGGCGCCGGCGAGCGAGAAGTCGTAGTCGAACTTGCCGACGCTCAGAAGTGCTGTTCCGCCCTTGCGGACGCCTTCGAGCTCCGCCATTCCGAGCCACGCGATCGTCCAGGACCCGTTCGCCGTCCCGGAGATGTACTCGCCGCCCTTTCTGTAGCCTTGTCCCGAGCCTTCGCCGTCGATCCGAAGCGTGCCTTCCCAATCCGGCCGCGACGGGATCGGCACCGCGATCTGCCATTGGCCGCCGTCAAATCCGACCCGGACCGCGGAACCGTCGCTGCGGAGGCGTTCGGCGAAGCAATAGGCGAACCTGCCGTTCATATTGGCGGCAAACACCCCCCAGCCGCGCATATCGCCGTAGAAGTATTCCCGCTGAGGGGCCGCAACGATATCGTAGCCGCCATACGAATTCTGTTGGGCGGAAGCCGGCGAAGCAGCCACCATTGCAATGCCCATGCAGGCAAACATGCGCGCTATCGCCATTCCGATTTCCCCGTGGTCTACTTCAAGGCAGCGGATGAGGAAGGCGCAACGCGGAAGCCGGCCCCCCAAGGGCCTCCCGCACAAGCAGTCCTTCCTCACGGGTTAAACGTAATGGCATGGCGAACAGCTGCGCATACCCACTTGTGGGTAAGCGGTGAAACTTCGTTTCCCGCCCCGCCTCGGCGGCAACCGTTTCCGCGGATACAAAAGTGCGGGGTCTGCTTGTTCCGGTTCTCAGCGCGCTGCGGCGGAACGGCCGGAAAGGATCGCGTCGAGCACGATCTGCCAATGGCTGTAGAAGAGCAGTTGTCCGGCGCTCTTCACGATCTCGATCGTGGTGCCGGGCACATCTTCGGCGAAGGTCTGACTTTGAACCAAAGGGACGATGTGGTCGTCGTCCCCGTGCAGGATATGGAACTTGTGCGGTGTCGCACGCGCTTCATCCGTGAAGTCGCTCTGGACGATCAGGCATTCCTGGCGGAGACCGTCGACATGATGACGCAACGCCTCGACACAGCCGCCGGCGATCAGGTCGAGCGTTTCCGGGTTGCGAACCGCCTTTGCGTCGGCCGGACCGTCCTTGCAGGCATGGGCGACGAAATCGCCTGCATAGCGGCTGTCCAAGCAGGCGACCATTGCGCGAGCGGTAACCGGCAGGAGTTGCGGCAGGTGCCGGGCGAGGCCGAGCATGAAGCGTTGCCGCTGCGGGGTTTGCTCCAGCCACTCGGTGCGCCAGGCGGGCGCGCGCGAGACCCCGATGAGGCGCGAAACCGCCTCGGGATAAAGCCGCGCATAGCGAAGCGCGAAGGGCGCACCGGTCGAATGGCTGACCAGTGCGGCGCGACCTATGCCTTTCGTTTGCAGCAATTCGTGGAGATCGTCGGCGCTTCGGGTGACGAGATCGTCCTGCGACAATCCGGTGACCGGATCGGAGCGACCGAATCCCGGTCGGAAAGGAGCAATGATGCGCAGGCCGTGCCGGTGAGCTTGGGCGATGGCTGCTTCCGGAAGTTCAACACCGTATGGCACGTTGTGAAACAGGACGACGGGCATCCCGTCGGCAGCTCCCTGTTCGAGATAGTCGAGGTTTCTCTGGTCGCTTAGTTTCATACTCTGCCGAAGTTTTACGGGCGCGGTTCTGGCCAGCACCGCGGCCGGTTTGAACGATGACGGGATGAGTGTGCCGGCTTCGAAACCGCACAGAAGCCGGACGAGTTCAGGCAGGTCGCGCACCGAGGTCTTGCTCTTGATCGACTTGATCTGCGTGCGCACGGTATCGACAGAGGCGCTCCGTCTCTCCGCGATCTCGGCGATGCGCAGACCCCTGGCGACCATCACCGCGACCTCCGCCTCGGCGACGGAGAGGTCATAGGCGCCTCGGAAGGCGCGAACCGAAGCTTCGGCAAATCCGAAATTGATCACCGAGAGCAAGAAAAGCCCATCGGTTCCGTCAACCATGTCGGGGTCGATGCAACTGACCATCATCCGTCCCGAGCGGTCACGCCGGAGATCGATAAAGCCCGCGATGGTGATAGGCTCCGAGGCGCTATTCTTGAGGACGTATCTTCTTATCTGGTCGCGCGTAGCGTCGTCCGGCACGAGCTCTTGCAAGCGGGTCGGAGTTCGCTCGTAAGGCGCCCGGGCTATACGGTTGACCGCAAGCACCGCTTCAGACCTTGAAATCACGAAGGACGGATTGGGAATAGCCTCGACGATTCCCTCGAGCTTTTGCGCAAGCGCCGGTACCTTGCGGATACGCTCCTGGATGTTTCTGGCCATGTCGATATGGGTAAGCGCAGCACTGTCGAACCCACTCTTCTCCGCCGGAATTGCCGCGTCAGGGAAGATCAAGGCTTCGAGCTTGTCGAATGTTGCATCGTAGTCGTGCGGGGACAGTGTGGTGGCATAGATCGCTGCGATCAGCTCGTTCGTGTTCGCGGCTTCGTCAGGCCGCCCGGCCTGCTCCGACGACAGTTCTTCTCGCATCCGCCCCGTCTTTCCACGCTGATAGTCGAGCCTGAAACCTGCTAAATTAGAACTCTATATCGGTGACCGGCGATTGCAACTATCGAGAACGGTGGGCAGGACGGGATATTGTGGCATCTTTACTCAGAGCCGCTCGGGTCCGAGTGTTTCGAGCTTCGAAGGACCGCGCGACTGGTCAAGAGTACCGCAAAGCGAATACCGGCGTCTGGGCAAAGATCGTAAGAATTGAGAAAAACTGGTGCTGCCGGAGAGATTTGAACTCG